>DAIRVC010000088.1:0-10784 GCA_036803025.1 Anaerolineales bacterium
CACCGTCCTGACGGTCTGCGCCGGGGAGCCCGGTCGCGAGCCGCTCTCCGATCTGGCGCAATCGCTGCACGCCCGCTGGGGAATGGATCGGGCCACGGCCGCCGACCGGCGCACGGAAGATCGGATGGCCTGCGGCCGGCTGGGCGCCTCGGTGATCCATTACGACCTTCCAGACGCCATCTACCGCCGCGCAACGACCGGGGAGGTCCTCTACCCGACGGAAGAGTCGCTCTTCGGCCCGATCCACGCCGCCGAGGCGGAGCGGGTGGCGCAACTGGCCGCCTGGCTGGCCGAGGGCTGCCCCGCAGAAGCGGACGTCTACTGCCCCCTGGGACTGGGCGGGCATGTGGATCACCGCCTGACGCGTACTGCTGCTGAGCAGACTGGCAGGCCGCTGTGGTACTACCGGGATTTCCCCTATGCCGCCCGCGGTGGCAACCTCCCGAACGGCTGGACTCTGCCCGGGAAAGAAATGACCGTGAGCCTCTCACCGGAGGAGGTCCAGACCTGGGGCGACGCCATCACCGAGTACCGTTCCCAGCTCTCGACCTTCTGGGATGACCCCTACGCGCAATTCGAGGAACTGCGCGCCTTCCACGATGGGAGCGGCGGCTTGCTCTTGCGGGCGCCGGCCGGATCCCCTTAGCCCGACTTATGTCACCTCGCCCGTCGGACAGGGACCTCGGTCAGGGATGAAATCGGTCCGCTTTACACTGGCTTCAAGTTATGCTATGATGCCAGGGCAAGGCACGGGCTGAGAGCAATCTCTCAGTTCTTTTTTGTCTCACCAGCCCGCTGGAACAGATCGACAGCACAACCCGAGGAAATGCCGATGGCGAGTCAGGCGGTGTACGTCACCCGCGAGGGTCTCAAGAAGCTCGAGGATGAGCTCGAGCTCCTGCGCACGGTCAAACGGCAGGAGGTCGCGCAGCGCCTGCACGAGGCGATGGAGGACGGCGAGCTGATCGAGAACGCCGAATACGAAGCCGCCAAGAACGAGCAGGCCTTCGTCGAAGGGCGTATTCTCGAGCTCGAGCACATGCTGGCCGTGGCCAAGATCATCGAACCGGGCGGCCCCAAGGGGGTGGTGCGCATCGGCAGCACGGTCGTCGTCCAGGAAGGCGAGAGCAAGCCGGAGGAATACACCATCGTCGGCGCGGCCGAGGCCAATCCCAAAGAAGGATTGATCTCGAACGAGTCGCCCCTGGGGCAGGCGCTGCTCGACCACAAGGCCGGCGACGAGGTGCAGGTCAAGGCTCCGGCCGGCAACCTGGTTTTCCGGATCGTCAAGGTTAAGTAACACGCGGGTCGGCTCCGACGCCCCGCGCATCGATCGATGCGCGGGGCGTTTTCGTGTACACTACCGCCGCGGGCCGGACGGCCCGCATAAGGAAAGCACGCGCATGGCCGAATTGAACGAACTCGAGCAGCTCCGGCGGGCGAAGAGCGAGCGACTGCGCCAGGCCGGGATGGAGCCGTACCCGCCGCGCGCGCGCCGCACCCACACCACGCGGCAGGCGTTGGAGGCCTTCGAGGCCGCCGGCGAGGGGGCGGCGGTGGAGGCCACGGTGGTCGGGCGGCTGCGCTCGATCCGCCGCATGGGCAAGGTGGTCTTTGCCCACCTGGAGGACGGCGCCGGGCAGCTGCAGCTCTACCTTCGTCATGACGAGGTCGGCGCCGAGCGCATGCGCCTGTTCGATGACCTTTTCGACCTAGGGGACTTCGCCCAGGTCTCCGGCACGCTCTTTCGCACGCGCGCCGGCGAGGTCACGCTGAGGGTCAACGAGTTCGGCATGCTGGCCAAGGCGATCTCGCCGCTGCCGGCTTCCAAGGAGGAGGTCGTCGACGGCAAGCGGGTCGTACACTCGGCCTTCGACAACCCGGAGGCGCGCTACCGCGAGCGCTACGCCGACCTGGCCGTCAATCCGCCCGTACGCCGGCTGTTCCGTCAGCGGGCCGCCATCATCCGTGCCCTGCAGACCTTCCTGGACAGCCGCGGCTTCCTGGAGGTCGAGACGCCGATCCTGCAGCCGACCTACGGCGGGGCGGCGGCGCGGCCGTTCGTGACGCACCACAATCAGCTGCACCAGGACTTGTACCTGCGCATCTCGTTCGAGCTGTACTTGAAGCGGCTTCTGGTCGGCGGCCTCGAGCGCGTCTACGAGATCGGCCGCGATTTCCGCAATGAGGGCGTGTCCTTCAAGCACAACCCCGAGTTCACCATGCTCGAGTTCTACATGGCGTACGCCGATTATCGCGACGTCATGGAACTGACCGAGCAGATGGTTGCCTTCACGGCCCAGTCGGTCACCGGATCGACCACGATCGAGGCGCGCGGCCAGACCGTCGAGCTGGCGCCGCCGTGGCGCAGGGTCGAGCTGCGTCAGGCCCTGATCGAGGCCTCCGGCATCGACATCCTCCTATGTCCGACCGCCGAAAGCCTGCGCCAGGCCATGTTCCCCAAGGGCCATGAGCCGGCGCCCGAGTCGACCCGCGGCAAGTTGATCGAGTCGCTTCTGGCGCACTACGTCGAGCCGACGCTGATCCAGCCGACCTTCGTCTACGACTACCCGCGCGACATCTCCCCGCTGGCCAAGAGCCGGCCGGGCGATCCGACGACCGTCGAGCGCTTCGAGGGCTTCGCCCTGGGCATGGAGCTGTGCAACGCCTTCACCGAGCTGAACGATCCCTTCGACCAGGAGGCGCGCTTCCTGGAGATGGCTCGCGATTACGGCAGCGACGACGAGGACCGGCATCCGCTGGACGAGGATTACCTGCAGGCGATGCGCTACGGGATGCCGCCCTGCGGCGGTTTCGGCATGGGCGTCGACCGGCTGGTGATGCTCCTGACCGACCAGGCGTCGATCCGCGAGGTGATCCTCTTCCCCCATCTACGCAGCCGGGACGAGGACTGAGCTGCTCGGGCTGACGCCGGAGAAGGCCAGCGGCCGTCGGTAGACGGCCGCTTCAGTTCCAGCCAAGGCCCGGTCTGGGGCATCGGGTATAATCCCGGCCGACTGGCATCCTTCGTGCACCAACGCACGCGACGCGCAGTCCACACCGATGGGTCGAGACCGACGACCGGCTGACGAGCTTTCGATCGAGGAACTGGAAGCGCTGCTTGCGCGCAAGCGCCTTGAAGCGCGGCAGGCTCGGCTGCACCAGTTTCAGCGGACCGGCCGCGCCCTGCGTCTGCCCGAGGAACCGCCCGTCAGCCCGCAGACCAACGGCCAGGCGGCCGGCGCAGTTGAACCTTCTGTCACCGAAACCGGCGCCGCGGCGCCTGCCGGCCGGTTGCGGCCGTTCCTCAACCGCCTGCTGCTGGGGTCGAGGTGGCGGCGGTGCTCGGCTTTCTGTACGTCCTGCTCAGCGGCGTGGGCGCCTTGCAGCAGCTCAATCAGGAGGTCGCCCAGGCGCTCAGCGGCGCCACCGCCTCCCCGACGGCGCTGATCACCGCCATCGTCCTGCCTTCCGGACACACCCCGCCGACCTCACCGGGCGGCGCTCAGCCGAACGAAGCCGAGATCCCGGAGAACCTGCGGCCGCTCGTCCAGTCGCTGCCGGTCGAGGTCATCCCGACGCCCGGGCCACAGCAGGCGCGCAGCATCTTCATCCCGGCCATCTGGAACTCGGCGGCCCCTGTCGTGCAGGGTGACGGCTGGGAGCAGCTGCGCCGCGGCGTCGCACAACACCTGGGCACCGCCAACCCGGGCGAGGCCGGCAATCTGGTGCTCTCAGCCCACAACGACATCTTCGGCGAGTTGTTCCGCGACCTGGACCGCCTGCGCCCGGGCGATGAGATCCGAGTCGCGACCTCGGCGCGCGAGTACCTGTACCGGGTCACCGGTCTGCAGATCGTCGAGCCGACCGCGGTCGAGGTGATGCTCCCGACCACGCGACCGACCATCACGTTGATCTCGTGCTATCCGTACCTGGTGGACAACCAGCGCATCATCGTCTTCGGTGAGCTGGCCGAAGGCTGAAAGCCGCCGGGCGCCTGACCAGAAGAGGAGTGGCAAGGTGAGCAAGAAATCGAGGCAATCCCGGGCGCGCCAGGCGGCCCAGGTCTCCGGGAGCGCTCCGGGAGCGCCTGCCCCGGCGGTGCGCCCGACGCGCGAATCGGGCTTCAACCCGGACTACACCTACGTGCGCAAGGACCTCCGCCGCATCGGCCTGCTGGCGGGTACTTTCATCCTATTGATGGTCGTGGCCGCCCTCCTACTGCGCTGATCGGCAGGCCTGGGGGTAGCGGGGATGCAGCCGAAGGTCCGCCTCAGCCTGCGCTGGAAGATCACGCTTCCGTTCATGCTCCTGGCGCTGGTCCTGGCGCTGGTCCTCGCGTATCTGCTGAACCAAGTCCTCTCCCAATCCGATCGCACGCTCTTCATGCGGCAGCTGGCCGACCGCGGACAGCAGGCGGCCGACACCGTCGTGCGCAGCGAGGCCGGGCTGCTCGAGGTCGAACGGCTGATCGCCAACACCCAGGGCGTGCCCGAAGCGCTGGTTCTGGGTGACGCCGAGGATCTTCGGGCGCGCGTTCTGCCGGTCGTGATCAACGCCAATGTCGACGTCGTCGCCATTCTTGATGCGCAGGGCTCGAGCTTGCTGGCGCTGCGGCGCGCGCCCGAATCGCCACCGGGCGAGTACTCGGCGCTGCGGGGCGAAAGCTATTACGCCGATTGGCCCTTCGTCCAGCGCCTGCTCAACGGCGAGGCGGAAGAGGGGCTGGGCGATAAGCATGCCGGGCTCCACAGCATCCGCCTGGATGAACGCGAGTTGTTCGCGTTATTCGTTGGGGGCCCGCTGCGCAATCCCGGTGGCCAGGTAAGCGGCGTAGTGTTGGTGGGGGAATACCTGGAGACGCTGGTGCCGCGCCTGAGCGTCGAGTCGGGCGCGAACGCCTCGGTCTACGACAGCCTGAGCGGACGGCTCCTATCCAGCAGCCTGGAGCCGCAAGACGCCGCGTCGCTGACGCTGACAGCCGAGGAACTGAACGGCGGGCTGGGATTGTCCTCCAGCGGAAGCCCGATCCGGCCGATCGAGGTCTCCGGCTCTGAGTACGCCGAGGTCCTGCTTCCCTTTGTGGCCCGGCGAGGGACGGCCACGCTGGGCGTACTGGGCGTCTCCCTGCTCGACGCGCCGATCCAGGCCTCCGCCATGGCCAACCTGGGGACGGTCGCGCGCTTCGGAGCGCTGGCTCTCATCCTGGTGGTCGCCATCGGACTGTTGATTTCACACTCGATCACCCGCCCGCTGGTAGAGATCGCCGAGGCCTCGGCCCAGGTCGCGACCGGCAACCTGGATACCCGCGTGAAAGAGCGCGGCTCGGATGAGATCGGAGTTCTGGCGCGTTCATTCAACTACATGGTCCAGGGCCTGAGGGAAGGCTCGTTCTATCGCGACCTGGTCGGGCAGGCCACGTTGCCAGAACGGCCGACCCTTCCGATGCCGGGGCGGGAGGCCGCGTTCTCGCAAGCCGGTGAAGCGTTGATCGCCTCGGTCCTGGTTGCCGACCTGCGCGGCTTTCTGCCGGCGAAGGGCGCCGCCGCCCCGAGTCTGGTCCTCTCGACTCTCTCCGACTTCTCGGCGGCCGCCCTGCCGATCATCAGCCGACACGGGGGGACCGTCGACCGGATCGACGGCGGTATGCTCCGGGCGGTGTTCGGGGCCTCCCCCAAACCCCTCAGGCCTCAGGTCAGCGCGCTGCAGGCCGCGCACGCGGCACTCGAAGTGGCCGAGGTCGTCAGCCGCCTGCGTCAGCGCGGCCACCCGGGGCTGAGCCTGTGCATCGCGGTCGCCACCGGCCCGGCCATCGCCGGCAGCGTCATGTCTGCCACCGGTCCCGTGGACACGGTCGTCGGTGAGGCCGTCGATGTGGCGCACGCATTGCAGCAGCTCGGCCGCGAGGCGGATAAGGGCGGCATCCTGATCGCCGAAGACACGTATCGCTACCTGTCCGGCGCACAGCGCCAATTCCGATTCGGACAACCCTGGGCGGCGGACACGCGCGGCCTGGGCCGCCAGATGACCGTCTACGAACTTGCGGGGCGCACCCAGCGCCTGGTCCCGGAGTGACCGGGGCCTTCCATCCATCGATCAGCCCCGAGAGGGAGCCGCGTAGGAGTTACGGGCGGTTGTCCCGCCGGCCAAGGCGGGATAGGCTGAGGTATCCCCTGCGCCGTATCCGCAGGGGGATCCAGGTTCTGACGGAGATCCGCCGGGCGGCGGCGCGTCTGCGAACGGCCCGGGGGAGGCAGGGATGAAACTCGGCAAGACCGGACGCTGGTTGATCACAGCCTTTGGCGTGTTCCTGGGCCTGCTGGTGATCTGGGTCCTGGCTGTCTACCAGCTGAACCCGGCCGGCGCCGGCGCCCTCAATCTCGGCTTTGATCTGCGTTCGCGGCTGCCGGCCGACTATGGTGCGGACGCCGGCGCGCGCCAGGTCGGCGTGCTGCGATTCACCATCATCGGGGACGTGATGCGCGAGCTGGGAATGGCGCCCGAGGAAGCCGACAGCTACGAGGAGGGCATGCGCGTCGCCATGCAGGGCCCGGTCCCGACGGCGACCGCGCGCGACTTCAGCGGATCGCAGCCGTTCACAGCCACCCCGACCTTCACGCCTGTACCGACCGACACCCCCGAACAGACGGCTACCCCGCTGCCGACCAACACCCCGCGCCCGACCCGCACGCCGACGCGCACGCCCATCCCGCCTACGCGCGTGGCGGTGACCGTGGCGCCGGTCGACGATGAGCCGCCGTACGCGGAGCCCGGGTGGGACTTCGAGGTGACCGTCGCAGGCTGCCGCGCGGACATCCAGATCGACAACCTGGATGTCGTGGATCCGGCCGTATCAAGCGGCATGGCGTACGTGCAACTGAAGTATGAAGTGCCCGGATATGCGACGGGCTACACCTTCCTGGATGACTTCACACAATGCTCCGGGGCGTTCCAGCCGGACGGAAGTTGGCGCGGGTGCTTTGAGGCCGAGGCGACTTTCGGCGCGATCGGTCCCGGCTGGGTTTCGACCCCGAATGACGGCGCCGATTTCACCGTCATGCTCTACGCCAAGCTCGTCGACGTAGCGGGCCACATCGTGTACACCCACCTGGGGGATGTGCTGATACCGGCCATGTGCGACGACGAACCGGCGCCCACCGAGACGGCCACGCCGGCGTCCTGACCCGAAGTCTTGCCAAATCAAACGCGCGCCGATCGGCGCGCGTTTTGTTCTCTCGATCCGATCAGTAGAGCCGTTCAGCGGCGGCGGGTCAGGGGGAGCAGGGCGGCGCCCAACAAGAATGCGGCCCCGGGGCAGGGCAGCCGCCACCCGCCCGCCTGATCCTCGGTCGCGGGCTCGTCGACGACGTCGACGGCCGGCTCGGCAGGCCGCGCCGGATCTTCCACCACCGGCGCCGGGATGGCGACCGGGTCGCCCGACTCCTCGGCGCCGACGACCTCGATGGCGGTCCCGTCGACGACGATGATGACCGACGAGCCGAGGGCGAAGGCAGCGGCGACATCGGCGCGCGCCTCCGCCAGCGCGAAGTAGTCGTCAGACAGGAATGGGACCCGCACAGCTTGCATGCTCTCGGGGTCAAAGCCGGTATCGATCCAGACCCCGTCGACCAGGCGGAAGGTGCGGCTGCCCGCCAGGCGGACCACGTCGGCTGCGGCCCCGCTTGGCCCGGCCGGCACCATGGCGCCGCCCAAATCGCCTTCGGCCGCGGCCCGCTCGACGGCCGCCTGGCCGGAGACCTGGGTCGGCGCCGCCAGCATCCGCTCGAATTCCTCCTGGACCAATCCGTCCTGAACGCTGCCGCCGAGCGCCTGCGGTTCGGTCACCAGGTAGGAGGTGTACGGGGTCACGATTCCGTAGCGGATGCTCAGGCGCACGATCTGGTCGACCAGCTCCTCTTCGGGGCCGTGGAGCCGGACCAGATTGAGCAGGTGCCCGATCTTGCGGGTGGCCCAAAGCCGCGGCAGGAAGTCCGGTCCGCCGGCGGCGCGGAAGGTCAGATCGCTGTAGCGGTACGTGCGCGCCTCCCCTTCCACGCTCCCCGACAGCTGGATGGTCCCCCCGTTCGGCTCGCGATAGCGGCCGACCAGGATCAGCTGGCTGCCGTTGTACAGGTCGGGGAGCGGCTCGGGGTACAGGTCGTATGCGCCGACCTGCGGAAGGTCGAGCACCAGGTCGGTGAGCACCGGGCTGCTGACCCGGGCGTAGAAGGCCGACACGGTTTCGTCGATCGCCTGGCCGGGGGTCACGTAGGTCGACGTGCCGTGATGGGCCTGCGCCAGCGAGTCGAGCAGGAAGGTGTCCACGTCGTAGCCCACACCGAAGGCAAACAGGCGCAGGTTCTCGTCTGCAGTCCGGGCGAAGTTGTCCAGGATGCCCTCGGTCTCGGTCTCGCCTTCGGTCGGTAGACCGTCGGTCAGGAAGATGAGCAGTGTCGGGCGTTCGGGATCGGCCTGATCGGCCGCCTCCAGGAGCGCCCGGTTGATATCCGTGGCGCCTTCGGCAGTGAGGCTGTCAACCCAGCGGCGTGCCTCGGCCGCCTCGTCGGCCGGGCGCAGGCCGCCGGCGTAGGGTCGCAATCCGGTGCTGAAGGCGATGATATTGAAGCGGTCGTCGGGATGCAGGCTCTCCAGGATGTAGCGCAGCGCCTGCTGCGCCTGCTCGAACTTCTCGCCGTCCATGCTGCCGGATTGGTCGAGCACGATCAACACGTCCTTGGCCACGATCCGGTCGGGATCGACCTCCACCCCCGGCGCGGCCAGGAGCAGGAAGAAACCGTCCTCATCCTCGCCTTGCGGGTCCCGGTACGTGACCAGGTTCAAGCCGATCTCCTCGGCGGCGACCGTGTAGTACAGCTCGAAATCGCGGTCGGGGGTTACGTCGGCATCCTCGTAGCCGGCGCGGAAGTGGAAGTCGTCCTCGCGGCTCACGGCGACGTCGTGTGACGGGGAATAGACCGAGCGGAGGCGCGCTTGTGAGGCGACCTCGACGGTCACGCTGACATTCTCGAGCGGTTCGGTGGAGAAGCGCTCGGTGTTGAGCGGGTAGACGTAGTGGATCAAGCCGCCTTCGGCCGCCAGGACCTGCGTGTATTCGAGCTCGATGCGGCTTTGGCCGCCGGGCGGGATGGGGAAGATCGAAGCCTGGACCGCGCCGCGGTCGGCGTATTCCAGCAGGGCCGGATCGCGCATGCTGCGCACGATGTCCTCGTAGATCTGGCGTGCCTCCTCGCGCGTCAGGACCCGGCCCTCGATCGGCTCGCCGTCCATCCACATGCTGAAGCTGCTTACGGCCGCGTCGGCCGGGATGGGGAAGATGTACGTCCCCTCCACGGTCCAATCGTTGTCGTTGCGGAAAACCTGATCGACGCGCGTGGTCGCCACCTGGCCGTCGATAGTCACCTGGACGCGGTGATACTCGATCGCCAACTGGGCGATCGGGATCGGCAGCGGGCAGGGGCCGGGATCGCAGATGGGCGGGTCGGGGATGATGATCCCGTCGGCGTGGGCGGCCAGCGGTGCGATCAAGCTGGAGAGGCAAAGCAGGCAGGCTGCGAGCGTACGCACTCGGCCGGGCATGGGGCCTCCTGGTCATTCGCCGGTCTGGCCAATAGACGGCGCGCGCGCGGGAGAGGTTCCCGGCGTGCATGGTACAATGCCCGCATCTCTCCCACTCTCGTCGTGGGAGCTTCTTGTGTGATCGCAATGTTCGACAAGCTGGCCGGGATCGAAGCCCGCTTCCTGGCATTGGACGGCGAGCTGGCGCAGGCTGGGGGGGACTACCAGCGTTCGGCTGACCTGGCGCGCGAGCGTTCGGAGCTCGAGCCGATCGTGTCCGCCTACCGCGAGTACCTGGCCGGGCAGCGGCAGCTGGAGCAAGCCGAGCCGCTGCAGGAAAGCGACGACGAGGAACTGCGCCAGATGGCGGTGAGCGAGGTCGCCGAGGTGCGTCAGAAGCTCGAGGCGCTCGAGGCCCGGCTGAAATCGATGCTGCTGCCGCGTGACCCGCGTGACGAGCGCAGCGTCATCGTGGAGATCCGCGCCGGGACCGGCGGCGACGAAGCCGGGCTCTTCGCCGCCGACCTGTTCCGCATGTACAGCCGCTACGCCGAGGCGCGCCGCTGGGGGATCGAAGTCCTCTCCCAAAACGATACTGGCATCGGTGGTTTCAAAGAGATCATCTTCCGGGTGCACGGCCGCGGCGCATTCTCGCGTCTGAAGTACGAGTCGGGGGTGCACCGGGTGCAGCGTGTGCCGGTGACCGAAGCCTCCGGACGGATTCACACCTCGACCGCCACCGTGGCTGTTCTGGCCGAGGCGGACGAGGTCGAGATTCAGATCCCCGAGAAGGATATCAAGATGGACGTCTACCGCTCGGCGGGAGCGGGCGGGCAAAACGTCCAGAAGAACGCCACCGCCGTCCGGTTGACCCACTTGCCGACAGGCATGGTCGTGCAGTGTCAGGATGAGCGGTCACAGCTGCAGAACCGCGTGCGGGCGATGAGCATCCTGCGGGCGCGGCTGTACGAGATCGCCATGAACGAACGCCAGGCCAAGGAAGATGCCACCCGGCGGGCCCAGGTCGGATCGGGCGAACGGGCCGAGAAGATCCGCACCTACAACTACCCTCAATCTCGGGTAACCGACCATCGCATCGGCGTTTCCTCGCACAACTTGCCGTCGGTCCTCTCCGGCGAGCTGGACATGTTCATCGACGAGCTCGCCACGCGCGACGAGGCTGAGCGGCTCCAGGCCGCCCGGGTGTG
>DAIRVC010000089.1:0-3771 GCA_036803025.1 Anaerolineales bacterium
GCGTCGACTTGCCGGCGCCGTTGTCGCCGACGATGCCCATGATCTCGCCCCGGCGAAGCTCCAGGTCTACTTTCGACAGTGCCTGGACTGCGCCGAAGCTCTTGGAGATGCCCCTCATCTCAACGATGCGCCCTGCATTCATCGAAACCCCTCGCCCGACCTGTCCCGGCACGCCGTCGCCCAGCTCGCCTCATCCTAGGCCAACCCGGGTCGCTCCGCAACCTCGTCGCCCTGGAGCGCCGGGTCCGGCCCGGCTGGGACCCAGCCCGGACAGGCGGGTGGGCTGGGGGCGCCCGATCGTTGGGGATCCCCAGCCCACCTCGCGTTCCTTTCAAACCGGTTCAGGGCCTGCGCTGCGGGCTCCTCCGACGCAGAACGATCATGCAGGAGGCGGACCCGGCAGGATCAGCTCCGCCGGCGGGGCGGTCGGCACCGTCAGGACCTGGATGCCGTCCGGGACGGGCTGGGCCATCAGCATACCGTCCACGCTCGTCACCAGATCGAGCGCGTCCCAGATGATCTTGGGGTACTCGCCGCCCTCGATCATGATCGTGGCGTACTGCATCGTTCTGCCGATCAGGTCGCCGCCGAAGCGGACCGTGCCACGGAAGACCCCGTTGCCCAGCGAAGAATCGGCCACGGCCGGTCCTTCGGCTCCCAGCATGCCGACCCCGAAGACGGCCACCTGGCTCAGGTCTTCGATGACGCTCAGGCCGGGACCCTTGGCGAACTCGTCCATGATGGCCTGCGAGGCGCCCATGCCTCCGTCCCCGGCGTAGGCCAGGACCAGCCGCACGTCAGGGTTGGTGGTCAGGACGTTTTGCATCGCCGTCTGGCCGGCCTGGAACATCTCCGCCTGGACGGTCTGGACGACGTTCACCGCCGGGCAGTAGGCCGGGTTCTCGACCCGGTCGGCCTCGGAGAAGCCGGTCAGGTAGTTGCCCTGGGCATCCGAGATCGGGGTACCGCTGGCATTGACATAGGCGCCGCTGGCGTCTTTCAGGTAAGGCTCGCTGATCATGTGCAGGCCGGCGGTGCGCTCGACGGCCGGGGGATTGAGGGTCGACTCGAAGATCACCGTCTCGATCGACCCGGGCGCGGCGTCAGGGTAGGTGGCATCCACCCACTGCCTGGCCATCAAGGCTGCGTAGGCGCCCGAGAAGAACTGGTTCATCATCATGACGGCGTCATAGGCCTCCGGGTCGCCCGGATCCCCGCCGGCGGTCAGGATGGTGACGCCGGCCTCACGCGCCGCGACCATGGACGGGACCAGGCTGCTGGCCTCCACCGCCATGACGAACATGAACTCGGCGCCCATGGCGGCGTAGTTCTCCACCTGCGTCGCCTGGGTGATGGCGTTGCCCTCGGCGCTGGCGACCTGGACGTCATACTCCGCGCCGAATGTCTCGGTGAATGCCCTCTGGAACTCCAGCATCAGGGGATTGTCGAGGGCCGGCAGGACGACGGCGATCACCGGCCTTTCGGCCGGCGCTTCCGGCTCGGTCGTCTCCGGGGACTCCACCGGTGGGGCTTCTTCCGCCGGCTCAGTCTCCGCCGGTGCGGCACCACAGGCCGGGACGAGAACCATCAGCAAGACAAGCAACAGGATGGCAGACTTCTTCATGGGCCTCCTCCTCGAAGGGCCAGCGCGGCGCCGGCGTGGATTGCCCCAGCGCTCACAATGGGATCATCTGCGAGTGTAGGCGCGTTTCATCTGGTGTCAAGCATGTTCATCTAGTGAGACGGCTGTATGGATAGGAGCAGCCAGGGGTGAGAATCACCGGTGAGGCAACCGTGGCGACCGGCTGATGGAAGCGAAGGGATTGGGTGGCCCGGGCGAGTGCAGCTCTCGGGCGTGCCGCGGACGAGGTCCTTCGGACGGTCTCCGGGGTCTACTGCCAGCCGAGACGGTGCGAGATGGCGTCGGCCGCCTGCCGGGCTTCCGTCGCCAGCGCGGGGACCCGCTCCAGGGGCAGGCGGCTCGTGGGGCAGGTCACACTCAACGCGGCGACCACGACGCCCTCCTGGTCGCGCACCGGGGCCGAAACGGCCCGTACGCCCGGCTCGAGTTCCTCATTGTCGAACGCGAAGCCCTTGGTGCGGATGACCTCCAGCTGCCGGCGCAGCTCGGCGGGCCGGGTGATCGTTTGCTGGGTATGGGCCGCCAGGGGGCCGCCCAGGACCGCCTCGGCCTCCGCTTCGGGCAGGTGCGCAAGCAGAACCTTGCCGCTGGCCGTGGCATGCACCGGGAGACTGCGCCCGACGGCTGCGGCGATCGTCAGTGCCCGGCTGCCCTGCACCACCTCGAGGAAGTAGACCTCGCCCCGGTTGTAGACGCTCAGGTCACAGGTCTCGTTGAGCCGGGCGGCGAGATCGGTCATGATCGGCATGGCCTCTCGCCTGACATCCGTCCGCCGCAGAGCGACAAAGCCCAGGCTGGCCAGCGCCATCCCCAGCCGGTAGCGTTGCCCGGCCCCGGCGCGCTCCAGGTAGCCATACGCGACCAGCGTGCTGACGATGCGGTACGTGGTCGCCTTGTGCAGGCCGACGGCCTTGGCGATATCCGAGACGCCCCGCTCCGGGTGCGTGTGGTCGAAGCATCCCAGGATTTGCAGGGCGCGCTCCACGGCGCGGACGTTGGTGCTTCCGGTTTCCTGTGTCACAGAGGGATCTCACCCATTCAGGGCTGGCCCGGCGCCGTCTCGGGCGGGAGGCCGTCTTTCGAGGCGACCGCCGCCAGGGCCTCGGCTTCCGTCTGGTAGATTATCGCGTCGAACGGGCAGTTGCGCATGCACGTGCCGCACTCGACGCACACAGCCACATCGATGTGCGACTGAGTCTCACCCTCGCTGATGGCGTCGCTCTCGCAGCCGGCCACGCAGGCGCCACACTGGCCACAGGCATCCGTCACAATGTAGGGCATGTCCCTGACACCTCTCCGGCGGGATCCACCTCAAGAAGACTACCCCATGTACATGCGCTTCGGATCGATGGTCTCGCGGATCAGCTGCAGCTGACTCGCCTCGGGCGGCTCGGTGGCGGGCACTGTGGGCGGGACGAGCGGGGCGAAACCCATATTCCCCAGGACGTCCTCCAGCGTGATCCCCGGATGGATCGAGATCAGCTTCATCTGCTTGCTCTCCGGTTCGAACCCGAAGATCGCCTTATCGGTGATCACCCGGCTGGGCCCGCCGCGCAGGCCGGCCTGCGCCCGGCTGTCGCCGCCGCTGATGTAGCCGGGGCTGGTCACGAACGAGATCGCCTTGCGCAGCTTGCGCGCTTCGTGGCGCATGATGATGATGGTGCGGCGGGCGCAGGAGGCGATGTCGTTCGCTCCGCCGCTGCCGACCATGTGGCGGAACTCGCCGCGCGGATCTCCCACCAGGGTGGTGTTCAGATTGCCGTAGGGGTCGGTCTCCAACCCGCCCAGGAAGCCGACATCCACCAGGCCGCGGTGCAGCACCGTCCCCAGGATATCCACGAAACTGCTCAAGACCTTGGCCCGATACCAGACGCGCGGATCGGCCAGCCCGACGCCCTGGTGGATCGGCTGCGGATCGATCACGCCCAGCTCGAACAGGATCGTCATGTTGGGCGCGTGAGTCTGCTTGGCCAGGAACGAGGCCACGACCGGCAGGCCCAGCCCGACCGCCACAACCTCGCCGTCCTGCAGCTCGCGAGCGCCGGCGACAGCCATCAGTTCCGAGGGGGTGTAGTCGAGTCCCATGATCGCACTCCGCTCAGTAGCCCAGGACGGGATCGGCCCGCAGG
>DAIRVC010000089.1:3871-10739 GCA_036803025.1 Anaerolineales bacterium
CGCAGGAACTCGTCGCTCACGATCTGCTCGGCGATCACGATGGTGCGCTTGCTGGCGCGCGTCTGCTCGGTGTTGTCCCAACGCGGCCCCAGGATCTGGGCGTTCCCGTCCTCGTCGGCGATCTGGACCTGCACGACGGCGACGTCCGGCGTGAGCGGCCTGAGCGCCAGCCACTCGTCGCCGGAAAACGGATCGCTCAGCATGGCCACGTCGGCGCTCGACCGTTCTTCGATCTGGCGCATCAGGTCCGAGCCCCGCAGCGAGCGGATCGGGATGAAGGGCAGCCCGAGCGCGCCGGCCAGGTAGCGGAAGGCGATGGACAGGCTGCTATACTCTTCGACCCGCAGGCTCCCGTCCTCAATCCGCCGATTGACGCAGGCCAGGCGCCCAAAACGGTCGAGCGAGCCTCCGCCGTAGATCAGGCGGTCGGCCGCCCCGGCGCCCACCAGCAGATCGGCGTCCATGGCCCCGACGCACTGCGAGATCGTCAACCCATGGATGCCCTGCCGGATGAGCTCGCGCGCGAACGCCATGGTGCAGCGCGTGATGGCGAACCCCGAGAGCGCCAGATGGGCGCCCGAGGGGATGGAAGCGACGGCCTCGGCCAATGTGCTCAGCTTGGACATGGGGCCTCACTCCAAGGTCGGACGTGCCTCGAACACCACCATCAGTAGCTGGCAGGCGCCGCCCTCGACCTTGATCTCCGCCAGCTCGACGGGCTGATCCAGCTTGTCCTCGATCGCCAGGGCGATCAGATTGGCCGGGATGCAGGTGAACGGCTCGACGCCTTTGGCGATCAGCTGGTCCTCGACCGGACGGTGGACACAGCCCTGGATTCGGACCCGCAGCAGGCGGTCTTCGCGGGTATAGGCGACCTCGCCCACCACGCCGTCCTGCTGCAACGCCTCCCGCACCGCGGCCAGGATGCCGTCCGTGTCGTCGGCCTGGATTCGCGGAAGACAACGCTCACGGAAATAGTCCCGCCCAACGGAGGTGGTGCGGAAGCGGGCGCCCTTGCCGCGCTCATCCCAGAAGGCCTTCTCCAGGTCGTGGATCAGGCCGTTGGCATAGCTCAGGGGTATCTGCCTGTCATTCATGCTTCATCCCCATAGTAGGCGGTCCCCCACTTCTCCCGGAAGACCAGTTCCTTGAGGTCCAGGCGAGGCCGGGGGCGATGGGGTCGCGTGGGGTGGCCGACGGAGATAATGCTGACGGCCTTGAACCCTTCCGGGATCCCGAACAGTGCCTTGACGCGCTCTTCGTCACGGATGTCGATACAGGGTGCGATGACCCAGCAGGCGCCCAGTCCGAGCGCCGTGACCATCAACAGCATGTTCTCGATGGCGGCCGACGTGTCATAGGGCATGTCCCAGACATCCTTCTTGCCGCAGACGACGATATTCAGTGGCGCGCTGGCAAGGAAGGCCGACACCTGGCCGGAGGTGAGCTTCTCGAAGGCCGCCTTCTTCTTGGCCTCGTCCTCCAGGCTGGCAAAACGCTCCTGCATCTTCTTGGTGACAAATTCCGAGGTGAAGCGCCGGCCGCTCCCGCCTCCGGCCAGAGCGCCGAGGCTGCGGCGCATGGCCGGATCGCGGACGATGACGAACCGCCAGGGCTGCGCATTCTCCCCGGACGGCGCCTGGCGCGCCGCTTCCAGGATCAGGTCCAGGTCGGCGTCCGAAACCGGTTCGTCCGTGTACTCGCGAATGCTGCGGCGATCCCGGATGACCTTCAGGGTCGCCTCAGCCAGGGCGTTCCCGTCCGCCATGCTCCTGCCTCCTCGATTCCGCGTCTGAGATCCCGGAATGCCTGCCGGGCGATCGTTCCCTCCGCCCGCGCCCCCACCCGGCCAACCTCCCGGCCCTGCACGCTGGCCGCGAACTGGCCCCGAGTGGGGTATCACCTGCTAAAACTGGATATCGTGCAATGATACGCAGTGAGCATAGACTGCTTCGGCGGTCCTGTCAATAGCCGGCCTCCCAAAACCCGCTCGCATTGGGCGCGAATCCTCCGCGAGACCCCGGGAGCCCCCAGCGCCGGACCTGCCGCCGGCCGCACGTTGCCCCAGCCGGCTCCCCGGCTCGGAACCCTCCGGCGGCATGCCGCGCGTCCGCCCGGATCGCCCACCCCGGGCCGCCGCAGCGGCGCGGATCCGCACGCGCCTGGGCTATACTGGTCTCCGACAAGCCCATGACGCCTGTCATCGACTTCGAGCCGCTCGGTCGGCGAAGCCACTGCCCGGAAGGCGAGAGCCTGCTGGCGTGTGCCCGTCAGCAGGGCATCGGGCTGGCCAGTTTGTGCGGCGGCCTCGGCAACTGCGGGCAGTGCAAAATCCAGATCGTCGGCGGCCGCGTGTCGGCGCCGACCGCGGAGGAGGCCGAGTTCCTCGGCCCGGAGGCCATCGCCCAGGGCTACCGCCTGGCCTGCCGCACCGTCCCGGCGAGCGATTGCCGCGTGCGAATCCCGCCCGAGTCGTTGACCACCACGCAGCGGACACAGGTCGAGGGCGAGGAAGCCGCGCTCGCCCCCGACCCCGTCATCCAGGAGGCCGAGGTCGTGATGCGGCCGGCCGACCTCGAAAGCCCTCTGGCCGACGCGGAGCGTCTCAGTGCGGCCCTCCGGGAGCAGCACGCGATCGCCGCCGGGCGCGTCGACCTTGGCGTTCTGCGTGAGATCTCCCCCAGCCTGCGGGCCCACCACGATCCAGACGCATCCGGCTGGCGCGTCCGCGCGGTGACGCGCCGGGGCGAGGTCATCGCGCTCCTGCCGCCGGCCTGCGTCCCACTGGGGCTGGCCGTCGACCTGGGCACCACCAAGATCGCCGCCTATCTCGTCGACCTGGCCAGCGGCCGCACCTTGGGCGCCTACGGCCTGATGAACCCCCAGATCGCTTACGGCGAGGACGTCGTTGCCCGCATCGGACTGGCCGAACAAAACGAGGGCCAACGCACGCTGTTGAGTCAGTTGGTGGTCGCGGCGCTGGATGAGGCGGCCTCCCAGCTCTGCGCCCGAGCCGAGGCGGCCCCCTCCTGTATCGTCGACGCGGTCGTCGTCGGCAATACGGCCATGCACCATCTTCTCCTCGGTCTGCCGGTCAGGCAGCTCGGTCTGGCGCCCTACGTGCCCGCCATCGCCTCGGCCCTCGACGTGCGGGCGCGCGACCTGGGGCTGCACCTGGCGGCCGGCGCCTACGTGCACCTGCTGCCCAATATCGCCGGCTATGTCGGCGGCGATCATGTGGCCATGCTCATGGCCAGCCGCATCGAGGGCCGCTCCGGCGTCGTGCTGGCCATCGATATCGGCACCAACACCGAGATCTGCCTGTCGGACGAGGGCGCCCTGACCAGCGCCTCGTGCGCCTCCGGCCCGGCCTTCGAAGGGGCGCACATCAGACACGGCATGCGCGCCGCCAGCGGCGCGATCGAGCGGCTGCGCCTGCTGGGGGAGGTCGTCGAGTACCAGACGATCGACGGCGGGCCGCCGGTGGGACTGTGCGGTTCGGGCATCGTCGACACCCTGGCCCAGCTCTTCCTGGCCGGGGTTCTCGACCGCCAGGGGCGCATGCTCGATCATCCGCGCGTGCGCGAGGCGAACGGGGTGCGCCAGTTCGTGCTGGTCGAAGAGTCCGCCCCCTCGGGCAACGGCATGGACGTCGAGCGGCGGCGCGAGATCGTCTTCACCCAGCAAGACGTCCGGCAGCTGCAGCTGGCCAAGGGCGCGATGCGCACCGGGATCGAGCTGCTATTGGCGGCGGCCGGCCGCAGGGCGGACGAAATCGACACGGTGATCATCGCCGGCGCGTTCGGAAGCTACATCGACGTGGCCAACGCCATCAGCATCGGCCTGCTGCCCCGGCTGCCCCTGGACCGCTTCCAACAGGTGGGCAACGCCGCCGGGATGGGCGCCAAGATGGCGCTCATCTCCCGCACGCAGCGCGAGGCGGCAGGCGCGTTGGCCGCCCGCGTCAAATACCTCGAACTGGCGACCCATCCGCTTTTCTCGACCACCTTTGCCCAGGCCATGCTTCTGGGCTGAGCCGTACGACGGGCGGCCAACCCCGGCATCACGGACCCAGAAGAATCCGCGCATCCAGGATGCTGTAGCCACTCTCGTAGATGCGAACCGGGTTCAGGTCGATCTCCCTGATCTGCGGGTAGCGCGCCGCCAGCCGGGACACCAGCACCAGCAACTCGGCCAGGCCGGCGATGTCTTTCGGCTTTTCGCCGCGCATACCCAGCAGCACGCGCTGGGCCCGGGTTTCTTTGATCATATCCAGCGCGACCTCCCGATCGAACGGCGCCACGCGGAAGCTCACGTCCTTGAACAGTTCCACAAACACGCCGCCCAGGCCGAACATGATCGTGGGTCCGAACTGCGCGTCGCGCACCATCCCGATGATCAGTTCGCTGCCTGGTGGCGCCATCGGCAGGACCAGCACGCCCTGAATCTCGGCGCCGTCTGCGGCGCGCTTCACCGCAGCCACCAACCGGTCATAGCCCTGCCCCACCGCCTGGCGGCCTTCCAGATTGAGCATGACGCCGCCGGCCTCGCTCTTGTGAATGACGTCTGGTGACACTACCTTGAGCGCCACGGGGGCGTTCATGTCCGAGGCGGCGCGTTCCGCTTCTTCCCGGGTCCGCGCCAAGACATGCGGCAACACCGCGATGCCGTTGTCGCTCAGCAGGGCAAGCGCCTCATGCTCCAGGAGATGGCGCCCTTCCCGAACCGCACGGTCGAGGATCGGGTGCTCAGCGGCCGGCACATCCTCAAGCGGGTGACTCAGACCGAACGTGGCCTGGCATAACATCGCCAGCGCCCGGACCGCATAGTCGGGCGACTCGAACGTGGGGATGCCATTCTCTTCGAGGTAGCGGCGCGTCTCCGCCATCGCCTGGCCGACCGTGAAACACGCCGCGACCGGCTTGTCGAAGTCCTTGACGACCGGCACTACCGCCTGTGCGACCTCCATCGCCGGCAGAAACGTGGGCGGAATGCTGTTCAACACGACCATGTCCACGCCGGGGTCGGCCAGGACGAGGCGCATGGCCTGGCCGAATTCCTTCGCCATGGCTGCTGCGGTCATGTCGACGTACCCATTCGGTTTGCAGACCATCGCCATCGGCGGCAGTACCGCGCTCAGCGCCTCACACGTCTCCCGGCTGATCGAGGCGAGTTCCAGCACGCCACCGGCCTCCACCTCGTCCATGCTCACCACACCCAGCCCGCCGGCTTCGGTCAGGATGCAAACCCGCTTGCCGCGTGGTTTGGGCAGCATCGAAATCGCCTTGGCGCCGGCGATCAAGTCGTGCATCGTGTTGGCCCGCACGACGCCGCTTTGTTTGAACGCGCCGCTGTAGACCGCATCCGTACCGGCCAGCGTGCCGGTGTGCGAGAGCGCCGCCTTGGAGCCGATCTCGGTGTGGCCGACCTTGAGCACCAGCACCGGCTTCTTCCTGGTAACCCGCCCGGCGACGCGCACAAACTCCCGGCCGTCGTTGACGCCTTCGAGGTAGACCAGGATTGCTGCGATGCGGGGATCGTTGCCGAACTCCTCGATCAATTCCAGGTGCGAGACATCGCACATGTTGCCGACGTGGCCGAATCGGGCGAAGCCCAACGGCTTGGGCTGACTGAGCGCCATCGTAACCAGAGTCCCGCCCAGCGCGCCGCTCTGCGTCACGTAACCGAGGTTTCCGGGGATAAGGCTGATCCCCGGATGGAAGCCGGTGACCAGCCGCAGTTCCGGATTCATGATCCCGATGCAGTTCGGTCCGAACACCCGGATGCCGGCACGCCGGGCGATCTCGCCCAGTTGCCGCTGCGCCTCGACGTTCTCCGGGACGGCTGTTTCGGCGAAGCCGGCCGAAAGCACCACAACGCCCTTGACATCACCGCGCTGCTCGGCCTCTTCCAGCACGCGCAGGACGGCCTTGCCCGGCAGGCTGATCACGACCAGATCGAGGGGCTCACCGATCTCGGCGATGGAGCCGTACGAGCGCAGGCCCAGGATTTCCTTCTCGCTGCGGTTGACCGGATAGATCTTCCCCAGGTATCCGACGCTGAGCAGCGTCCGCACTACCTGGTGCCCAGCCTTCGACGGATCTTCGGATGCGCCGACGACGGCGACGGAGCGCGATTCGAAGATTTCTCGCAGCGATGCAGCCATTGTGCTTGTGTCCTCGTCAGGCCCGGCGCGCAGGCGCCTCACCCCGGTCCGGCCCGGGGTACCTCACGCGCAATTCACGCTTCAAAGCGCCGGCCCGCCTCTAGCGCTTGGCCCTGCGCTTGGCGGGCCGCGCCGGGCGCGGTGCCTTGCCGCTGAAGACCGGTCTGCGCTTCTCCACGAACGCCTGCATGCCCTCGGCGCGATCCGGCGTCGCCATCACCTCAGACATGCGATCGAGCTCGAATGCCAGCCCCTTATCCAGCGACAAGCGCTGCGCAGCGACGATCGCAGCCTTGGCTTTGGCGACCGCCACCGGGGCGCGCCAGGCGATCCGCTCCGCCATCTGCCGCGCGCTTTCCATCAGTTTCTCTGGCGCGACGACCCTGTTCACCAGCCCAACCCGCGCCGCTTCCTCCGCGCCGATCAGATCCCCGCTGAAGATCAGCTCCGAGGCGACGCCCCGTCCGGACAATCGGGCGGCGCGCTGTGTGCCGCCCAGACCGGGCATGATGCCCAGACCAACTTCGGGAAAACCGAAGCGCGCCTCGGACGAGGCCAGCCGGATGTCGCAGGCCAGCGCCAGCTCCAGACCGCCGCCGATGCAGTGGCCGTTCACCGCCGCCACGATGGGCGCGCGGAAGGCCTCCAGCCGGTCCAGCATGGCGTTGAAATCGGCCACCGCCCGAGGCGACACCGCCCCGT
>DAIRVC010000090.1:0-10721 GCA_036803025.1 Anaerolineales bacterium
GGCGTCGATGTGATGGTCGCGGTCGGCCAGGGCGAAGGGGCCGGTGGGTATCCAGCCGTTGGCCCCGCCGGCGCCGGGAGCAGAGGCGTGAGCGTGGGTGGGGCCGGCGTGGCGTAGGCGATCGCCGTGGGCGGCGCCAGGAACAAGCCCAGGTCGGCGGCCATCTGCTCCAGCGCCTGCAGGTCGAACTTCGGCAGGCCCGGGCCGAGCGCCGCCTCGCTGAGGATCACCAGCGCCCCGAAGGTCAGGCTGCAGACAACCGGAACCAGAACCAGACCGGCCAGGATCGCCGACCAGACAGGGCTTCGCTGCGGTCGGGGGGCTCGGGTCCCCCGCCGGTGAGGGCGTGTGACCGGCTCGCGCCCGCTTGGCATTGGCATGCCTCCGTCCTCATTATCGTCAGCGAATGGGACTGGGCAACATAGCCGGGTTGTACCAGGGTTGTCGACGCCTCGCTGGACTCCCACTCGACCTCACGCCACCAGGGGGTTGCCGCACGCTTGCCTCGGGGAGAGAATGGCGGGGGCTGTGCTGCAGGAGGCACCATGAAGCGGATGCGCTGGACCGACCACCTGGGGATCAACCTGTTCTGGTTCGGCCTGAACATCCGCAACAACGCGATCGGTTCGATCTTCATGCCGTATCTGGTTCAGCTCTTCGTGCCCGCGGAGCAGATCAACACGCGCCTGGGCCTGCTGCGTGCCGCCGGGCTGGTCATCGCCATGCTGGTGCAGCCAGCGGCGGGCTTGCTGAGTGATCGATCCACGTCGCGTTTCGGACGGAGGCGGCCGTATATCCTGGCCGGCGCCCTGGGCGATCTCATCTTCCTGGCCGCCATCGCCCTGTCCTGGAACTACACCTCCCTCCTGATCGCCATCCTTCTGATTCAGCTGACCTCCAACATCTCACACGGTCCACTTCAGGGATTGATCCCAGACCTCGTACCCGAAGACCAGCGCGGGCGCGCTTCGGCCGTCAAGTCGGTCATGGAGCTGCTGCCGCTCATCCTGGTGGGTCTGACGATTGCCAAGCTGGTCGAAGCCGGCCAGCTGGATTGGGCGATCTTCGCCACCGGCGCCTCGCTGCTCCTGGTGGCCGTCGTCACCGTGGTCGCCGTACGGGAGACCCCGCTGGCCGAGAAACCCACCACGCCATTCTGGCCGCCGATGCTGCGGGTCCTGGGCATGCTGGCCGGTATCGTCGTCGGGGGCCTGGCGGGCCTGCTGGGCGGGGGGATTCTCGGAGGGCTGACAGGCTGGGTCACCTCCCTCGTTTCGGGCCGTCCCATCGGCTGGGATCTCTCGGCCTACCCGACGGCCGTTTACCCCGCGACACTCCCCGCGGCGGTCGTCATCGGTGTCGCCGGCGGGGCAGCCATGGTCATCGCCGTCGTCGTCGGAGTGTGGGCGGGCGCCCTGGCAACGCTGGGCGGCGATGCACGCCGGAGGTCCTCTTTCACCTGGTGGATTGTCAATCGGCTGATGTTCCTGGCTGCGGCCACCTCGCTCCAGGGCTCCATCTTCTATTTCTTGATGTACGCCTTCAGGCTCAGCGACCTGGCGGCCTCCGGCCTGACCGGCACGCTGACTTCGGTCATCGGGGTCTTCATTCTGATCGCGGCCCTGGCCAGCGGCTGGCTGGCGGACCGGATCGGGCGCAAGCTGCTGTGCGGGGTCAGTGGGATCGCGGCGGCGATCGGTGGGTTCATGCTTCTCACGACCATCTGGCTGCCGAGCCTGCCGTTGATCTACATCGCCGGGACGATCATTGGCCTGGCGACGGGCCTATTCATGACCTCCAACTGGGCCCTGGGGACCGATCTGGTCCCGCCCCGCGAGGCGGGGCGTTACCTGGGTGTCTCGAACCTGGCGGGGGCCGGGGCGGGCATTGTCGGGGCCGGGATCGGTGGAATCGTGGCGGATCTGCTGAATCATTTCAGGCCCGGTCTCGGCTTCTTCGCCATCTTCGCCTGCTATGCCGTGCTGTTCCTATTGAGCACGGTCAGTCTGGTGCGCGTGCGCGGCGGGCCGGCAAGGGCCGCTTGACCGTATCCGGCCAACGCGGCACCCCGAATCCCATTCACGTGGGGGACTACGGCCGCGCCTGTCATGGCCAGCGCCAACGACTTCGAGCAGCGTGGGCCTGGGATCTCCGGGCTAGCCTGGCCAGGGAAGCGTGATGACCCCTGCGGGCGCAGCCCGCCAGCATGGTCGAGGGCGGTATCTATCCAGTGAGTCGGCGGGACTAGGGGAGGAGCCTGCTGCTCACTTGCTCGAGAACCTCAACCGCTCGACCAATCCCGTCTTCCCTTCGAATACGTTCCCCAAGCTGGGCTGCCCGGTCGTGCATGACTGCACTGGTCACAGCCGATTGGATCGCCTCGGTCAGCCTGTCGACGGTCAGCTGGCGGCGGGGTATGGGCGGCGGCGCAACGCCGAGGTCGTAGATACGACGGGCCCAGAAGGGCTGGTCGCCAAAGAAGGGAGTAACAACGGTCGGGACGCCGGCGCGCAGACTCGCGGCCGTGGTGCCAGCGCCGCCGTGGTGCACGACTGCGGCCATTCGGGGGAACAGCCAGGCATGCGGAATCGCGTCAACCCTGTGCACGCTGGCCGGGAGCCCAAGAGTCTTCATGCCGCCCCAACCAGCGGACAACACGCCGCGCTGGCCGCTGCGCTCCAAGGCCTGCAGCACCAGGTCCGCTGCCTCCTCCGGCTTGCGGTTGACCATGCTGCCGAATCCGATGTAGACCGGCGGCGGGCCTTCCTCCAAGAAGGCAACGAGGTCAGCAGGAGGTTCCCAACCAGTCGGCGGCACCAGCGACCAGTACCCCGTCACGTAGATCGAACGTGCCCAGTCCTTCGGAGTAGGGACGACGTGCCGGCTGTAGCCGTTCAGAATCGTCCGGCCCTCCGCCTCCAGCCCGGCGAAGGGCCCCCAGAATGGCGCCGCCGCAATCCCCAGAACCTGGCGGCGAGCCTGGTTGTCCGCGGCACGGAAGGTCTGCCACATCATCTGCTGCCCGACGCGGTGTGAGAGGCGGTTGGCCCATGAAGGCAAGCGTATCTCGCCCGTTGGCAACAGCACCGTGGGGAAGTCCCGAGTGGGGGTGAAGGGATACAGGTAGGCTGGGACAAACGGGAGGCCCGTCTTCTCGGACAGAGCAAGCCCTACAAAGAGACCTCCCAGGCCGGCGACGATCAGGTCGGATCCTTCGCAGGCCACTAGACCGCTGGCTACGGCCCGACGGATCAGACGCTCCGCGGCCGGACCCATGGCGGCCAGGATCTTCAGGAAATTGCCTCCTTCGAGGAGGCCCTGCATCCCCTGAACGACGGACTCGATACTACCGCCCATGTCGACGAAGTCCAGACGATGGGTGGTGATCAGCTCCTGGAAGTCCTGTGAGGCCAGCACCCGGACGACGTGGCCCGCTTCCCTCAGCCCACTCCCCAGCGCGACGTAGGGCTGGACGTCACCTCGACTTCCTGCCGTGATGATCACTACCTGCATGGTGCCCCTAGTGAGGTCGGGTGTGGACAGACTACTCGAGCCGCGCCGGCGAGCCGGTCACGCCATCAAGATCGTCCGCAGCGCCTCGGCATAAGCGGCGCTGTCGGGGTCGCCGGTGACGATCTCGATCCCCTCCGGCCCGCTGACGCCCAGCCCGAGCTCGACCGCCCGCCGGATCTGCTCCTGCTCGAAGACTCGCCCGGCGCTGACCTGCGCCGTCGTGCCGTGGTAGCGCAGCAGCGCCACCCCGACGGCGTCGATGGCGATGCGGTCGGCGGCGGCCAGGATCACCTCGGCCGGCACGCGCCTCCCGGCATCGGGGCCGCCGTCGACGAAGGCCTCCACCCCATCCAGGATGATCAGCGCCGGCGTGTAGGCGGCGTTGATCTCGGCGATCATGCGGCGCTGGTCGGGCGAGTTGTGCAGTTCGGCCATGTAGTCGTAGCCCTCGCCGGGGACGAACTTGGCCGCCAGCCCGACCGCGTTCTTGAGCGAGAGCGTGAAGTGGCCGCCGTAGCGGTGGGTCTTGAGGCAGCAGGCCAGGACGACCGCCTGCGCCTCGAGCGCCGGGCGCGCCAGGGCGAAGCCGCGGCGCCAGTGGCTGCCGGCCGGCTGCTGCAGCACCCAGCCGTCGGCGGCCAATTCGTCGAAGACGACGGTGTTCAGCCCGAGCTCGGCGGCGAGTTCGAAGATGCCCATGCGCTGCATGACGGCGCGTGTGTCGCCCATGCCGCTGCGGTCGCCGATGGTGATCCCGGCCGCGCCCGCCGCCTGCATCCAGGCGGTCAGCGCACGCAGCACGTCCGGATGGCTCGAGCCCGGCGCCGGGTCGGCCGTGTTGCAGTTCGGCTTGAGGAAGACCTGCCGGCCCTGGATCGGGTTCAGGCCGAGCAGGTCCAGTGCCCGGCGCGTCCCCTCGGCGCGGTCGGTGGTCTTGACCAGCGCCACACGGCCGATCGACGAGACCGCGGGGGCCGTCGCCTCGGGGCTGGGTGCGGGGAGCAGGCTGGGGGTCGGCATAGGGGTCGCCTCGGTTGCCCCGGTTGGGGCGCTGGTCGGAATGCCGGCCGCGCGGCAGGCGGCCGCGGCGGCCGCGGCGCCGACGGCGTGCAGGAATTGGCGGCGTGTCAGGCGGGACAAGGGGGCGCGGGTCCGGACGGGCGTCAGGCTTCAGACGCCGGTCGCGTGGCGGCCAGCGCTTCGTTGGCCAGATGAGCGGGGACGAGGAACTGCCGGTAGCCTTTGCCCGGCTCCTCCCACTCGTACGGCTGCAAGATCTCTTCGGCGATCTCCAGCTCGAGCGTGGCGCCGTGCAGGTAGGCGGCGTCGCCCGGGTCGAGCGGCCGGTCGGTCAGCCACACGCCGGCCCACTGTCGGCCTGAGCGCAGCGTGCCGACCGTCTCGCGGAATCCCAGGCGCAGGATCTCGTCCGGGTTGGCAGTGGCGTGGTAGACCTTCACTCTCGGCTCCACCCCCATCATGCACCGAACTCGGCCGGGATGCAAGCGCACAACCGGCGTGATCGTGAAGCGCTGCGCAGGTAGCCAGGCATCCTGATCCGCCTCGGACCTACAATTACACGCCTCATGACCGCCTCGACCTCTGCCACCCCCCGGCCTCCAGCCGAACGGCTGCAATCGCTCGACGCCCTGCGCGGGTTCGACATGTTCTGGATCATCGGCGGGGCGGAGCTTGTCCGGGGGTTGCTGGACCTGGCGCACAGCCCCGCTCTCAGCCGAGTCGGTCGCTGGGTGGCCGAGCACGCCGAATGGCAGGGGCTCAACTTCTACGACCTGATCTTCCCGCTCTTCCTGTTCATCGTCGGCGTGGCGGTGCCCTTCTCCGTGTACAGCCGCCTCGAGCGAGGCGATTCGAAACGGCGAGTCGCGTGGCGGATCGTGCGCCGGACGCTGCTCCTGTTCGCGCTGGGCCTCCTCGTCAACGGTGCGCTGGCTGCGCCCGACTTCGATCAGGTTCGCGTCATGGGCGTCCTGCAGCGGCTCGCCCTCGGATACGCCGTCGCGGCCCTAACCAGCCTGTCCCTTGGGCCGCGCCCTCAGGCGGCTCTGGCTGCTGTGCTGCTGGTAGGGTATTGGCTCATCCTGCGCTTCATTCCTGCGCCCGGGTACTTGGCCTTCACGTTGACGCCCGAGGGCAATCTAGCCGGCTGGATCGACCGGCAGGTCTTTCAGCCGGGTCAGATGTACGAGACATGGGGTGATCCGGAGGGCCTGTTGTCGACAATCCCGGCGCTGGCCACGGCCCTGATCGGCGCCCTGGCCGGCCGCTGGCTGCGGGAACCGTGCTCCGGCGAACGGAAGACGCTCGGCCTGATCGCGGCCGGCCTCGTCTGCCTGGCCGTCGGCGGGCTGTGGTCGCTCGACTTCCCGGTTATCAAGCGCCTGTGGACCAGCTCGTACGTCCTGGTCGCCGGTGGCTGGTCCCTGCTCCTGCTGGCGGCGTTCTATTGGACCATCGATGTGTGCGGCTGGCGGCGATGGGCGTTCGTCTTCGTGATCATCGGTTCGAACGCCATCCTGATCTACCTCGGGTCGGTGCCGGTCGACTTCTTCCTCGGCGCGGCGCTGGGCTGGCCGGATTGGCCGCTCCCGGTGTGGGCGGCGCTGACCTTGTCGGTCAAGGCGGCCATCCTGGCGCTGCTGCACTCGCGGCGGATCTACCTCAGGCTGTAGCACGGACGCAGCACTCGCGCAGGCGAGCCGCGCGGCAGCCTTTGCCTGCCCTCCGGTAGCGCCGAGCCGGCCGCGCGGTGTACACTCCCGGCCGGCCGCAGCCTGCGGCCGCCAGCCTGCCCTCGCCTGGAGGGAATACCGTGACTCAGCCTACCGTCCGCGCCGATCCGAGCCGCTGGGCCGTCCTGCTGGCCTTCATGCTGGCGGTCGCCCTCAACCAGCTGCTGTGGATCACCTTCGCCCCGATCACCGGCAACGCCGCCGCCTACTACGGCGTCGACGATCTGAGCATCGGCCTGCTGTCGATGAGCTTCATGATCGCCTACCTGGTCGTCTCCATCCCGGCCTCGTGGGTGATCGACACCTACGGCTTCCGCGTCGCCGTCGCCATCGGCGCCAGCCTGACCGCCGTGTTCGGCCTGATGCGCGGCCTGGTCGCCGATAGCTACGGGTTGGTGCTGCTGGCCCAGATCGGCATCGCCATCGGGCAGCCGTTCATCCTGAACGCGGTCACCACCGTCGCCGCGCGCTGGTTCCCGCTCGAGGAGCGCGCCACCGCCTCCGGCCTGGGTTCGCTGGCCATGTACCTGGGCATCCTGGTCGGGATGCTGGTCACGCCGTTCGTGACGCTGCGCTGGGGGATCAGCACGATGCTGCTGATCTACGGCGCCGGCGCGGTCGTGGCGGCACTGGTGTTCCTGGCCGTGGCCCGCGAGCGGCCGGCCACACTGCCGGGCGCCCCGGGTGAAGAGGCGCGCGCCCTGATGTTCGACGGCCTCAAGCAGGCGCTGCGCAAGCGCGACTTCCTGATCCTGATGGGCATCTTCTTCGTCGGACTGGGCGTGTTCAACAGCGTGACCACCTGGGTCGAGGACATCGTCCGCCCGCGCGGCTTCTCCATTACGCAGGCCGGTCTGGCCGGTGGGTTGATGATCATCGGCGGCATCGTCGGGGCGCTGGTCATGCCGGCCCTGTCCGACCGCTACCGCCGGCGCGTGCCGTTCATCGTGCTGACGTTGGCGGCGGCCATCCCCGGCCTGATCGGCGTCACCTACGCCGGCGGCGCGGCGCTGCTGTATGCCGCCTCGTTCCTGCTCGGCTTCGCCCTGCTCAGCGCCGGCCCGATCGGCTTCCAGTACGGCGCCGAGATCGCCCGCCCGACGCCGGAAGGCACCTCCAACGGGCTGCTGCTCCTGATGGGCCAGATCTCCGGCATCCTGTTCATCTTCGGCATGGATGCGATGAAGGACGCCGTCAGTGGATCGATGACGACCTCGCTGCTGGTGTTGATCGGGCTGATGGTGTTGGGGCTCCTGGCGGCCACGCGCCTGCGCGAGTCGGCGCTCTTGCAGCGTTAGGTTTGCCCGGCGAGCGCAAAGCCCGGCCCTGATCGAGCCGGGCTTCGCGCTCGCCGAAAACCGCGCACGGGTCCGTGAGGCGGCTGTGCGGGGGCCGAGGAGCCTCTCCCCAATCCTTCCCCTGGCTGGGCCGCTCGCGCACGACCCGCCGACAGCCTACGCCCAACGTTCCCCTGACTGGAGGGGCGGAATGCCGCATCGACGATTCATCCCTGCCCTGGCTCTGCTCCTGGCGCTGCTGGCCTGCAACCTGCCCGGTCGGCCTGGCGATTCCGCCGGCGACGAACCCGGCCTGCGCCTGGGCGACCCGGTCGAGGTGCTCAGCACCACGGTCCCGCCCGCGGGCGGGACGATCCGCGTCGATCAGCCCGAGAGTCCCATCGACGGTCTGGCGATCGATGTGCCTGCCGGCGCGTACGCCGCGCCGACGGCATTCACGATTCGTGTGCGCCAGATCTTATCGCACACCTACGGCGAGCGGCTGCAGCCGCTCACGCCGCTGATCGAGATCGACAACGGCGGCCTCGAAGCGCAGACCCACCTGATCGTGCACCTGCCGGCCGATCTCCCGCCCGATTCTTTCGCCATGGCCTTCCGCTACGATCGGGAGAGCGGCCGCCTGGAAGGCCTGCCGGTGCTCTCGATCGACGGCGGCGAGGTGCAGGTCCCGGTGCTGCACTTCTCCGAACTCGTGCTGACCTGGGTCGAGGAAGAGCTGCTCACGCAGCCGATCACCACCCGCTTCGTCCTCGGCCGCGACAACTGGCCCTTCCCGAACGACGGATCGGTTGTGCAGCCGGCCGGGCACTGCGCCGGGGAGACGCTCTCGGCGCTCTACTATCTCCAGATGATCGGCGGCGAGCCGCTCGTCACCGCGTTCGACGGCTATGACAACGGCTTCCGCCGCACGCCGGAGCTGGCGGTGGACGACCGCCTGGGCTGGCGGCTCAGCTCGGCGGCGCAGGCCATCAACCGCGTCGAGGGATCGAACGCCCGCCTCCAGTACTGGCTGACGACTCAGTCCCGGCAGCCGCGCCTGGCCCTGCTGACCTTCGCCCTGACGATGTGGCTGACGGGCGAACCGCAGCTGGTCCAGCTGCAGGGCGCCGGCGAAGCTGCGCACGCGGTCCTGGCTTACGCGGTCAACGGCACCGAGGTCTCCATCTACGATCCGAACCATCCGACCGAGCCGCGCACGCTGACCTACCTGCCGGCTGAGCACGACTTCGCTGCCTACACCACCGGCCTGACCAGCAAGGGCGCCCTGACGACGTTCAGCGAGGTCTACTTCATCCCGGCCCGCGAGGCGATCGACTGGGCCGCGCTGGGCGGGCTGTGGCGGGAGTTCTTGGGCGGGAGCGTGGGCCAGGCGTTGTTTCCGTCCTATACGCTCTGGGCGCAAGGCGCCGCACCCGGCGCGGCGGAGGCGCGGCGCGCCCTGACGGACGGGTTCCGCACGCAAGCCGATCGGCTGCGCGTGACCTTCGAATCGCCGGGTTTCCAGGGCCGGGCGGTGGTCTACAACGACTCGCCGCAAGCCTTCGAGGCCATCCTGAGCGGGCAGACGCGCGAGCTCGAGCTGGAGCAGGGGACGACCACGCTGGGGTTCGAGATCGAGGCGGAGGTGTCGCAGGGAGTCTTTCGCTGGGTCGATTTCCGCTGGATCGACATCGTGCGCGGCGAGGCGCCCACGGAGACGCAGCCGCCGGCCGCCGCGCCGGCCGGCGACTGGAGCATCGAAGACTGCAACGCGCTGCCCTTCTTGCGCATCACCTCCTCCGAGCCGCAGAGCATGGCCATCGGCGGCGGGACGACCTGCAACCTGACGATCGACCTCGAGAACACGCACGCAGAGCACCCGATCATGGCCTTCTACTTCCGGCGGGCCGAGGGTACCCATGGCGAGAGCGTCGTCGAGGATTGGCTGACCGCTCCCCTCGATCCCGGCCAGCACGCCTCCCTCGCCCTGCACCGCACGATGCATGAGGGGGAGATTCAAGACGCCACCGACGCCACGCTGATCGGCGCCGTCTTTGCCGACTGGGATTCCGGCCCGGGCTGCCGCTGGATCTGGCAGGACCCCGAAGCCTCGGGCTTCCCGTTCCTGCCGTTGGAGAACAGCTGTCGCTGAGGGTGTGCGGGGAAGTTCTGGAGTCCGCCGGGGACGAGGCGCCCGGCCTACTCAGCGCTCGTAGGCGATCTGGCGGATGGCCGTGATGGAGAGCTCCCGGCCGAAGGTCACGCGGCGGATATCGGCCCGGGTGGACGCGAAGGCGATCTCGAACGTGCCGCCCTGGAACACGGCCTGCGCCTGAGCCGAGCCCAGCAGCCGGTCAGCCTCGCCGTAGGCCCGCAGGGTGTACACCTGGCTGGCGCCGGCGAAGTTCAGCCGGATCTGACGCACCGGTTCGGTGAAGGTGATCTCGACCGGGACGCCGTTGCAGCGGTCGATGTCATGCGGGTCGGCGGCGGTCAGGAAGTTGAAGTCGACCCCGCCGTAGCGGCCGGCGACTCGGACGGCGGCGGCGGTGCCTTCGGCGCAGTAGCCGGACTCGGGTGCGCCGGCCAGGCGGATCCCCAAGGACTCGAACTCGTCGCCCCGCAGGAAGCGCTCCTCGCTGATGGGCGTGCCGTCGGGCAAGGCCTCGAAGGTGATCTCGGCCGAGGTGGGCGGCGGCGGCAGCCACGGCGCCGGCAGGAGGGATCCCCAGGCCAGCAGGCCGAGCCCGATCACTGCCAGGCCCAGGCGAGCGACTCGCCCGAGACGCACGGCCTGGGGGATCCCGCCCAGGGCGGCCAGCGCCAGGCAGAGCAGACCCAAGCCCAGGGCCAAGCCGACCAGTATCTCGGTACTCCCTTCAGCGCCCAACACCCCGGCAGACCAGGCGACCGGTTTCATTCTCCCCCCGAATCGGGCGGGGTGGAGTGCCGGGCCGTCACTCGGACATGCTCACCACCATCCAGCCCAGCTCGGCCTGGCGCAGGAGGAAGGTGCGGGTGATGATGAACGGGCCGAGCTTGGGCCCGCGGCCGACGATGTTGTGGAAGATATCGACGTTCGGGTCCTCGGTCGGGAGCGGCGCCCGCGGCTCGATGGCGATGTCGCAGCGCACTTGCGCCACGTTCCCGTTGGTCGACATCTCCAGCACTTCGACGG
>DAIRVC010000091.1:0-10473 GCA_036803025.1 Anaerolineales bacterium
TAGTGTTCCCTCGCCTCGGAGGTGCGACGCAACGATTCGTAGGAAGCGCGCACGTCCCGGCGCTGATAGTGCAGCAACGCCAGCAGCACGGCGAACTGGAGCGCCGCCAGCGCAATGGAGGAGAACTGCTCGAAGTAGAAGACCAAGAGGTTGAGCCCCGCCAGGGACAACAGCAGGCCCAGGAACCCGAGCCCCAGGGCGAAGCGCTCCCTGCCCAAGGCCAACAAGATGGCGGCGATGATCAGGATCGCTCCGACGGCGCCCTCGAGTGCAATCCGGGCCGAGAACCAGGCCAGCCCGGCGGCGCTGTTTACGCGCCCGACGGCCACCAGATCGGCGACCAGGCCTTCGAGCCCGCCGGGCGTCCGGGTGGCCAGCAGCACCTCGGACAAGTGGATCACGGAGGTGAGGCCCAGGGCGGCTAACGCCAGGATCAACGCCAGCTTCAGTCTGCCGCGGCCAAGCCAGGCCGATTCGAATCGGTTCCAGCGCAGGAGCAGCCGTTCGATCACGTCGGGCCGGTCCGGCGCCAGGGAGGTGGCCGGCGCCAGGAAGGCCAGAAGCGAATCGGCCATCCGACGGATCTCGGGCTCGGACGCATTCCTCTGGGCGTAGTCCAGCCGCAGCATCAGGCTGCTATGCTCGTCGGGCTCCAGGTCGTGGTCGAGCACATCCTCCAGGCCCTCCAGCACCGAGTACAGCTCGGCGCGAGCCTCGCGCTGCCGCGGCCGGCGCACCTGAAGGTAGAGCAGGACGGAGAGCAGGAAGAATGCGTAGATGATCGGGGCGGCCGGTGCGAAGAAGTAGTCGTTGTTCTGCGTGATGAACTTGCCGACCTCGTCCATGAACAGTCCCATGCCAATCCCGGCCAGGACGGCGCCGGCCGGGTAAGCCCATCGATTGGCGTAGATCAAGGGGAGCAGCGCGGCCGAGAAGAGCGCCAGGCCGCCCCATAGGACGTGCGCGATGTGGAGGGCCCCGCCGCCCAGCTGAGGGTAGCCGGTCAGATAGAGAAGCAGGCGTGTCAGGGCGACGACCGCGGCGAAGCTCAACAGCATCAACAACAAGTACGTCTGAGCGCCCTGACGGCGGACCGGGCGGCCAATGCGCGGAATCCAACGACTCACGGGCGGCTCCCTTCTGCGGATCGTCGAGTCGGCTCGGCTACGGTCAACAAAAGCAAGGCGGCCAGGAGCGCCAGTGCGCCGCCGAACAGGAACGGCGCCCCCGGGCCGAACCCGACCCATTCCCCCGTGCCTTGCCAAAGAATCCCGGCCAACAGACTGGCCGGGAAGGCCGCCAGACCGACCGCGGCGTGATACACGCCGTACGCGGCGCCGCGCTGTTCGGCGGGCACCAGATCGGCGACGAAGGCGCGCGCCGCGCCCTCCGTCAGGCCGTAGTAGATGCCATAGGCGGCCATCAGGCCCCACGCCTGCCACCCGGCGGTCAGACGCGAGAATCCCAGATACACGGCTGCGTAGACCAGCCACCCGGCTGTCAGCAGGCGCCGCCGGCCGAGCCGGTCGGAGAGCGCGCCGGCCGGGCTGGCCACCAGCGTGTAGACCAGGTTGAAGGTAATCATCATCCCCAGCACACCGGCGACCGACAGCCCGAGGTCCTGCGCGCGCAGGATCAGAAACGCGTCGGAGGAATTGCCCAGCGTGAACAGGACCACGATCGCCAGAAACGCCTGAAAGCGACGGTCGACTCCGGCCAGGCGCAGGCTCGGACGTAGCGCGGACTGCACGGGGCGGGCGGTCTCTCGCGCACCGAGGGCCAGGACGACCACGGCCAGCAGCCCGGGGATCAGGCTGAACAGCACGATCTTCTGGAACACTGCCCGCTCCAGGCCCGCCGCGCCGCGCTGTGTCACGAGCAGGATGGCCAGTGCGATCGAGAGTCCGACAAAGGCGCCGGCGGTATCCCCCGCCCGGTGCAGCCCGAACGCCAGGCCGCGCCGGCGCTCGTCCACCGAGTCAGCCACCAGCGCGTCGCGCGGCGCCGTGCGCAGGCCTTTGCCCATCCGGTCGGCGAAGCGCACCCCCAATACCCACCCCCAGGAGGCGGCGAAGTACAGGAACGGCTTGGAGAGCGACGAGAGCGCGTAGCCCAGGACGGCCAGGCCTTTGCGCCGCCCCAATCGATCGGAGAACCAACCGGAGAACACCTTGAGCAGGCTGGAGGTCGTTTCGGCAACACCCTCGATCAAGCCGATGACAGCCGTGCCCACGCCCAGCACATTGGCCAGGAAGAGCGGCAGCAGGTTCGCCAACATCTCCGAGGAGACGTCCGTCAGGAAGGAGGTCGCAGTGACGACCCAGACGTTGCGCGGAAGCCGCGGGCCAGAGGCGGCGCTTGCCTTGATGGGCATCCGTTCTCCGATCGGCTAGAGCCCCAGCAGGTGGATGGCCAGGCCGGCCAATGCGCCGCCGATCACCAGCCAGGCGGTGTTCACCCGCAGGCGAAGGATCGCCGCCGCGGCGAGAAGGCACAGGATGACCGTCGGCGCGTCCACCAGGGAGGCGCGGGCAATCAACAGGGTCACAGCCGCCATCAACCCCAGCGAGGCGGCGATCACACCGTCAAGCAGCGCCCCCAGCCACACTGACTTGCGCAGGCGCGGCACGAGCGGATGAGTCAGCGCGACGAAGACGAACGATGGCAGGAACATGCCCACGGTCGCCAGGATGCCCCCGGGGAGCCCGGCCAACAGATAGCCGATGAAGGTGACGGAGGTGAAGAGCGGGCCGGGTGTGATCTGACCGATGGCGATGGCATCGAGCAGTTGGGGGTCCGTGAGCCACCCGAGGCGGGTGACGAAATCGGCTCGCAGGAAGGCCAGCAGGACGTAGCCGCTTCCGTAGAGGACCGCGCCGATCTTCATGCAGGTCAGGAACAGCAGCGGCAGGCTGAAGGCCGGCGCGGTGAAGGCCGAGATCCCCAGCGGCAGGAGCGGCACCCAGGCGCCGGCCCGGGCGCGCCACTTGCCGCCGGCTGTGGTCAGCATGACGAACAATCCACCGGCGAAGAGCAGGGCGATCTCGTTGATGCCCAGGAGCGAAAGCCCCACGGCCATCAGGCCGGCCACGGCCGTGGGCAGCGAGCGAATCGCCTTGCGACCGAGATCCCACAACGCGCAGGCGATCAAGGCGATCACGACCGGCTTGACCCCATACAGCAGCCAGCCGGCCGCCGGCGCGGATCCGAAGCGAACGTAGGCCCAGGCCAGGGCCAGGACGATCGCCATGGCCGGCAGGATGAAGCACAGCCCACCGGCCAGCAACCCGGGCCACCCGGCGCGCAGGTAGCCCAGATGGATCGTCATCTCCGTGGAGTTGGGCCCGGGAATCAGATTGGTCGCACCGAGCAGATCGAGGAAGGTCTGGTCGTCCAGCCACCGACGCCGGCGAACGACCTCCTCGCGCATCATGGCGATGTGCGCCGCCGGACCGCCGAAACCGATCAACCCCAGCTTGAGAAAGACGGCGATCACCTCCCGCAGTCGAGTGGAGCGAGAGGCTTCAGCCACCGCCGGCCTCGGTCGCCTCGCCGAAGCGACGCCCGGCAACCCTTGCCTGGGGAGATGCAGTTCGCTCGGAGGGGTGGAGGATCATGGCCGGGGTGTGCCTGCCAGACGGGCCGGTCCGGATCGTGTCATCGGTCGCGGCGGCATTCTAGGCTGTAGCGCTGCTCGGGTCAAGTTGACCCGTCTCCTTGGGTATCGCCCGGCACGCCAGGAGCCAAACGGAGATGTGCCTGCCCGGATATGCGCTCCTGCACTTGTGTTCGTGGAGCCTCCGGCGCATACTCTCGTCAGGCCGCGCCATGGCCGCAGGGACGAGCAGCCGCCTGTCTCGGCGACCGCCGTCGGCCGCGGACGGGAGCCCGACTCCCAAGCGAGGACGACATGGATGGATCAGCGCACAGCGGTCGAATTCTCCGCCCACGACGGCTGACGCGCCGGGAGTTCCTGCGCTTGACCGGCGCCGCGGCCGGCGGGGCCGCCCTGGCGGCCTGCTCACCATCAAGCTCCGCCCCCACACCGTCCGCGCAGGAACTCGTCCAGCTGGTCTACCAGGATTGGCGGACCGAGTGGTTTCCCCCCATGGTCCAGGAGATGCTGGAGGTCTTCCACGCCGAGCACCCAACGATCCGCGTCTTCTACATCCCCGATCCGGAGGATTTCGAGCAGCGCATGACCGCCGACTTCCAGGCCGGGACGGCGCCGGATGTCTTCCAGGCCTGCTGCACCTACGGCCCGACATGGGCGCAGATGGGCTTCGCCCTCGATCTGCGCCCGTATGTGGCGGCCGATCTGGATGCCGAGACGATCGCCGACTGGGACCCCGTCCAGTATCAATCGTTCTTCCTGCCCAACGGGCACCAGTTTTCGCTGCCCAAGTACCACGGCGCGCTGGCGCTCTACTTCAACAAAGACCTGTTCGACGAGTTCGAAGTCGACTACCCCGATGCCTCCTGGGACCACGACGACTATCTGGAGGCGATGCGCCGCCTGACGCACGACCGCAACGGAGACGGCCAGATCGACCAATGGGGGAGCATCACCGACGTCTCCTGGGACCGGCTTCAGATTCATGTGAACGGCTGGGGCGGGCACTTCGCCGATCCAGCCGACCAGCGCCGCTGCCTGATGGGAGAGCCCGAAGCGCTGGCGGCGATCGAGTGGCTGCGGGCGCGCATCTGGGATGACCAGGTCCTGGCCGTCACGCCGCCTGAGCAGGGCATGGCCACCCGCCAGGCGTTCATCGACGGCCGGGTGGCGATGGCCGAAGACGGCTCCTGGGCGCTGAAGGATATCATCAGCGCCGCCACCTTCCGCATCGGCCTGGCGCCAATGCCCTCCGGCCCGGTGCGCAAGGTCACGCTGGCGACGACCGACGGCTTCGGCATCTTCGCCGGCACGGCGCATCCCGACGAAGCCTGGGAGTTCCTCAAGTTCTTGATCAGTCCCACCTATGGGCGGGCGATGGCCGAGGCGAATTTCCTGCAGCCGGCGCGCGCCTCACTGGTGGAGGACTGGATCAGGGCTATCCGCGAGGAGTACCCCCGCCAAACGAACGCCGTCGACCTGGCCGCCTTCGCCGACGGGCACCTGCAGGGCTACTCGGTCGTGGCCGAGGTCTTCCCCAACCTGTCCGAGGCCCGGCGCATCGCCTACGATGCCTGGGACCAGATCCTGACCGTGGGTCAGGCGCCGGCGGATCTGATGATCGAGGCCGCGGCGCAGATCGAGGCCGCGCAGACGAGCGGCATCTGAGCGGCACATCGATGCAGAGGCGCGGCCGTCTCCGCAACCGAATCATCGCCTGGTCGCTCATCCCGACCAGCCTGATCCTGCTTGCGGTGGCGCTGGTCATCCTGCGTTCCTATCAGCAGGTGACCGAGGACCTGGTGCTCGGCCGCAACCGGGAGCTGACCCGCCTCTCGGCCGGCCAACTGACCTCCGAGCTCACCGCCTATACCGACCTTCTCGAGACGTTGGCTGAAGATCCGGGCCTGCGCCGCGCCGACCCGATCGTGCAAGGCAATCTCCTGGCGCAGGCACAGAACCGGCTGGTGGTCTTCGACGGCGGCGTGGTGATCCTCAGCAACCAGGGCGTGGTTGCGGCCGGCATTGGCGATCGCGGCGGGATGGTGGGCGCCGATTGGAGCGATCGCGCGTTCTTCCACCAGATGCTGCGTACGATGGGGCCAACGTTTTCGGACGTCTTCAGCCTTGACTCGACAGGCGAGGACGTCTTTGCCGTGGCGGTGCCGCTGTTGACCGAGCAGGGCGGGCTGGGCGGGGCGGTGGTGGGTATGTTCCGCCTGGGCGCACCCACCTTCAGCGCCTTCTACGGGGGGATCGTCAAGCTGCGCATTGCCGAGGGGCACAATACCCTCCTGACCGACAGCAACGGCCGGCTGATCTACCACCCGGACAGCGCATTGATCGGGAGTCAGCTGGCCGAAACCTGGATCGTCGAACGGGTCGCCCAGGGGCAGGTCGACGCGCTGCACATGCGCAACAGCCAGGGTCTCGACGTCCTGACCAGCTTCGCACCCGTTCCGGGGACGCCCTGGGGATTGGTGACCGAAGAGAGCTGGTCGTCCGTCACCGGTTCCAGCCGCTCGTACACCTCCTTCTTGCTACTGCTGCTCGGCCTCGGCCTGGTCGTGCCCGCCCTGGTCGTCATGCTGCGGGTGGTGCAGCTGACACGGCCGATCCTGGAGGTTACCCGCGTGGCCAAAGAGATCGCCGGCGGGGACTTCGGCCACAAGGTGGAGGCCCGCACCGGCGACGAGATCGAGGACCTGGCCGACCAGATCAACGAGATGTCTGCGCAGCTGCGCGAGTCGTACTCGGGCCTGGAACGTAAGGTGCATGAGCGAACGCGCGAGCTGGCAACCCTCAACGCCGTTTCCGCGGTTGTCAGCCGCTCGCTCGACCTGCGCGAGATCATGCAGGCCGGTGTGGATATGGCCTGCGAGGTCGTGCCGCTGGAGATGGGCGCCGCCTGGCGCGTCCAGGCGGGCGAGACGCCGGTCATGCTGGTCCGCATGGCCGCCCACGGCCTGACGCCGGGGCTGCTTGCCGGCACGGCCCGCGTCCCGCTCAATCAGACTCTGCTCCTGGCGGCACAGCATGCCGGGCGGCCGACGATTTGGAAAACCGGCAGTGCGACGATGACCGAGCGGATCGCGGACCTGCTGCGCTCCGAGGGCATCCGCTGGGCGGTGACCGTGGCGCTGGAGGTCAAAGGGCAGCTGCTGGGCGGCCTCACGCTGGCCACGGTCGTGGATCGGGAGGTCACCGCCGAGGAGTTGTCGCTGCTGGCCGGCATCGGCCAGCAGATGGGGGTGGCGATCGACAACGCCCGCCTGTACGAGTCCGAGCGTCAGGGACGGGAAGAATCGGACGCTCGGCGGCGCGTGGCCGAGGGGCTGCGCGAGGTACTGGCGGTCCTGAATTCTCAGCAGTCCCTGCAGGATATCCTCAACTTCATCGTCCAACAGGCCTGCCAGTTGGTCGGGTCGGAGGCCGCGGCGATTCTGCAGCCGCGCCCGGACACCGGGATCCTGGAATTCGGCTCGACCTGCGGGCTGGACCCGCAGCTGACCGCAGCGTTGAATGTGCCCATCGGCCAAGGGATCACCGGTCGGGCCATGCTCGAACGGCGTCCGGTCGTCGTCCCGGACATCCTGGGGACGATTGGGGCACCCGGACCCGGCCGCGATTGGCCGTCGGAGCCGGAGTGGGAAGCGGTGCGCGGCTTCGCCGAGCGGTTCCAGACCGTCCTGGCCCTGCCGCTGATCGCCCGGGACGAAGCCCTCGGCGCCATGGCGCTCTACTACGGCGAGCGGCGCGGCTTCTCCGACGAGGAGATCGATCTAGCGCGCGGCGTGGCCCACCAGGCGGCCCTGGCGATCGATTCGGCCCGGCTGCGCGAGCAGGCGGCGCGCGCGGCCGCCACCGCCGAGCGCACCCGTCTGGCGCGCGAGCTGCACGATTCGGTCACCCAGTCGCTCTACAGCGTGACGCTGTACGGTGAGGCGGCGGCGCGCCTGCTGACGGACGGCCGTGCGGTGGAGGCGGCCGAACACCTGCGCGAATTGCGCGACACGGCCCAAGAGGCGCTGCGTGAAATGCGCCTGCTGATCTTCCAGCTGCGGCCGCCGGCACTGGAGAGGAGCGGCCTGGTTGGGGCCTTGCAGGCGCGCCTGGAGGCGGTCGAGCTGCGCGGCGGAACGCTGGCCGAGCTGGCCGTCGACGGGGCCGAGTGCATCGCGCAGTTGCCCCTGCCTATTCAGGAAGAGGTCTACCACATCGCCCAGGAGGCGATGAACAACGTCCTGCGGCATGCCAAGGCCGAGCACGTCTGGCTGCGGCTGTCGTGCGACGACCAGCTGCTCACCGTGGAGGTGAGCGACGACGGACACGGCTTCGCCCCGCAGCAGGCTGGCGTAAGCGGTGGCCTGGGTCTGCCGGGAATGCGTGAGCGGGCGGAACGTATCGATGCTACATTAGGGATCGAAAGCCGGCCGGGGGAAGGGACGCGCGTCCGGCTGCGGGTCCCGTTTCAGCCGACCCGCCCGCCGGCGGGAAAGCGTCAGTCAGGAGAATCGGGAAAATCATGACCACGCCCATTCGGGTGCTCATCGCAGACGACCACGCCATTGTGCGCAAGGGCATTCGCGCCCTGTTGTCGACCGAGAGTGAGATTGAGGTCGTGGGCGAGGCCGAGGATGGCGCCCAGGCGGCCGCTCTGGCGGGCAAGCTGCGGCCGGATGTGATCCTCATGGACCTGGTCATGCCGGGAATGGATGGGATCGAGGCGACCCGCCAGATCACGGCCGAACCCACCGCCCCGCGCATTCTGGTGCTGACCAGTTTCGCCGCCGACGACAAAGTCTTCCCGGCCATCAAGGCCGGTGCGCTCGGCTACCTGTTGAAGGACTCCGGCCCGGATGACTTGATCCGGGCGATTCACCAGGTACACCGCGGCGAGCCGACCCTCGAACCTTCGATCGCCCGCAAGGTCCTGTCTGAACTGGCGCAGCCCCCCAAGAAGCCGCTCTCCCCCGACCCGCTCACCGACCGGGAAGTGGAGGTCCTGCGGCTGCTGGCGCAAGGCAAGAGCAACCGGGATATCGCCGAGCAGCTGGTCATCACCGAGATGACCGTGCGCACCCACGTGAGCAACATCCTCAGCAAACTGCACCTGGCCAGCCGCACCCAGGCGGCGCTGTACGCCCTGCGCGAAGGGCTGGCCTCGCTCGACGACGTGCCGGGGCCGGAGACCGCTTAGCTCGGGCTCGGCGCCCGGGGGGCATCGGCCGGAAGCCCCCGCAGCAACGCATCCCTCTTTTGGATGAGCGTGGTTCCCGCGCTTGCGGCTTGTCGGGCGCGAGACAGCGGCCTATCCTGAGTGCGGCAGCAGCCAGGGACCATTCGATTCCCGGATGGGCTCCTGCGGCCGCGAGGCGGGCCGTGTGGGCGGGCCGAAAGACGGCTCCCCGCCCGGCAGCTGCGCAACGCACCCCTGAAGGGGATGAATTGCGCGCGCCCGCCGCCTCCCTCAAGCGTTGTAGACCCTCTCCTCATCGATCCGCGGAGGAAGCCTACGCCCCCGTGCGGCACGTCCGCCGGGGGAATGCCTCTTCTGTCGGATGACGGCCGGCCGAGGAAGGGCTACTCTGGAGTTGGTCCCGAAGGAGCCAGGCGCATGATGACCGAGCAGAGTCACAGCGGCCCAGGGGTTAAGGTGCTGATCGTGGACGACCAGCCGCGCGCCCGGCTGAGCCTGCGGGCGCTGCTGACGACGTGGCCCCAGGTCGGGGAGCTGCGCGAGGCGGGCGACGGGCTGGCGGCGCTCAGGCTGATCGAGGAGGCGCGACCGGATCTGGTCCTGGTCGACGCCCGCATGCCCACCCTGGACGGACTGGAAACCACGCAGCGCATCAAGGCGCGCTGGCCGGAGGTGCAGGTGATCGTGCTTTCGATGAGCCCGGAGTATGCAGATCGGGCGCGCCAGGCCGGGGCCGAGGCCTTCGCCGTCAAGGGCGATCTCAGCCGCCAGTTGCGGGCGATCCTGGCGGCTGTCACCACCGCCGAGCAGCGCAAGGGCTTCGATGGCGATCCCGCTGAGTGGGGGAACAAGGAAGAGGTGGATCTAGGATGAATCGGTTGCGGGTTCTCATTGTGGACGACCAACGCCGGGCACGCCAGAGCCTGCGGGCGCTGCTGGCGACGGAGGAGCGCATCGGGGAAATCGACGAAGCCGGAAGCGGACTGGAGGCGCTGTCTCGAGTCGAAGCGTTCGGTCCGGACGTCATCTTGATGGATGCCCGCATGCCGGAGATGGATGGGCTGGAGGCCACCCGGCAAATCAAGTCGCTTCGACCGGAGACGCGTATCATTCTGCTTTCGATGTATGCTGAATACGGCCCGGAGGCGACTGCGGCCGGCGCCGATGCGTTCCTGGCCAAGGGCGAAGCCCCGGGGAAGCTCTTGGAGGTTTTGTGGCGGCTGGTCCACGGTGAAAGCGCAACAGCCTGAAAGGCAGTGCCGAGCGGACTAGCCGCAGAGGCCCCGACCTGGGGCAGTGAACCTCGGCCCTTGAGTACCCGGCCGTTGCAGCCGCGTAACCCCGGGCGCCCCTGTGATTGACCGCGCCCGTGCCGAAGTCGTGTATGGGCTCATCCGACCACTCCAGTAGCCTGCCGCGCCCGCCCGGCTTCCTGCAAACCGGCTCCGGTCGCCTGATTGTCGCCATCGCCCTCGTCCTGATAGGGTACGCACTCCACTTCGCGCTCCTCCTCAATCGCCACACCGAACAGCTGACCCTCCTCCGCCGGGAAGAAGTGCGCCGGCTGGCGCAGGTAGCTCTGACCGCCCTCCAGCCGCTGCGCGACCAGCACGCCGCCGGGGAGATCACTCTGGAGGCAGCCCGCGCGCAGGCGGTCGAT
>DAIRVC010000092.1:0-7282 GCA_036803025.1 Anaerolineales bacterium
CAGCACGATCCGGCGGTCGAGCGGCACCGCCGCCAGCGGGCCGCCGGCGAAATCGTAGGCGCGCCCGGCGATCGATTGCAGCGCATCGATCACCGGATTGCCGGTGACCGCAATACGCTCCGGGGCGACGCCCTCGCGCAGGAGGTTGTCGCGCGCCCAGGCCGTCGGCGCAAAGTGCAGGTCAGCCACAACGCTCGCCACGCGCCGGTTGATCTCCTCCGGGAACGGCTGCCACTTGTCGCCGGTACGCAAGCCGGCCTCCACATGCCCCACGCGGGCATGATGAAAGTAAGCCAGCAGCGAGGCGGCCATGACCGTCGTGGTGTCGCCCTGCACCAGCACCCAATCCGGGCGCACCTCGGCCAGCACCGGATCCAGCCGCGAGAAGACCGCCGCGCTCAGGGCGGCCAGCGCCTGATCGGGCTGCATCAGGTCGAGATCGTAGTTGGGATGTATTTCGAAGAGATCGAGAACCTGGTCCAGCATCTGCCGGTGCTGCGCGGTCACGCACACCTTCGCCGCCACGCCCGGCGTGCTCTGCAGCCGGCGGACCACCGGCGCCATCTTGACCGCCTCCGGCCGGGTCCCGAAGATGGTCAGGACTCGCAGCGGGAGTTGACTGGGCGAGACGGCCTCAGGCATGGCCCTTTCCGACCCCGAGGACGTGCAGCTGGAAACCGGCCGACCGCCAGGCCTGCCGATCCCACACGCCGCGCAGATCAACGGCGACGCGCCCGGGCATCGCCTGGGCGATTATGGCAGGGTCCAGCGCCCGGAAGGCCGCATGATCGACCAGCAGCACCACTGCCGCGGCGCCCGCCAGGGCTTGTTCCAGGCTGGCGAACCCCTCGGCCCCCGCAACGATCGCGCCCGGCGCGTACGGCTCGAAGAACGCCACCGAGGCCCCGCCCTGCAGCAGGCGATCGACCACTTCGATGGCCGGGCTTTCGCGCAGGTCGTCGACGTCCGCCTTGAAAGCCAACCCCAGGGCGGCCACGCGCTTTCCGGCCAGCCCGCCCAGCGCTCGTTCGACCAGGGCCGCGGCAAAGGCCGGCTGGCCGTCGTTGGTCAGGCGCGCCTGCCGCACCAGCCCCGCCCTCTCGGGCGCCGCCTCGACCAGGAACCACGGGTCGACGCTTACACAGTGTCCGCCGACTCCCGGCCCGGGCCGCAGGATGTTGATGCGCGGATGGAGGTTGGCCAGTGCAATCGCCTCCCAGATGTCCACGCCGAAGAGGTCGGCCAGACGGGCGAACTCGTTGGCCGCGGCGATGTCGATATCGCGGCTGGTGTTCTCCATCAGCTTGACCATCTCGGCGGTGGTGGCGTCGGTCAATTCAATCTGTCCCTTGACAAAGATCGAGTACAGCTCGCGGCCGGCTTCGGCCGAGGCGCGATCGACGCCGCCGATGACGCGTGCATTCTCGACCAGCTCGCGCAGGATCTGGCCCGGCAGGACCCGTTCCGGCACATAAGCCAGATGGAAATCCGCACCGGCGCGCAGGCCCGAGCGCTCCAGGATCGGCTGCACGAGGTCCACCGTCGTGCGCGGCGGCGAGGTCGATTCGAGTACGACCAGGTTCCCGCGGCGCAAGGACGAGACGATCGATTCGGCCGCCGCGGTCACGGCGCGCAGGTCGGCCCGCTTGTCATCCCGAATCGGCGTCTGCACGGCGATGACGAAAGCGTCAGCCGGCTCGGGCGCTGTAGCGATGGTCAGGTTGCCCGAGGCGAAGGCGGCCTCGGCCAGCGCCCGCAGCCCCGGCTCATGGATATGCACGCCGCCCGCGCGCAGCACCTCTACAACGCGCGGGTCGATGTCCACGCCCGTGACTTTCAGCCCATGCGTAGCAAACATGCTGGCCGTCGGCAGACCGATATACCCCATGCCCAGCACGCACAGTTGCGCTGATTTCACTCGGACGTTCCTCCAGAGCGGCGCGCCAATTATCGCACAAACCCCGTGACGGCTCGGATGGGCGTCCGCGGATATAATGCCCGGCGATCCGCGCCTGCGCCGCCCGACCCATGCGCCGCTTCTTCGAGCCGCACACGCTGCGCGCGCTAGCCTGGTCGGCCCTGACGGTCACGCTTGGGCTGCAGTGCCTGCGCGTCTTCTTCCCCTTGTTGACCTGGTACCTGGCCGGCGCGCGCGGCGCCGGTCCCTTCCAGATGGCCGGGCTGGCTGTGTCCGCCTTCCTGCCCGCGTTCCTGGCCGCCGGCGTCCGCCGGATTCTCGGTCCACGCCCGGCGCTGCTCTTCTCGGTCGGCGGGCTGGCGCTGCTGCGGCTGGCCGAACAGGTATCCAACCTTCCGGCCCTCGACCTCGGTCTCTCAGTCTGCGGCGCGGCGCTGTTCGTCCTCTTCCTGCCGCTCTGGTTCGGCCATGAGTTCCACGCCGGTGAAGCCGGGGCGGTCAGGTTGGCCGCGGGATTGCTGCTCGGCCTGGCACTCGACAGCGCCATCAAGGGCGCCGCCGGGACTCTCGACTTGTCCTGGCTTCCTGGCCCGCTGCCCGTGGCAGTCCTCGGGCTGATGTCGGTCGCCGCGGTCGTCCTGGCCGCGCGCGAGCCCGGGCCGGCGTCTGATGCCCCCGCCGATCCGCGGACCGTCCGGGTCCTCCCCCTGCTGGCGCTTGGCCCCTTCCTGATGCTTCAGTGCCTGGTCTATCAGAACCAGGGTTGGATTGCTGCCGTCGCCGCCAGCCCAGCCCACCTGGCCTTGGCATGGGTGATGGCCGGCAACCTGGCGGCTGCCGTAGGGATGGCGCTGGGATTCGTCACGGGCTTCCGCGGCCGGGCAGCGATTGCCCCGGCCGCGGCGCTATACCTGAGCCTGGCGGCTGCCGGGGCGGGCCGGCCTGCCCCCTCCTTCGCTGCGGTCGTCATCCTCTCTCAATTGTTGCATGGCTGGGGCTGGGGCCTGCTTTTCACGGCAGCCTGTGTCCCGGAGCAGCGCGGGCTGCGGCGGACGACGGCTGTCGTCGGCACGGGCCTGCTGCTCTTCCTGTCCCTGACCTTCCTCTATTATGGGTCGCTGCAGATCGCCATTCCGATCCCTCGGGCGGTCATCCTCCCGGTGGCCGGCGCGCTGGTCGGCCTGGGAATTGTGGCCGCCGCACCTCTGGCGCCCGTTCGGGTCACGTCCCACCGCCGGGCCTGGCCCGCCGCGGCACTCTGCCTGCTGCTGGGGCTCATCACCCTCGCCTTAGACTCCTCCCCGCAGCCGTCGCACCGCCCGCCGGCAGGCTTTCCCTTGCGGGTGCTGACCTACAACATCCACTCCGCATTCGATGTGGCCGGGCACCAGGACCCGGAGGCAATCGCCCGGGTCATCGAAGCCAGCGGCGCCGATCTGATCGCCCTGCAGGAGGTCTCGCGCGGCTGGCTGGTGGATGGTTCGACCGACTTGCCGGCCTGGCTCTCCCGCCGCCTGAACATGCCCTTCCTCTTCCACGGCACCGCCGACCCCGTTTGGGGAAACGCCATCCTCTCCCGCGTGCCCGTCCTGGCCTCCGGCTGGGCTAGCTTGCCAGGATCAGGAACGCTCGTGCCTCGCGGTTACCTGTGGGCGGAGACCGAGGTCGGCCGGCGTGAACCGCTGCTCGTCCTCGTGACGCATCTGCATCACATCGAGGAACAGCACATCCCCCGCCGGGCGCAGGTCACCGCCCTGCTGTCGTTCTGGGGGAGCCGCCCCAACAGCCTGCTCCTGGGCGACCTGAACGCACTGCCGGAGTATGCTGAGATCGGTCTGATCGCCGAGGCTGGATGGGTCGATGCCTGGTCCGAGGCCGGACAGGGGCCCGGGCTGACGTGGCCGTCGGTCGAACCGATCGAGCGCATCGACTGGATCTGGCACACCGCCGACCTGTCCGCGACCGACGTGGCCGTGATCGAAAGCCACGCCTCCGATCACCTGGCCGTCCTGGCTACGATTGACCTCGTTCCCTGAGGAGGCGCCGTGCTGCTAACCGCCCGAGAGATGCCGCAGGTGGCTTGTCTGGTCGTACCCGACGACGTGTACTTCGCCCTGCTCGACCCGGCGCCTCTGGCGGGAATGCGCCACCCGCGATCGGCCGCTCCATGGGCTGAACTCCAGCGCGCTGGGATCGCCCACGTCGTCTGTCTCACGTCGGACACGTTCTCTTACGACCCCTCCCCCCTGCACCCGCTCCTTGCGGTGAAGCTGCAGGATTTGGTCGATGGGGGACTGCCGGCAGACCCGGAGGGCGATGAAGCCAAGATCCGCAAAGCCTCCGGCGTGGTGGCCCGCGCCCTCGTCGATGGCCAGGGTGTGGTTGTTCACTGCGAGGGAGGGACCGGACGCAGTGGCACGGTCATCGGCGGCGCGCTGCGGCTGCTCGGCTACCCGATGGCGGAGGTGGTCGGCTGGCTCGAGCGCCTCAACCGGGCGCGAGGCAGGAGCGGCTGGCCGGAATCACTCTGGCAGGCATCGGTCGTCGAACGCATCGCCGAAGACGAGTCCCTTCACCGCCCGCCGCGAGGTCGCTCATGAAGACACTGGCGGAGAGCCTTCCGGCGGCCGTTCGCCGCAGGCTGGCCGGCCTGACCAGCCCGGTGCGAATCCAGGCCTATCTCGATTCATTCCCCTACAGCACCGACAAGTTCTATCGCTGCCCGCGCCGGGTCATGCTCGACCGCCGCGCCCACTGCTTTGACGGTGCGTTGCTCGCCGCCGCCTGCCTGCGTGCCCTCGGCTTCCCGCCCCTCATCCTGGACATGCACGCCCAGCGCGACGACGACCACCTGGTGGCGCCCTTCCGGGTCGCTGGGTGCTGGGGGGCGGTCGCCAAGTCCAACTTCGTCGGGCTGCGCTACCGTGAGCCGGTCTACCGCAGCCTGCGCGAGCTGGTCATGTCGTACTTCGAGGCCTTCTTCAACCTGGACAGCGAACGCACATTGCGCACCTACACGCGGCCGATCCACCTGGCCGCCTTTGACCACCTGGACTGGATGGTAGAAGACGGGCCGCTGGAGGTCATCGCCGAACGCAGCGATCACGTGCCGCGTATCCCGCTCCTGACGCCCGGTCAGATCCGCCGCCTGACACGGCTCGATTCGCGCTCCTACCAAGCCGGCATGCTGGGCACCGACCTGGCCGGCGTGTATAGGCCGCGGCCCAGACGCCGCCCGACGGCGCGGGTATAATCCTGCCTATGTTGCGCGCTCTCCGACCTCCCGGCTAGATCCCCTCCTCACCCACGCGTGGCCCGCCTCGCCTCGCCGGAGCCGTCTTCGTTCCGATCTCCGCAGGCAGACGAGGTGTGGCATGGATTCCAATGACGGTTTGATCCCGACCCGGCGAACTGACCGATCCGCGTTGGCGCAGCTGCGGCCGATGCTCCTCTTCCTGTTGATCGAGTTGCTGGATGAGCTGACCTTCAGCGTGCACTTCGCCGCGCTGCCAGTGATCCGCACCTCGTTGGAACTGACCTACGCACAGGTCGGCCTGCTGGTGGGCCTGCCTGGACTGCTGAACATCCTTGTCGAGCCGGTCGTGATGCTTCTGGGCGACACATCCTGGCGCCGCCGGTTGATCCTCGGCGGCGGCGTCGCCTTCGCCGCGGCGCTGCTCGTGACCGGCCTGGCCGCCGGGTTCCCCGCCCTGCTGGCCGCGTTGGTCCTGTGTTACCCGGCCAGCGGCGCATTCGTCAGCCTGTCTCAAGCAGCGCTGATCGATGCCAGCCGAGGCCGCCAAGCCCAGGCGATGGCTCGCTGGACGTTGGCCGGATCGCTCGGCGGGCTGATCGGGCCCCTGTTCCTGGGCGGCGTATTGCTGCTCGGCCTGACGTGGCGGGCGGCGTATTTCGCCCTGGCCGCAATGACTCTCGGCCTGACCGTCGTCGCCGTCCGCCGCCTTCCAGGCGGATCGGCTGCCCAATCGCCTGCGCCGCTGGTCGGGCAGATGGGCGGCAACCTGCGCCGCGCGCTGCGGCGCCCGGGGTTGATCCGCTGGCTGACGCTGCTCCAACTCAGCGACCTGATGATGGATATTCTGACCAGCTACACGGCGTTGTACTTCGTCGACGTCGTCGGACTGAGCGCTCTGCAGGCCGGTCTGGTCCTGAGCGCCATAATGGCCGCCGGGTTGATCGCCGACGCCCTGGCCGTTCCACTCCTGGAGCGCGTCCCCGCTCGCCGGTTGGTGCGCATCTCCGCCGCGGTGGTCGCCCTGCTCTACCCCGTCTGGCTGCTCTCACCCTGGCCGGCGGCGAAGGTCGGACTGGCTCTCGCCCTGCGCGCTGGTACGCTCGGCTGGTACGCCGTGCTGCAAGCCGAGGCCTACGCCGCCGCGCCCGGCCAATCGGGAACGGTCATGGCGCTGACCTCGGTCTCCGGCCTCATCGGGGCTGGGTTGGCCGCAGCGGTCGGGGCCGTCGCCGGCTTGGCCGGCCTGCCTGCAGCCATGTGGATCCTCCAGGCTGGCCCGCTGGCGCTGCTCATCGGTGTTCCGGCGAAAGATGCGGGTGTTACAATTGCCCCGGCCGCTCCCCAGCCGACGGCCCATCCATGAAGCCATGAGCAATTGGCGCATCCTGGTGACCGACGGGTTGGCCCCGCAGGGATTGGCGTCGCTGAAGCAGCAGGCCGCGGTGATCGAGGCCGCCAGCCTGGACGAACTGCCCCGCGTGGACGCTGTGATCGTGCGTGGCCGAACGCAGCTGACCGGCGAGCATCTCCGCCGCGCCCAGCCGCGCCTGCGCGTCGTCGGCCGGGCGGGTGTGGGTATCGACAACATCGATGTGCAGGCCGCAAGGCAGACGGGTGTGATCGTCGTCAACGCCCCGAGCGCCACAACCGACGCCGTGGCCGAGCACACGCTGGCGCTGATGCTGGCGCTGGCCCGGCACCTGCCCCAGGCCGACGCCAGCCTGCGGCGCGGCGAGTGGCGCAAGGATGAGCTTCTGGGCAGCGAGCTGGGTGGAAAGACGCTCGGCCTGATCGGACTGGGCCGCATCGGTGCGGCCGTCGCCCGGCGGGCAGGCGCACTGGGTATGGCCGTGGTCGCGCACGACCCCTGGGTTCCCGAGTTGGAGATCGCCGAGCGCGGCGCACGTCCGCTCGGCCTCGAGGCGCTCCTGGCCGAAGCGGACTACGTCAGCCTGCACCTACCTCTTACCCCGGAGACGCGCGGTCTGATCGACGCCCGAGTCCTGGCCGCTCTCCGCCCCGGCGCCCGCCTGGTGTGCACGGCGCGCGGCGGCCTGATCGACGAAACCGCCCTGCTGGCGGCGCTCGACTCCGGCCGCCTGGCCGGC
>DAIRVC010000092.1:7292-10461 GCA_036803025.1 Anaerolineales bacterium
GATGTGTTCGCCGAGGAACCGCCCCGACCCGGGCCGCTCTTGGAGCACCCGGCCGTGATCGTCACGCCGCACATTGCCGCCCAGACCGTCGAGGCGCAGACCCGGGCGGCGCTGGACATCGCTGCTGAGGTCCTCGCCGCCCTGCGCGGCGAGCGCCTGCGTTGGCAAATCACCTGATTCCACACAAGGAGCCCCGATGGGAGAGAAGCTTGCCAAACTGAAGGACATTCTGGGAGAGGTCGCTGACCTGCGCGCGGCCGAGTCGGTCCTGGGATGGGACCAGCAGACGTACATGCCCCCCGGGGGCGCCGACGGACGGGCCATGGTCCTGTCGACGCTCAGCCGTCTTTCCCACGAGCGCTTCGTCAGCGACCAGGTCGGCGAGCTCATCGAGGCGGCCCAGTCCGAGGTTGCCGCCCAGGGGCCGGACGGCGATGACGTCCGGCTGCTGCGCGTGACCCGCCGTCTCTATGAAAAGGAGCGCAAAGTCCCGGCCGAGTATGTGGCTGAGTTCAGCCGCATCACCTCCCTGGCCAACCAGACCTGGCAGCAGGCGCGCGCCGAATCGAAGTTCTCCATCTTCCAGGAACACCTGGTTCAGATCGTCAAGATGCGCCGGCAGTACGCCGACTTCTTCGCACCCTACGACTCGGTCTATGACCCATTGCTCGATGACTTCGAGCCGGGGATGAAAGCGTCCCAGGTCAAACAGATCTTCGACGCCCTGCGGCCGCGCCAGGTCGAACTGATCCAGGCTATCGCCTCCAAGGGCCCGGTCGTGGATGATGCGATCCTCTACAAGCACTATCCCGAGGATCGACAGTGGACCTTCGGGCTGGAGGCCGCTCAACGCTTCGGCTACGACCTGCAGCGCGGCCGGCAAGACAAATCTGCTCACCCGTTTACGACTGATTTCAACACCGGCGACGTGCGCATCACCACGCGCTTCGACGCCGACTACCTGGCCGACGCGCTCTTCAGCACACTGCATGAGACGGGCCATGCGCTCTACGGACAGGGCATTCCGGCGCGCTTCGATCGGACCCCGCTGGCCGCGGCGCTTTCGCTGGCGGTCCACGAGTCGCAGTCGCGCACCTGGGAGAACCTGGTCGGCCGCAGCCGCGCCTTCTGGAAGGCCTTCTACGGCCGCCTGCAGGAGCTGTTCCCGGAGAACCTGTCCCAGGTCGACCTGGAGTCTTTCTACCGGGCGATCAACAAGGTCTCGCCCTCGCTGATCCGCGTCAACGCGGATGAGGCTACCTACAACCTGCACATCATGCTGCGCTTCGAGCTCGAGCTGGCGTTGATGGAGGGCACGCTGGCGGTGCCCGACCTTCCGCAAGCCTGGAACAGCCGCATGCAGGAGTACCTCGGGCTGACCCCGCCCAACGACGCCAAGGGTGTGCTCCAGGACATTCACTGGTCGTTCGGCGGCATTGGCTACTTCCCCACCTACGCGCTCGGCAACCTGGTGGCGGCGCAGTTGTGGGAGACGATCCTCGCAGCCATCCCGGACTTGCCGCAGCAGATCGAGCGGGCCGAGTTTGGCGGCCTGCTCCACTGGCTGCGCGAGAATCTGCACAAGCACGGCGCGAAGTTCGAACCGATGGAGCTCATCGAACGCGTCACCGGCGCAGCGCTCTCTCCCGAACCGTACTTGCGCTACCTCAAGGGCAAGTACGGCGAGATCTACCGGCTTTAGAGTCTGACCGGCCTACGTTGCGCGCGGCGGCTACGGCAGCCGCGCGCAGCGGTCCGGATCGAGCGGAGGCTGAATGACCCTGACGCTGATTCATGACCGGCTGGCGACGGCCATCTTGCTGTTCTCCCTCCTGGCCGGCGTATGGGCGCTCGCTTCCGCCCTGCGGCGCCGCGGCGTCGACGGCACGCTATGGGGCATCCTGGCCAGTGGCGAGCTGCTCTTTGTGGCGCAAGGGCTGATCGGCGCAGTTCAGTGGCTTGCGGGCGCCAGGCCGGAGCGCTCGGTGCACTTGCTGTATGGATTCGTCACGGCGCTGTCGCTGCCGGCCTACTACGCCTTCAGCCGCGGCCGCGACGACCGGCGCGCTGCCTGGGTGTATGCCGGGCTGTGTCTCTTCCTGGCCGTGATCAGCCTGCGCGCCGCCGCAACCGGCGGATGAGCCCGGCACCGCCCGCCACCATCCCCGCCCCCGACGGCTATAATCAACCCCGTGCACAGAAGCCCGACACGCATGGGGACCCATTCTCCCGGACCTCACACCTCACGCCGGCAACCCGCCGCGGCAGGCTCGCACGTCTGGCGGGGAATGACAGCCGCGGTGCTGCTCGCCTCGACGGCGCTCGCCTGCCGAGAGAGCGTTGCTCCTTCGCCCGATCCCACGCTGGCCGCGCTGTCGAGCCAGGTCGCCCGTCAGGGAACCCACATCGCATACCTATCCACCCGCGTCGGCGCCTTGTACAGCCCGGCGACACAGCCTCCGCCCGGCCCTACAGCGTACCTGCCCGTGACGGGTTCCGTCCTGCTCGAGGAGGGGCGCTGCTGCGTGCTGGGGCTGGCCGGGAACACCGTCGAGATCGAGGCCGCGTTCCAGGCGAGCAGCACCTACGCCGAGGTCACCGAGATGCGTATCCTGGCCCGGGGCTCGCCGGCCACCTTGGAAGAACTCTCCGATGTGGCCTGGGAGCGATTCCAGCCGTCGAAGACCTTTCTGGCCGACGTGGCTTTGAACTGGCTCGGCTTCTACGTCTCCGTCCAGTACCGCGACGCCCAGGGCCGCCAGTCCCCGGTCTACAGCGACGACATCTCGATCGAAGGCTTCATCCCCGCGCCGACCTGATCCGGCCGGCTTCGGCTGTACCCAAGGTGCCGGATGTCCACTGCAACGACACAATCCATCGTCATCCTCGGGGGCGACCAGACCGGCCAGGAGCTCCTGCTTGAGGCGCTGCGGGTCCTCGACCCCTCGGTCAGCCGCCTGCCGCTCACTTTTGAGCACTTCGACCTCAGCCTGGAGAACCGCCGCCGCACTGCCAATCGGGTCCTGAACGACGCCGCCCGGGCGATGCTGCGCACCGGCTTGGGGCTCAAGGCGGCCACCATCACCCCGGCCGACCCGGACGACGTCGGCAGCCCGAACGCCATCCTGCGCGAGGCCATCGACGGCAAGGTCATCCTGCGCACCGGCCG
>DAIRVC010000093.1:0-10421 GCA_036803025.1 Anaerolineales bacterium
GCGGTGACCGACCGCGGACTTTCGCCTATGGCGGCGCGGCGATGACCTTCCGTCAGGACGGTGATCCAGCCGGCCCGCAGGACGGCTTCCCCGGATCGCTCTTCATCACCGGCCATGATCGGTTGCCGTACGGCGAGCTTCCCGATGGTGACCAGGTGGCCGAAGTGAGCATCCCGATGCCGCTGGCGGCGGGAGCGCCATCTGGCCTCAACCGGGCGGAGTTCCTCCAGCCTTTCGCGGAAGTGACTCAGGGGCGCTTCGACGGCCTGGACGAGATCCCAAGGGTCGGTCTGCTTTACCTCGATTCGCCGGCGACCGGTCCGCTGGTGCACATCGCCTTCGGGCAACATCTCGCGCCAGATCCGTGGGCCGCTTCGCACGCCTGGTTCCGTGCGGACTTGTCTTCTCCGGAGCCCGAGGGCGCATGGTTCCTGGAAGGCTTCTCGACCTACGCGATCAACGGCTATATGTTGGAGATCCCCTCCGATTGGGCCGCGGCATACGTGCAGGGCCGCGTAGTCGGCACCGGGAGATACCGCGACGGCGGTTGGTCCGGCATGGGGCCGGCACTCTATGCGTACCGCCCCTGGCAGGACGACGGTTCGGCGCCGGCTCCCGGGGCCACGTTGGAGGCGACCGAGCTACTGCACTACCAGGCCTCCGACACGACGACCGAGATCGTCCACGCCGTGGATGGCTATCAGCATCCGGATGAATGGGAGGGCGCAGCCTGGCTGACCACGGCCTCCGGCGGCAGCGCGGTGCTCTTCGCTGGGACGAAGGGCAGCGGGGAGCGCTATTGGTACGGCTACCTCGATCCGGACGATCCTGCCCGACCGTGTCCCGACGCCGACATGATCGGGCAGTTCGCAGTCTGCCGTACGCGCGACGGCGGCGAGTGTCCTGCTGCCGAGGTCGCCGAATGCCCGTCCCATAACGACTACCGCGGCTGGTGGAGCTCCCGCTTCGATGCGCAGTTCCTCTTGTACGATCCGGTCGACCTGGCGCGCGTCGCCCGAGGCGAGATGCAAGCCTGGGAGCCGCAGCCGTACGCCGCGCTCGATATCGATGAGCACCTCTTCCTCAACCCGGATGCGGTTGAGGCAGACATGCTCGGGACCGGCGACCAGCGACGGTACCGCATCGGCGAGGTCGCCTACGATCGCCGGAACGGCTACCTGTATGTGCTGGAACTGTTTGCCGATGGAGCCCAGCCGGTGGTGCACGTCTGGCAGGTGCAGTAGTCGCTGTAGCCGGGGCGTGCTCCAGGCCTCACGCCGAGGAGACGAATGACGGCGACGCAATCCGTGCAGGACAAGACCGCGCTGGTGACGGGCGCGACGGCGGGCATCGGCAAGGTCACCGCCCGGGAGTTGGCCCGCGCCGGGATGCGCGTGATCGGGGTCGGTCGGGAGGCGCGCAAGGCGGAGGCGGTCCTGGCTGAGCTGCGCCGCACCAACGAGAACCTGAGGATCGAGTTCCTTGTGGCGGACCTTGCTTCCCTACAAGAGACCCGCCGGCTGGCGGAGACGGTCCGGCGGCGGGCCGCGCGGCTGGACGTCCTGGTCAACAACGCCGGCGCATACTTCTCCCGCCGTCGCCTCAGCCCGGACGGCATCGAATTGTCGCTGGCGCTCAACCTGCTCTCTCCGTTCCTGCTCACCAACCTCTTGCTCGAACCACTCCGCGCCAGCCCGCAGGGACGCATCATCAATGTCTCTTCGGATGCACACCAGCGCGGCAGCCAGGACTTCGAGGACCTGGAGTCGCGGCGTGGTTACCCGGGGTTGGGGATGGGCGCGTACGGCAAGGCCAAGCTTGGACTGATTCTGTTCACCTACGAACTCGCTCGCAGGCTGGCGGGTACGCCCGTCACCGCGAATGCGCTCCACCCGGGTTTCATCGCCACCGATTTCGCCAGGAACAACGGGCCTCTACTCCGCTTCGTCATGCCGTTGCTGCGGCCCTTCGCACGCACCGTGGAGCAGGGCGCTGAAACGAGCATCTACCTGGCCACCTCGCCCGAGGTCGCCGGCATGACGGGCAAGTACTTCGTGCGCAAGCAGGAAGCGGCCTCGCATCCGCTCACCTACGATGCAGCCGCCGCCCGGCGGCTCTGGGAGGCGTGTGCCCGAATGACCGGATTGACGCAGCCGACGTAGCCCGTGCCGGAAGCCGCCAAATGGCACACCGCCCGGCAGGAGGAGGAGAGATGGTCAGCGGGAGAGGTCCTGGTCAACGCCGAAGGGTCACTCCGATCCGCGTTCTACTGGGCTTGGCCTTCGTGCTGGCGTCTGCGACGTTGTCGTGCAATCTCTGGCCCCTGGTGGGCCAGGTGAACTTCTTCGACCCACAGGATGTCTACGAGTTCGCCGGGGAGGGCACGCAGGACGGGACCTCTGCCGGCGCGCCGGGGACTGGAGCAGGGGGGCAGGACGAATCCGAGAGCGCGCTGGTGCAGGGCGCGCTGGATGCCCTTCAGGCGGAGGGCGTGGCCGGGGGTGGCTTGCCTGGGCAAGGCACGCTCATCGGCGATTGCCGCGATGAGGGTGTCATCCTCTGGGATCAGGAACGCTGCAACGAGAGATTCGACTACAGCTACCAGGTGGTCGTAGACTTCGCCTCCGGGACTTTCACTGTTGATTACCATGCCGGCTGCGAGATGTCGTCGCCAGGTCTCTTCGGACCTGCTAATCTCAGCGAGACTCAAGTGCAGATGACTCTGAGCGAAGGGAGCGTCCTTCCCGACGGCAGGCTGTTCGGCCGCGCCAACCAGGTCTCCGCCACGGCTTCCTGGGTGGAGGGCCAGGCCGTCCCGCCGCTGTCTCCGGCTAGCACTGTTGAGCTCTTGGTTGTCGGCTTCGTCGATCCGGCGGAACCGTTCCTCGCCTTGGCGATGTGCACTGAAGACAGCCTCGAGGGCGGAGGGGAGGCGATTCTGGCCAGCGGCTGGAACCGGGGGTTGAATCCGTGCGCCGGGGTCCCCAGCTGGGCCATCAGCTGTCAGGTCCTGCCGGACGGGTAGCACAACTCCGCCGCAGACACTACAATCAGCGCCCCTGAGCGAGCGCCCCTCGGCTGCCGTCGCCACAACCTTGATTGCGGCCGGGGTTGCGATTCAGACGACACCAGCCGCGCGCCTACCGTGCGGTCTTGGGATCACTAGACCCGGGACAATCGCCTGAAGGAACCGGACACATGACAACCGACACGCCCCGCCCGAACTCCGGGACTCTGGGCAGCCTGTGGCAGGCTGTCTTCTGGGTCTCATTCCCCTTCGGCATCCTATCGTTTGTCCTGCCCATCTATGGGCGCGAGCTGGGTGCGACCGCCCTGGAGGTCGGCGGCTTCTTCTCCGCCTTCTCGCTCGTCCCGGTGCTGGTTCGGCCCTTCCTGGGGCGCATCCTGGATCGTTGGGGACGGCGGCCCTTCCTTCTCCTGGGCCTGGCAGGATACGCCGCCGCCATGCTGGTCTTCGCGCAGGCCGACCGCATCTGGCTCCTGACGCTGGCGCGTCTCATTCAGGGGTTGGGTCAGGCGTTCTTGTGGCTCTCTGCGTTGACCATCGTCGCTGACGTCGCCGCGGCCAGCGGCCGCGGCCAGAACTTCGGCGTCATCGATGAGGCCACCAACCGGGGGGCGATCTTCGGGACCACGCTGGGGATGGCCGTGCTCTTCTCTCTCGAGGAGGGGGGCGGGGGACTGAGCCAGGTGTGGGGCTGGCTGTTCCTCGGCTACACGATTCCGGCTCTCTTCGCCTTGTGGCGGGCCTGGAAAGGCGTGCCGGAGACCCGGCCGCCCGCTGCCGGCACGCCGATTGAAGACCGGCCTGTCTCGGGCCAACTCTGGGCGTTGATGGGCATTGTGTTCGTGACCGGGGCTTCGTCGGCGATGGTGTGGCCGCTCCTGATGATCTTCCTGCAGGACGCTCTGGGTGCCGGGACACAAGAACTGGCCCTGGCCTACCTGCCGGCCGCGATCATCAGTGCCGTCCTGCCGTCGCGCACCGGCTACCTGGCCGATCGGTTTGGCCGCAAGGGTCTGATGGTCCTGGGACTGATCGTCGGCGCCGCCGCTTCGATTCTGATCCCCTACCTGGGGAGTGTACTGGCGCTGGCCGTGCTGTGGGGGATCGAATCGCTGGGCTACGCCGCCTCCATCCCGGCCGAACGCGCCTTCGTGGCCGACATCGCCGGAGTGGATGCCCGCGGGACGAGCTACGGGCTGTACACCTTTGCCTACTACCTGGGCGCGGCCATCGGACCGCTGGCCGGAGGCTGGTTGTACGACAACGTCTCCCCGGCTTCACCCTTCTACGTGAACAGCGCGGTGCTCTTGATCGGAGCGGCGCTGGTGTGGACGGTGCTCAAGGAATCGGCGCCTGCCCGCATGGCGGCGGACCCCTAGTGGCGCCACCCGGCGCTGGCCGTGCAGTATTCCGGCGGCAGACCGACACACTCTCCGTGCCGCGGGGCCAGGAGAGAACCGTGCACAGGCACCCGGACTCATTCTCGCTGCACCGAGGAACGAACAGCCTGGGAGGCGGGCAATGGCACTCCATCTGAGTGACGCGGTCCAGACCAGACTCCGGCAGGAGAAGATCGCCTGGCTGACGACGGTTCGGCCCGACGGGCTCCCGCAGCCGACACCCATCTGGTTCTTGTGGGACGGCACGAGCCTGCTGATCTACAGCAAGCCGGATGCGCGCAAGATCCACAATCTCCTTGCCCATCCTGGCGTGGCCTTCCATCTCAACAGCGACGAGTGGGGCGGGTCCATCCTTGTGCTGTGGGGCCGCGCGGTTGTGGATCCTCAGGCGCCCCCGGCGACAGGTAACGCGGCCTACGTCGAGAAGTATCGGCAGGGGATCGCCGATATCGGCATGACCCCCGAAGAGATGGCGGCGGAGTACTCCGCCGCCATCCGGATCACGCCCGAGCGCGTGCGCGAAGAATGACTCCCACCGAGCCGGCGCCTGGAGCTCCGTCGATCGAGCGTTACCTGCACATCCGCGCCGCGGTCCAGCCGTCCTTCTCTCCGGACGGTTCGCGCCTGGCCTTCCTGACCAACATCACCGGCGACAACCAGATCTGGGCCATGCCCTCGCAAGGGGGCTGGCCGGAACAGGTCACCTTTGGCGCGGAGCGCGTGATGCGTGCCGCGTATTCGCCGGTCGAACGCCGGCTGATCTTCACGCGCGATGCGGGGGGCAATGAGAATGCGCAGATCTTCACCATCGGCGACGACGGTTCGGACGAGCGACGCCTGACCTTCGACGACGGCGCCATGCACATCCTCGGAGGCTGCGCTCCGAACGGGCGGTCGATCGCCTTCGCCGCAAATCGCCGTGATCGTGCCGTCTACGACCTGTACGCACTCGACCTGGAATCAGGCGCTGAGCGCATGGTGTGGGAGAACCGCGAATCGGGAATCATGATCCCCCAGGCGTTCTCTCCGGACGGCTTGCGTGTCCTGGTCTCCTTTTCGCACAACAGCATGAACCAGGACGTGTTTGAAGTTGACCTCGACGGCGGCGGCGCCCGGCTTCTGACAGCCAACGCCGGCGACGTGCGGCATGAGTTCCCGGCCTATGGCCCGGGCGGGGAGGCGGTCTACTGCCTCTCCGACCAGGACCGCGAGCTCGCCGCTGTTGTCCGTATCGACCGGCTGTCGCTCGAGCGCTCCATTGCTCACGAGGCGCGTTCGGACATCAATTACCTGCGGGCCTCACCGTCCGGCGATCGCCTGGTCTGGGCGGCCAATCAGGACGGCGGGCACCAGCTGCTCAGTCTGGACCTGATCACCGGTGACCTGCGCACTGCGCCGGACTTGCCCGCCGGGGTTATCAGTCCGAAGGACCTCGTCCCGCCGGTCTTCTCCGGCGACGGCCGCAGGCTCGCCTTTGCCTTCACCACTCCCCGACGCGCGGCCGAGATCTGGGTGTGGGAGATCGAGGCGGGTGTGATAGGGCCGGTGACACACTCCAGTCCGACCGGCATCCCGGATGCGGGCCTGGTGGAGCCAGCGCTGATCCGCTATCGATCGTTTGACGGTCGCGAGATCCCGGCCTGGTACTTCCGCTCGGCGGCTCGCCGCGAACGCGGGCCGGCTGTTGTGTACGCCCACGGAGGGCCGGAATCGCAGGCGCGCCCGCAGTTCCTGCCCGAGCTCCAGTACCTGGCCGCGCAGGGGATCGCCGTCCTGGCGCCGAACGTGCGCGGCTCGACAGGCTACGGCAAGACCTACGCGCACCTGGATGACGTCGAGAGACGCCCGGACGCGGTCGCCGACCTCGCCTACGCCGGATTGTGGCTGCGCGAGCAGCCGGACGTCGATCCGGCGCGGCTGGCCGTCTACGGGGCCAGCTACGGCGGCTTCATGGTCCTGGCCGCCCTGGTGCGTGATCCGGACCTGTGGGCGGCCGGCGTCGACATCTGCGGCATCGGCAACTTCGTCACCTTCCTGGAGAATACCGGCGCATACCGCAGGTCAGTGCGCGAGGCGGAGTACGGCAGCCTGGCAAAGCATCGCCAGCTGCTCATGCAGATCTCGCCGGCCAACGCCGTCGACCGCATCCGCACGCCGCTCATGATCATCCACGGTGCCAACGACCCGCGCGTGCCGGTCGGCGAAGCACAGCAAATCGCCGCTGCGCTGCGGGAACGGGGCGTGCCTGTGGAACTGCTGATCTACCCCGATGAGGGCCACGGGCTCGTCAGGCTTCGCAACCGACTGGACGCTTACCCCCGCATCGCGGCTTTCCTCGACGGCACGATCGGGGCCGGTGGGCGGCGCAGCCAACAGGGCTGACAGGCGCGTCCGCTTGATCGCCCGGAGCCGCGGCGAGGTAGCCGGATCAGCCCCTTCGCTGCGCGCCGGGGGCTTCATCGTCAACGACCGCCGGCACAGGTCGGTCTCCGCTGCCAATGCCGACACCCCGCCTTCGAAGAAGCTGGGTCTGCAGCAGGCATCGAGCCTGACGCTCATCGATGCCCCGGCGGATTTCGGCGCCCGACTGCAGCCCCTGCCGGCCTCCCTAAGCGTGCGCCGCGGCAGGAAGCCCGGCACAGGCCTATCGATTTGGCTGGTACGGGATCGTGCGCGGCTCCATTCTTGCATGCCCGCCTTTGCCGCGGCCTTGGGCTCAGGCGCACTCTGGATCGCCTGGCCAAAGAAGACCTCCGGCGCCGCGTCTGACCTGACACAGACGCGCGTGCGTGAGGCCGGGCTGGCGCACGGAATGGTGGACTACAAGATCAGTTCGGTGGATGAGACCTGGTCGGCTTTGCTCTTCCGCGTGCGGGCCGCGTCTCGGTTGCAGTGAAGGGGAGGTACAGGTGACTGAACTTGAATCGCCCGCGTCCGCGAATGCCGAACCGGGCGCACGGGGAATGCTGGAGACCTGGCGGCTGGCGTTGACACGGCCGAACGAAGTGACCTACCAGTCTCTGGCGGAAGATCCACACGCCGGGGTGGGGCGAGCGGCGGCCTGGACGGCCGTGGCCGCGCTGATCACCAGCCTGCTCAGCCTGTTCGGCCAGTGGCTCTATGGGGGCATAGGGCGCGCGCTGGCTCTGATGCAAGAGACCGCCCCCTCCGCCGACCTGACGGCCTTCTCCTCCGCCGGCCTGGCGATGGTCCTTTGCCTGGCGCCCTTCGCCGTGGTCGGCTCCGTGCTGGGCCAATTGCTCTATGCCGGCGCACTGCAGTTCATCGCCGGGGCGTTCGGGGGGGAAGGGACCTTCGGTAAGCTGGCCTACACGCTGGCGGCTTACGGCGCGCCGCTGTCGATCGTCGGCGGGCTGGCCTCATTGATCCCGATGGCCGGCCTGTGTCTGGCGCTGCCTCTGGGAATCTACGGTCTGGCGCTGGGTCTGCTGTCCATCAAAGTGGTCAACCGGTTCAGCTGGGGACGCGCCGTCGCAAGCCTGGGGCTGCTGTGGATGATCGTGGTCGTGGTCTCCCTCGTCCTGGGCCTGCTGCTCGTGCGGGCGCTCCCCCCGGAGTACCTGCAGGGCTGGCCGTCGGGCTGACCTGAGCCGGCGGGGAGTGTGAGCAGACGGCTATTGTCCCACCCGAACTCGCGGCTAGAATCAAGGTGATAGGCCGCGCCGCGGATCGTCGGCGCAGAGGGTTCGACAAAGAAGATGGCGGAACCTCAAGTACTTGTCGTGGATGATGACCCGGGCATCCTGGATCTGGTGGTCCGCCGCCTGGAGCGGCGGGGCCTGCACCCGGATTCGGCGCCCGACGGGCCGACCGCCGTCGAGATGCTCAAGGAGAAGTCCTACGATCTGGTCGTGACGGACATCTACATGCCCGGCGGGCTGACCGGCCTGGATATCCTGCGCAAGGTCAAGGAGATCGACGCTCACGTGCAGGTTATCGTCGTGACCGCTGCGGCCGCGCTGGACAACGCCGTCGACGCCCTAAACCAGGGCGCCTTCAGCTACCTGATCAAGCCCTTCGACCACTTGAGCGTCATCGACAATTCCGTCACCCGGGCTCTGGACTACCGCCGTCTGATTCTGGACAATCAGCGCATGGCGGAAATCCAACGCCGACGCGGTGACCTCCTTGAGGCGGAGGTGACCGACCGGATTCAGCTGATGCGGCGCAAGCAGCAGGACACGGCCGAGATGCTGGCCCGGCTGCCGGTCGGGTTGATCGTGGCGGACGCCGAAGGCAAGCTGCTGCTGACCAATGCGGTCGCGGAAGAATGGATGAAGCGCCGGGCGAAGAACGGCAAACAGCCGCTTCAAGAGTATCTGGACCGCCTGATCCCGCCGACATACTCGACGACCACCGAGCTGCCGCTGGACGAGGTGAATCTGCGCATCACGGCCCAGCCGCTTCCGCCGCTGCAGGGGAAGCTGCGCACGCTGATCGTCGTGCAAGAACACGAGACTGCGCCGGCAGCGGGGGCCGGGGGAACCGGGGGAGCTGTCTCGATGGCTGCCCGCCTCAAGCCGGCCATCGACTGGCTGGCGGAACGGCCACTCCCGGCAGAAGAGGGCAATGTGGTGCGCGGCCTGCAGATGCAGCTGCTGGCGCTGGAGCGGCTCCAGGACGCCGAGGGCGGGCCCCCGGCGCTTCCGCCGCCGAGGTTCGATCCCGACGCTCGCCGCGCGCCGCCGGTCAGGACGCGCGCCCTGGAGGGAGACGAACTCGGTGCTGTTCGGTCGCAGCCGCCGGTCGCCACGCCGATCGTCCTGACGCAGCAAGGCCTGGAAGCGCGCGACAGCGTCCCCGCTGCCGCCGAAGGCAGGCGCGCGCCCGATGAGGCGCCGGCCCCCAAGGCGACGCCGCCTAGGGGCGGGATGTTGAAGAAGGGGCTTGCTCGCAAAGTGGGCGCCAAGCCCGGCGGGGCTTCGGGCAAGCCTTGAACCGAGAAGCTCCCGGAGCCTGTATGGTCCGGGAGCCTTATTTTCAGCCGATCGAAGTCAGGATCCCCGTTCTACAACCAGTCCCGTCGATAGAACACCACGACCACCAGGACCGCCAGCAGCGTTGCACTCCCCATCACGAGCCAGAACGCCTGCGGGTGATCGTGCAGCGGCAGCGTCAGATTCATGCCGTAGACGCTGGCGATCAGTGTCGGCAGCGCCAGGATGATCGTCACCGAAGCCAGGAACTTCATGACCACGTTCAGGTTGTTGGAGATGATCGAGGCGAAAGCGTCCATCATCTGGCTCAGGATCCCGCTGGAGATGCTCGTCATCTCGATCGCCTGATCGATCTCGGTCATGACGTCGTCCAGGAGATCCTCATCTTCCGGGTACATCTGGAAGATGCTGCCGCGCTGCAGGCGCCCCATCATCAGCTGGTTTGCCTTGAGAGCGGTCGTGAAATAGGTCAGGCTCTTCTGATACTTGAGCAGCTCGAGCACTTCCCGGTTGCGGAGTGACATCTGGAGCTGGTCTTCGAGGCCTTCCACATGCCGATCGATCTCGCGCAGGTGCGTCAGGAAACGCTTGGCCGCGGCCAGGAACAGGAGCAGGAAGAAGCGGCTGCGCTTGGTGGTGCTCGGGCCGCGGCCGCGTCCGGCGGCGACCTCGTCCAGGAGGCCGGTGTCGATCCTGGCCACCGTCACGATCACGCGCTCGGTCAGGACGATGCCCAGCGGCATCGTCGAGTAGGGGATGTCGGAGGCGGGTCCTTCATAGTGCGGGACGCGCAGGACGATCAGCAGCGCGCCATTCTCTTTCTCGACGCGCGCGGTCTCGTCCAGGTCGAGGGGCGAGGTCAGGAAATCGGTTGGGATTCCGAAATGCTGCGCGATCTGTGCGGTCTCTTCGATGCCCGGGTTCAGAAGCCGAACCCAGCTGCCGTCGGCCAACTCCTGGATCCGCTCCAGACCGCCCTCGGTGCTCTTCAGGATCGTGATCATCGGACTCCCTCCCCGGCCCCGGAGCAGGGCC
>DAIRVC010000094.1:0-10365 GCA_036803025.1 Anaerolineales bacterium
TCAGCGTCATGGAGGCGATGCGCGACGTCGGCGTCAAACGCGTCGTCCTGACCTCCTCCGGCGCGGTATACGGCGATCAAGCCGAGCAGCCCCTAGTTGAACAGGCCATCCCCAACCCGCGCTCGCCCTACGCCGTCTCCAAGCTGGCGGCCGAGTACTACGTCCGCACCATCGGCGGGCTGTGGGGGATCGAGACCGTCGTCCTGCGCGTCTTCAACGCGTACGGGCCGGGGCAGTCCCTGCCGGCCGCCCACCCGCCGGTCGTCCCGCACTACTTGCGCCAGGCGGCGCGCGGCGGCACGGTGGTGATCCACGGCAAAGGGGACCAAACGCGCGACTTCGTCTACGTCGACGATGTCGTCGACGCCCTGGTGGCTGCCGCCACGGCGCCGAGCATCAACCGCCTGGTGATCAACATCGGCAGCGGCATCGAGACCAGCGTGCGTTCACTGGCCCAGAAGGCGCTCGAAGCCACCGGCGGCGATGCCACCTGGATCTTCAAAGAGGATCAGGACCCCGGCCCGTCGCGCATGCGCGCTGACGTCGCGCTGGCCAAGAGCAAGCTCGGCTACACCCCGCGTGTGACGCTGGAGGAGGGCTTGCGAACGATGATCGCCCGCGACCCGCGCTTCCAGCCTGCCAAGCCGGCCGAATAGCGCTCAGTCGAATCGGGTCACATCGTGCGGCCCGGACTCGCGCATCCCGGCGCCGGTCACGCGGATGAACTCGGCCCGCTCCCACAGTCCGGCAATCGTCTCCGCGCCGGCATAGGACATGCCCGAGCGCAGCCCGCCGATCAACTGGACCAGGATATCAGACACGGCGCCGCGATAAGGCACGACGGCCTCGACCCCCTCGGCCACGACCTCGCCCCACTCTCCCGGCTCGGGTTCGATGCCGCGCTCGATCGTCCTGCGGTCGATATTGGCCGTCAGCGAAGCCATGCCGCGCACGATCTTGTACTTGCGCCCTTCGCGGATGACGGTCGCCCCCGGCGCTTCATCGGTCCCCGCCAGCACGCTGCCGACCATGACCGCGCTGGCCCCGGCCGCCAACGCCTTGGTCACATCCCCGGAATCGCGCAGCCCGCCGTCGGCAATCAGCGGGATGCCGAGAGCCTGCGCCTTCTCGGCGCACTCCAGAATCGCCGTCAGCTGCGGCACGCCGAAGCCGGTCACCATGCGCGTCACGCAGATCGAACCGGCGCCGATTCCGACCTTGACCGCCTGCGCGCCGGCGTCGGCCAGGTCATGCACACCCTCCGGCGTAGCCACGTTTCCGCCGATGACCGGCACGGCTGGGAACCGTTCGCGCAGCTGGCGCACCATCCGCAGGCAGTTCTCCGAGTGCCCGTGGGCGATGTCGACCACCAGGACATCCGCGCCCGCCTCAATGCAGCCGGCGGCTCGCTCCAATTCGCCGGCCCGGGCGCCGACCGCCGCGCCCACGCGCAGGCGTCCCTTCGGGTCCTTGGTCGCACGCGGATGCCGCTCGAGCTTGATGATGTCCTGCGCCGTGACCAGCCCGCGCAGGTGATCGTGTCCGTCGACCAACGGCAGCTTCTCGACCCGGTGCGCGTGCAGCTGCCGGCGAGCTTCCTCCAGGTCGATGCCGGCCGAGACCGTGACCAACCGCTCCCTGGGCGTCATCACCGCGCGCACCGTCTGGCCGAGGTCTTCGGCGAAGAGCACATCCCGCCGCGTGACCATCCCCAGCAGTCGGCCGTCGCCGTCGACGACGACCAGCCCACCGATCCCGGCCGCCGTCATCGCTTCGCGCGCCTGGCCGACGGTCGCCTCGGGAGCGATCGTCTCCGGCGCCTCGACAATGTAGCCTTCGGCCCGCTTGACCCGGGCCACTTCGGCCACCTGGCGCTCGACGGTCATGAAACGGTGGATCACCCCCAGCCCGCCGGCCTGTGCCAAGGCGATGGCCATGGCCGATTCGGTGACCGTGTCCATGTTGGCGCTGAGGATCGGGATCGCCAGCGGGAAGCCCGGCGCCAGCGTGGTGTCCGTCGATACATCACCGCGGCTGGCCACGCGCGAATGGCGCGGTACGAGCAGCACGTCGTCGAACGTCAGGCCGATCGATGAGCGCAGGCGCATCGCCCCACCTCCTGAGTCTGAGCGCCCCACATGAGCCGATGTCGGGGCAGCGTCAACGTCGAGCCGCCGCCTCCAGCTGGGGGCGGATTTCCTGGAACTCGCGCCGTCTTCCGACCAATCGAGACCATTGTTCGACCTCTCTCAGATCGATCGACTGCGACTGGGCGACCAGGATCGCCTGGGCCAGCCCTTGCCGATCCCCCCAGTGGTAGTAGGTCGCCAATCTGTCCTTGACGCAATCGGTCGGAGAAACCAGTTTGAGTGTGCCTGTTGCGAAAGTCATTTCGGCGATCGAGCCGACGGGTTCGGCACCCACCGCCAAAGGGCCGGGCGGGAACTCCACGATGAATGGGGAATCCGGATGACGGAAGTGGCGATCGGCCTCGCGAAACCCAATCAGGCTCAGCACTTCACGGATCCTGCCCCGCCGGACATGCTGCGCGTTCACCAGGTCGATATTCCCCGAGACATAGGCGCCGTGGGTGTAGATCCCGACCGCCGCGCCGCCGGAGAGGATGACCTCCACCCCGTGTGCGGCAAGGTGAGACTGCACGTAGGCGGCAACTTCGGCTTGCGACATCGCGCCGATCGATTTCACAACGGCTTTCCCCGGCGCCTGGGCCTTCGGCGGTTGAGGAGCAGGCCTTCCTGAACATCGGAAGGATAGAACGAGATCGCCTTGTCCAGAAGGGCGGTCAGTTCCTTCAGGAACGGGTAGCGTGGATCGAAGGTGTACAGTCTCGTTCGACCCGCGGGTCGCCCGGCAAGCAGGCCCCCGCCTTCGAGCCGATCCATCTGTTTCTGGATCGGAGCCAGGTCGGTCTCATAGAATTTGGCGATTTGGCGCGCGTAGCCCTCTCCCCGGGACCTCAGGAAAACGAGGACTCGCTCTCGGCTTCGCGAACCCAGTAGCGGCTCAAGCATCCTCCCTCCCTTCCAGTTCCGCTTGACCTATTAAAGCGGTCGTATGACCTTATTTATAGGTCATTATACCACAGCCGCGTGCTGGACACGCCCCCCCGGAAAGGCAAGCGACTCGCCCGCCCGAGAGCCCGGCGGGGTAGCCCCGCCCGGGTGGTGCCCGGCCGCCGGCAAGCAGGTACAATCCCGGCGTGACCCGCCCTGACCGGCTGCCGCGCAGCTTCTTCGCCCGTCCAACCCTGACCGTCGCCCGCCGCCTGCTTGGGCAGCGCCTGGTGCGCCTCGAGCCCGACGGCACGCGCCTCTCCGGCCTGATCGCGGAGGCCGAAGCCTACATCGGCGTCGAGGACCTGGGCTGCCACGCCCACGTCGGCCGCACCGCGCGCAACGAGGTGATGTGGGGCCCGCCCGGCCACGCCTATGTCTACTTCACCTACGGCATGCACTGGATGCTCAACGTCGTCACCGAGGCCGACGGCAAGCCGTCGGCCGTGCTCCTGCGCGCCGTGCTGCCGCTCGAGGGCCTGAGCCGCATCCGCCGCCGCAGGGCGGGCCAGCCGCCATCGGCCTGGACCGACGGCCCGGCCAAACTGACCCGGGCGTTCGCCATCGACCGCCGCCTGAACGGGCATGACCTGTGCGCGCCCGGCGCCCGGCTGTTCATCGAACGCCGCCCGCCCGTGCGCGATTCGATCGTGTCGATCGGGCCGCGCGTGGGGTTATACACCGTGCCGGAGCCGTGGAAGAGCAAGCCCTGGCGCTTCCGCATCCGGCCGGATCAGGCCATCTCCCTCGCCAAGGAGGCCCAGCCATGAGCTTGCTGCAAGGCAAGACCGCCCTGATCTTCGGGGTGGCCAATGACCACTCGATCGCCTGGGGCATCGCCCGCGCCATGCACGCCCACGGCGCCCGCCTGGCGTTCTCCTACGCCGGGCCGGCGCTGGAGCGGCGCGTCCGCCCGCTGGCTGAGAGCGTCGGGGCGACCTTTGTCGAACCGTGTGACGTGACCAGCGACGCAGACATCCAGGCCGTATTCTCCAAAGCCGCTGAACGGCTGACCTCGATCGATATCCTGGTGCACGCCATCGCCTTCGCCGGGCGTGACGAACTCCTTCGCCCGTACTATCACACCGGGCGGGAGGCCTTCCGGGTGGCGATGGATATTAGCGTCTACTCATTCACTGCCCTGGCGCGGGCGGCGCAGCCGCTCATGCCCGCCGGCGGCTCGATGATGACCCTGACCTACTACGGCGCGCAGAAGGTCGTGCGCAACTACAACGTCATGGGGGTAGCCAAGGCGGCACTGGAGGCCTCCACCCGCTACCTGGCCGCCGACTTCGGCCCGCAAGGCATCCGGGTCAACGCCATCTCGGCCGGGCCGATTCGGACGCTCTCGGCGGCGGGCGTTTCCGGTTTCAAGCGCATGTACCGCCAGTTCGCCGACATGGCTCCCTTGCGCCGCAACGTCACGCCCGAGGACGTCGGCGGTACCGCCGTCTGGCTGGCCTCCGATCTGTCCGCTGGAGTCACCGGCGAGATCATCTTCGTCGACTCGGGCTACAATATCCTCGGCGTCCCGGATCTGCCGGAGGGCGAGCGTCCACAAGAAGGTTGAGGCGCGCGTGGAATTCCGCCAGCGAATGCGCCGAGCGTTCCTGCCTCGATCCGATCCCGACTTCCTTCCCTGGCGTGTTCAGGTCGGCCGGAGCCTGGCGGCGGTCGTGGCCTCCGGCCTGACGATCTGGCTGTTGGTCGAGGTGATCCCGCGCCTGCAGGGCCGATCGGCCTTCACCCCGGCTGACCGCCCGGCGCTGGGCGTGCTGGCCACCGCGCTGCTCTCGTGCCTGGCGGCGTTCCTGCTCCTTCATCGGCGTCATCCGCTCTCGGCCGGATACGTGCTCAGCCTGGCGCTGCTGGCGACCATGATCGCCGTCGCCATCCAGCACCCGGCCTGGCTGTTCCTGAGCAGCCTCCTTCTCCCGCTGGCGGTGCTCACCGCCGGCACATTGATCGGCGAAGCGCCGGCCTACTTGATCGCCGCGGTGGCCAGCCTGACCATCCTGCCCATCTGGATCAGCGTCGGCCCGACGCTCGCGCCGGGGACACCGCTCTCCAGCCCGGCGGCCGGGATCACCTTCGTCACCAGCCAGGTGGTCCTGTGCTTCGGTACGGCGCTGACCCTGCACGCCTTCAGCGCCCAACTGCAGCGCACCATCACCGGCTTGCGTCATCAAGCGGAGCACATGTCCGAGATGGCGCATACCGACCCGGTGACCGGGCTGGCCAATCGGCGCCAGCTGCTCGACCAGCTCGAACGCGAGTTCACGCGCGCCCGCCGCTACCGCCGGCCGCTTTCGGTCGTCTATCTGGACCTGGACGGCTTCAAGGCGATCAACGATCGCTTCGGCCACTTGTTCGGCGACGATGTCCTGCTCAACGTCGCCACGACCATCCGGTCGGTCTTGCGCTCGGCCGACCTGTTGGCCCGGCTGGGCGGCGACGAGTTCGCCATCGTGCTGCCTGAGACCGCGCTCGACGGCGCCGAGAAGGTGGCCGGCAAGCTGCACCGCGCGCTGGCCTCGTACAGCCAGCGCCTCAGCCCGGCCGTCACCGGCCTATCCTGCTGCGCCGGGGTGGCCCAGCTGCGTGAGAGCGACGCCTCGATCGACGACTTGCTCGACCGGGCCGATCGGGCGCTCTACATGGCCAAGAGCCTGCATCCCGGCACGACCATCAGCGAGAAGACCCTCGAGACGTGGAAGCAGCCGGGGCCGCCATAGTCGAGCGCCCGGCCCGGCTCACTGGCCGTCCGCCACGCGGAGTCGAACGATGATTCACAGCGAACACATCGCCGTCCACACGCGCGGTCACGCCGACATGCTCGACCTGACCGAATCCGTGCGCCAAGTCGTGGCCGGCAGCGGCATCGCCCGCGGCCTGGCGGTGGTGTTCTGTCCCTCGTCCACCAGCGCGCTGACAACGATCGAGTTCGAGGACGGCGCGCTGGACGACCTGCGCCGCGCCCTGGATGAGATCGCGCCCGCCGATCGAGACTACCGCCACAACCTGCGCTGGGGCGACGGCAACGGGCACGCCCACCTGCGGGCGGCGCTGCTCGGCCCGTCGCTGGCCATCCCGATCGTGGATGCGGATCTGACCCTCGGCACCTGGCAGCAGATCGTCTACATCGATTTCGATGTCCGCCCGCGCCAAAGGCAGCTGCTTGTCCAAGTCATCGGTGAGGAGACGTAGGCTGTGAGTGACCAGAGTGCGTCCGACCCGGCCTGCCTGCTGGCCGTTATGGCACACCCAGACGACGAGAGCTTCGGCCCCGGCGGCACGTTGGCCTACTACGCCCGCCAGGGAATTCAGGTACACCTGCTGTGCGCCACGCGTGGCGAGGTTGGCCAGGTCGAGCCCGACATGCTGCACGGGTTTGCCAGCCTGGGCGAGCTGCGCGAGAACGAGCTGCGCTGCGCGGCCTCGATCCTGGGGCTAGCCAGCGTCGAGTTCCTCGGTTATCGCGACTCGGGCATGCCCGGCTCGCCCGACAACCGCCACCCACAGGCGCTGGCCGCCGCGCCGGTCGAGGCTGTCGCCGCCAAGATCGTCAGCGCCATCCGCCGCCGCCGGCCTCAGATTGTGCTGACCTTCGATCCGATCGGCGGCTATCAGCATCCCGATCACATCGCCTCGCATCTGGCGACCGTGCGCGCCTTCCAGGCGGCCGGCGACCCGCAGCAGTTCCCCGACGGCCAGCCGCCGCATGCGCCGCAGAAGCTCTATTACCACACCTTCTCGCGCCGGGCGCTGCGCGTCCTGGTAGCCCTGATGCGCGTGTTGGGGAAGGACCCGCGCCGCTGGGGGAAGAACGGCGACATCGACCTGGCGGCCATCGCCGCGGTCGAGTTCCCCGTCCACGCCTCGATCGACGTGCGCAGCGTGGCCGCGGCCAAGCTGCAGGCGAGCGCCTGCCACGCCAGCCAGGGCGGGTCCGGCGGGGGACGCGTCGGCCGCTGGATGTCGCGCCTGCTGGCCGGCCGCGAGACGTTCATGCGCGCCCACCCGCCTGCCCCGCAGCATCTGCGCGAGCACGATCTGTTCGAGGGGATTCCTCGCTGAGGTCATCGCGAGGCGGCCGCAGGCCGACGAAGCAGTCTCCTCCCTGGCGTCAACGCTTCGCCGCCGGCCGATTGCGAGCGTAGCGAGCCCCGCGTTCTTCGCGGGGCCACGTCGCCCCGCCCTTCAGGCGGGGCTACTCGCAATGACATGGCCAACAGGGCCTCCTCGTCTTGTGTGGACAGGCCCCATGGTAAGATAGGCCCTCCGCAGCAGGGGTCTCGGGTTCCCAAGGAGCGAACGCCAAGGCATGCAGCCGCGTCACGCATACCAAACCGCGCCTCCGGAAGTCTTCAACCTCCCCAAGCGACTCAACCGCTTGCCCGACCTGGCCTACAACCTGTGGTGGACCTGGCAGCGCGACGGCGAGCGCGTCTTCAAGCTGATCGACCCCGTCATCTGGGAGGCCCTGGCCCACAACCCGGTCACCTTCCTGCGCCGCGTCACCCGCCGCAAACTCAACGCCGCCATCCAGGATCGCAGCTACATGGACCTGTACCGCGACGTGGTGCGCGCCTACGACGAATACATGGTGCGCGAATCAACCTGGTATTCGCGCCAGCATCCCGATCGCCTCAATCAGCCGATCGCCTACTTCTCGACCGAGTTCGGGCTGCACGAATCGCTGCCGATCTACGCCGGCGGGCTGGGCGTACTGAGCGGCGACCACCTCAAAGAAGCTTCCGACCTGGGTCTGCCGCTGGTGGCGGTCGGATTCCTGTACACGCAGGGCTACTTCACCCAGCGCATCACCGAGGACGGCTGGCAGGAAGCCCACTACGCTACGCTCAACTTCGAGGACCTGCCCATCCACCCCACCCTCGGGCCGGACGGCCAGCCGCTCACGATCAGCGTCGAGCTTCCCGGCCGCGACGTGGCCGCGCAGCTGTGGCGCATCCAGGTCGGCCGCACACCGCTGTACCTGCTCGACTCCGACATCGAGCCCAACGCCCCCGCTGACCGCGAGCTGACGGCGCGCCTGTACACCAGCGATCTGGAGATGCGCATCGCCCAGGAGATCCTGCTCGGGCTGGGCGGCGTGCGGGCGCTGCGCGCCCTGGGCTACAACCCGTCCGTCTGGCACATGAACGAGGGCCACTCGGCCTTCCTGGCGCTCGAGCGCGCCCGCGAGCTGGTCGCCGCCGGGCGCCCGTTCGCGCAAGCGGTCGAGAAGATCCGCAATGCCTCGATCTTCACCACACACACCCCCGTCGCTGCCGGGCAGGACGAGTTTCCACTGTGGCTGATCGATAAGTACTTCAGCCACTACTGGCCGCAGCTCGGCCTGGAGCGCGAGTCCTTCATCGACCTGGCCCGGCATGTGCAGCCATGGGGCGAGACCTTCGCGATGCCCATCCTGGCCATCCGCACCTCGGCCGTGTGCAACGGCGTGTCCGAGCTGCACGGCCGCGTGGCGCGCAAGATGTGGCAGTTCCTGTGGCCGCAGGCGACCGAGGCGGAAGTGCCCATCCGTCACGTCACCAACGGCATCCACACGCAGACCTGGCTCGCCCGTCGCATGCAGCACTTGTTCGACGAGTACCTGCACCGCGACTGGCGCGAGCACGTCGACGACCCCGACGTGTGGGAAGCGGTCGAACACATCCCCGATGCCGAGCTGTGGGAGATGCGCCGGCACCTGAAGCGCCGCCTGATCCACTACGTGCGCGAACGCGCCCGGCGCATGTGGCTGCGCGGCGACGTGCATCCGGTGCAGGTCGTGGCCGGCGGCGTGATGCTCGACCCGTACGCGCTGACGATCGGCTTCGCCCGCCGCTTCGCCACCTACAAGCGCGCCGACCTGGTCCTGCGCGACCTGCCGCGGCTGCTCAAGCTGGTCAACGACGAGAGCATGCCGGTCCAGATCCTCTTCGCCGGCAAGGCCCACCCGGCCGACGATCCGGGCAAGCACCTGATCCAATCCATCTACCGCCAGGTCAAGCAGGCCGATAACGGCGGGCGGCTGGTGTTCCTCGAGGACTACGACATGAGTCTGGCCCGCCTGCTGCTGCAGGGCGTCGACGTGTGGCTGAACACACCCCGCCGCCCGAACGAGGCTTCCGGCACCTCCGGCCAGAAGGCGGCCATCAACGGCGCGCTCAACTTCTCGGTGCTCGACGGCTGGTGGCGCGAGGGCTTCAACGGCCGCAACGGCTGGGCCATCGGCGACGAGTCCGAAGCGGCGGATCCGGCGGCTGGGGACGCGGCCGACGCCGAAAGCCTGTACCGGCGCCTGGAGGACGAAATCATCCCGCTCTACTATTCCGAGCGCGGCGACGATAACCTGCCCCACGAGTGGCTTGCGCGCGTCAAGGAATCGATCCGCACGCTGGCCCCGCAGTACAGCACAACGCGCATGGTCAAAGAGTACCTGCGCGAGGCCTACCTGCCGGCGCTGCCCGATCCCAAGGAAGGCTGAGAGGCGATGCTGGATTGGTTCTCGATCCCCGGCCCGTGGCTGGGCATGATCATCTTCGGCCTGCGCGTCGTCGATATGTCGCTCGACACCATGCGGGTGCTGTTCGTCATCCGCGGCCAACGCACCGCGGCCTGGTTCTCGGGCTTCTTCCAGTCTGCCATCTGGGTCGTGGCCATCACCAGCGTCTTGGGCAATCTGGACAGCTGGTGGAACCTGGTCGCCTACGCCGGCGGCTTCGCCACCGGCAGCGTGGTGGGCATGGCCATCGAGGAGCGCATGGCCGTCGGCTACGGCCACCTGCGCATCATGAGCCCGCGCCGCGGCCAGGCCATCGCCGCGGCGGTGCGCCAGGCCGGCTACGCCGCCACCGAGCTCTCCGGCCGCGGCAAGGACGGCATGGTCAGCGTGGTCACCTGCAGCGTGCGCCGGCGGCACATCGGGCTGGTCCAGCGTACGGTGGGGGCGATCGATCCGGAGGCGTTCATCACCGTCCAGGACGTTCGCCCGCTGCATCGCGGCTTCTGGCGGGCGTGAGGCGACCGTGGAGCTGAGCGAGGCCCTGCGCGCGCTGAGCGCCTGGCTGATGCCCTCCGGCCAGACCGGGATCGGACTCGAGCGGCTGCCGCCGGCCGTGCTGCCGTTCGCCATCTTCGGGCTGCGTGCGGCCGACCTGACGCTGGCCACCTGGCGCATGCTGGCCGTGGTTCAGGGCCGGCGGCTGTTCGTCTGGGTGACCGGGTTTCTGCAGGCGGCCTTCTTCATCACCGACATCCAGGACATGATCGTCCGGGCCCCCAC
>DAIRVC010000095.1:0-10238 GCA_036803025.1 Anaerolineales bacterium
TTCCATAGAGATACCCGGGCGAATCGGCCTCGGGCGGGAGCGGCCCCTTCGATCTGGCCCTGCGAGCGGCCGTTTGGCGGCGAAGTGGCAACCTACTCAACGGCAGCGGTGCGGCGCGAGGAGAATGGCACGGCCGCCTGGCAGCGGCCTCGCAACGAAACGCCTTGGGGCCTACGGCCGCGAGAAGTGCTGCAGCGCCAGCCGGATGCGTTCCTCGACCATGTCGGGCGCATCGGCCGGGATCGCCTGCAGCGCCGCCTGCGCCTCGACCACGCTGTATCCGAGAGCGGTCAGCGCCTGCAGCACCTCGGTGTCGGCGCCGGACGGCGGTTGCAGCCCGCCCAGTGCCGGTGCCTCGAGCTTATCCTTCAGTTCGAAGACAATCTTATCGGCCGTCTTGCGGCCGATGCCAGGCACCCGCGTCAGGATCTCGGGCTGCCCCTGCGCCACGGCTGTGCGCAGAAGCTCGGGCGACAGGTTGGAAAGGACCGATAACGCCAGCCGGGGACCGATGCCGCTGACCTGCAACAGCAAATCAAATAGCTGACGTTCCTCCAGGCTGGGGAACCCGTACAACGAGATCGCCTCCTCGCGCACAATGAAGGCGGTGTGCAAGAAGATCGGCTGCCCGACCTGCGGCGCTTGCTGCAGGACACCGGAAGTGACCGCCACGCGGAAGCCAACCCCGCCGACGTCGATGACCAACTCTCCCGCTCCGATCCGCTCGACGACCCCGCGCACAGACGCAATCACGTCGATTCCTCCAGGCGCTTGCGCAGCGCGCTCGAGTGAAGGTGGCAAATGGCCACGGCCAGGGCATCGGCGGCGTCGTCCGGGCGCGGCAGGTCGTCCATGTGCAGCAGCGTGCGGACCATTTCCTGGACCTGCCGTTTGTCGGCGCCGCCGTACCCGGCGATGGCCTGCTTGATCTCGGCCGGGCTGTATTCGCTGACCGGGAGACGGGCCTCGGCCAGCGACAGCAGCGCCACGCCGCGCGCCTGCCCGACGCTCATCGCCGTCGAGACGTTGCGCTGGAAGAATAACTTCTCCACCGCCCCCTCGTCGGGCCGGTGGAGAAGGATACACTCCTGCAGCTCCTGTCTCAGTTGAAGCAACCGCTCCGGCATCGGCCTCTCGGGCCCGGTGGCAATCACCCCGAAGTCGACCAGCTCCAGGTCTCCCTCGGCGGTCAGGCGTACCAGGCCGAAGCCGGTCGTCGCCGTTCCCGGGTCGATGCCGATCGTCAGCATGTGAGCCGGTAGATGCTAGGCCGCCTCCAGCAACGCCACGGCCGCGTCGCTGACGTGCAGGCTGGAGTAGACCTCCTGGACGTCGTCGAGCTCCTCCAGGCCCTCGATGACGCGCATCACCTGCAGCGTCTGGTCGGGTGGCAGCTCGACGACCGCCGTCGGCAGGTGGCGCAGCGAAGCCTCAGCCGGCTTGATCCCCGCCGCAGCCAACCGATCGGCGATGCGCTTGAACGCCTCGACTGGGGCGATGACCTCGAGATCGTCGGCGCCGGTGATGACGTCATCGGCGCCGGCCTCGACCGCCAGCTCGAAGACTTGGTCGCCGTCGACCCCGCGTGCCGGCACGGCAAAATAAGCCTGGCGCTTGAACTGCCACGACACCGCCCCCGCCTCGGCCATCGTGCCCCCGGAGCGCGACAGCGTGTGGCGGATCTCGGCCACTGCCCGGTTGCGGTTGTCGGTGACAACTTCGATCAACAGCGCCACACCGTGCGGGGCGAAGCCCTCGTAAACCACCTGTTCGAAGGCCGCGCCGTCCTTGTCGTCACCGGTGCCGCGGCGAATGGCCCGCTCGATGTTGTCTTTGGGCATGTTGGCGCCGCGGGCCTTGTCGACCGCCAGCCGCAGCGAGAAGTTCGTGTCCGGGTCCCCCCCGCCCTCGCGTGCGGCGATGGCAATCTCGCGGGCCAGACGCGTGAACATGTTGCCGCGCTTGGCGTCGTTGGCCGCCTTCTTGCGCTTGATGGTGGACCACTTTGAATGCCCAGACATACGGGACCTCGATACCCCGCAGCGGGGAAAGTCGGTGCGGTTCTTCGGCGTGGTTGTAGCGTGGAGATTATACCTCGGGGCCGGCCGAGCGACAATCACCCGCTCGAGGGGCGGCTAGTCAGCGCCGGCCAGGAGGGACTGAAGCTGTTTGAGCGTCCCGACACTCTGGCCGCGGTAGTGGTTGTTGGCGTAAACCAGGGTCACCTCGGCCTGCTCGTCGAGCGCCCTCAGGCGGGCCACCCAATCGCGCAGTTCGTCATCCCGGTAGGTGTAGTCATACCGCTGCCAGGCCTGCTCGTGCTCCCACCAGTGCTCGGCATTGCGCCCGTGGAAGCGGACGTATCCCACCGGGCCGGTGGCGACGGCCACAGGCGGCATCAGCCCCGGGAGATTCGGCTCGTCCACGCAGCAGAACCCCAGGCCGAGAGCCTTCAGCTGGTCGAACGTCTCCTCGCTGACCCAGACGCGATCGCGGAACTCGACCACCGTGGGCAGGCCGCCCAAGCCCTCGCGCAGACGACCCAGGTAGGCGCGGTTGGCCGCGTTGGCATGGAAGGAATGCGGGAACTGGGCCAAGACGCAGGCCAGTTTGCCCGATTCGACCAGGGGGGCGAGGCACTCGCGGAAGCCTGGAAAGTCCGCCTGCTCGCGTTCGTGGGTCAGGCTGCGGTGCGCCTTTACGGCGAAGGTGAAGTCGGCGGGGGTGCGTTCGATCCACCCGGCGACGGTGCGCTTTTCGGGCAGGCGGTAGTAGGTGACGTTGAGCTCGACGGTGTCGAACTGCTCTGCGTAGAAGGCCAGCCAAGCGTGTTTGGGCAGCGTGGGTGGGTAGACCGGGCCGACCCAGTCGTCGTAGGAAAAGCCGGAGGTCCCGAAGCGGATCATGCAGGTTGGCCTATCAGGGCGAGCCCACTCGCCGACGTGTCATTGCGAGCCCACTCCCCAACGTGTCATTGCGAGCCCACTCCCCAACGTGTCATTGCGAGCCCCGCACGTCAGTGCGGGGCGTGGCAATCGCAAGGGAGGCGATGCCCTGCCTCAGCGGAAACGCGGCCGACTCTTCGTGGTTGGCCGCCTGCTCCCTCTGCGATTGCTTCGTCGGCCCTGCGGGCCTCCTCGCAATGACATCGCCGAGAGCGTCCTCGAGACTCAGGCCTCGTCGCCCTTGCCGGCGATGAAATCCTCGACCATCTGCCGGGCCTGGTCGTCGGTGTACTGCCTGGGCGGCGTCTTCATGAAGTACGCCGACGGCGCGTAGATCGGTCCGGCCAGCTCTCGATCCAGCGCCAGTTTGGCGCAGCGGACCGCGTCCATGACCACCCCGGCCGAGTTGGGCGAATCCCACACCTCCAGCTTGAGCTCCAGGTTGAGCGGCACGTCGCCGAAAGTCGTGCCCTCCATGCGGATGTAGCACCACTTGCGGTCGGTCAGCCAAGGCACGTAGTCGCTCGGTCCGACGTGCACGGAGTCGTCCGGCAGCTTGTAGGGAAGCTGGCTGGTCACCGCGCCGGTCTTGGAGATCTTCTTCGACTCAAGCCGCTCGCGCTCGAGCATGTTGAAGAAGTCCATGTTGCCGCCGAAGTTGAGCTGGTAGGTGCGGTCGAGCCTCACGCCGCGCTCGAGGAACAGGTTGGTCAGCACGCGATGGGTGATCGTGGCGCCGACCTGGCTCTTGATGTCGTCCCCGATGATCGGCAGGCCTTTCTCGCGGAAGCGGCTGCCCCAGTACTCCGAGCTGGCGATGAAGACCGGGATGCAGTTGACGAAGGCGCAGCCGGCTTCCAGGACCTGCTCAACATACCATTTGGTGGCCATCTCTGATCCGACCGGCAGGTAGCTGATGACGACGTCGGTGTGCGTATCGCGCAGGATGCCGACGATATCGTCGGTCTTGCCGGGCGCCTTCTCCACAACCTCGGACAGATACTTGCCTATGCCGTCGTGGGTCATACCCCGGTAGACCGGCACGCCCAGGTGGGGTACGTCGGCGAACTTGATGGTGTTGTTCGGGTGGGCGTAGATTGCCTGGGAAAGGTCCTTGCCGACCTTGCTGGCGACCACGTCGAAGGCGGCGGTGAAGACGATATTGTTGATGTGGTAGCCGCCCAGGTCGACATGCATCAGCCCCGGGATCGCCAGTCCGACGTCGGCATTCCGGTAGTAGTGAACGCCCTGGACCAAGGACGAGGCGCAGTTCCCCACGCCGATGATGGCGACGCGCACCTGCTTATCGGGCATCGAGGCCTCCTGAGACCGTTATGGTCATGCCGGCCGGGACCTTTGGCCCGGCTTGAGGGCTTCGGTTCCTGATGCTAGAATCGCGAGCGGATCAGGGGTCCGGTCGATGGCACAAGGCGCCGCCTCGCGCAAGGTCCAGCAACTGCAACGTCTGCTCGAGATCAGCCGCACGCTGGCCTCCACGCTCGAGCTGCCCACGCTGCTGCATTCGATCGTGACCGTCGCCTGCGAGCTGACTGAGAGCGAGGCGGCATCGATCCTGCTGTACGACCCCTCCGCCGGCGAGTTGCGCTTTGAGACCGGTACCTCCCCCCAGCCCGACAGCCTGAACAAGGTCAGTGTACCGCTCGATTCGAGCGTGGCCGGGCGGGTCTTCAGCAAGGCCCGGCCGGTGGTCATCCAGGACGCCGCCAGCGACCCCCGCATCTACCGCCAGGTGGATATGTCGCTGGGGTTCAAGACCCGTTCGATCCTGGGGGTACCGCTGCTGGTGCGTCAGGAGTCGATCGGGGTGATCGAGGCCGTCAACAAGGTCGGCGGTCGTCATTATACCGAAGATGACCTGGCAATCCTAGAGACGCTGGCTTCGCAGGCGGCCGTGGCCATCGAGAACGCCCGGCTGCTGACCCGGCTGCAAGACGCCAACGCCGAATTGCTGCGCCTGGACAAGATGAAGTCGGATTTCATCGCCATCGCCTCGCACGAGCTGCGCACGCCGCTGGGCCTGATCCTGGGCCACTCGACGTTTCTGAAGGAGCTCCTCCCGGCGGAACACGCCGAGCAGATGGATGTCATCGTGCGCAGCGCGACGCGCCTGAAGAGCATCGTCGAGGATTTCTCGACCATCTCGCACAAAGACAGCGGCCAGTCGCGGGTGCGCAGGGCGCCGTTCTCGATCGGGCAGCTGGTGCAGGACGTCACGCGCCGCTTCCAGGACACGGCCGCCGAGAAGAAGATCGAGCTGGGCTATGACGTCCCGCCCGACGACGCGCTCTACGTCGAGGGCGACCGCGACAAGATCGACATCGTCTTGACCAATCTGATCCGCAACGCGCTGACATTCACCGACCCGGGCGGCCAGGTGGGGATCAAGGCCGAGGCCATCCCCGGCTTCGTCAAGGTATTCGTGGTCGACACCGGGATCGGAATCCCGGCCGACCAGCTCGAGCGGATCTTCGACCGCTTCTATCAGGTCGAATCGCACCTGACCCGCCGGCACGGCGGCATGGGGCTCGGTCTGTCGATCGCCAAGTCGATGATCGAGATGCACAACGGGCAGATCTGGTGCGAGAGCAAAGAGGGTACGGGCAGCTTGTTCTGCTTCATGCTGCCAATCGACGCCCGCCAGGCCGACGCGGCCAGCAAGGTGTTCACTACCGCTTGACGGGTCCGCGAACGCCTCCGGCGCGACGTGTCCTTCGAACTCCGCGGCGAGCGGAGCTTTCTGAAGCGGTCTCTGACGGTTCCAGCCGAGACGGCCGACGCGAGGTGACATGGACGGCACCGGACTTTCGCTGCGTCAGCTGAGTCCCGCAGACGGCGAGGCCTATGCCGCGGTCCTGGCCGCCAGCCCGGACACGGGCAGCATCGGTACCGCAGTGCGATTCGAAATCGACCCCTACCGGGCGCTGATGGCGCTGCACCAGGACACCGTGGGGGTCGTGGCGGGGGCCCCGGATCACGCGGGCTTCGCCGGCAGCGGGCTCATCCGCTTCGGACAATGCCAGTGGGAGGGAGAGCTGCGGCCGTCCGCCCTGCTCAATACCCTGGTAGTACATCCTGACTTCAGGCGCAGAGGCGTCGCCTCTCAACTGGCCGGCTGGCGGGAGCAGTACGCCCACCAGCGCCAGGGCGATGGGGTCGTCATCTGGGCGGTCATCCAACGCAACAACACCGGAAGCGAACGGACGGCCCGCAAGTGGGCGCGGGAGTTCCTGCGCGATCGGGTGGCCATGGTTCCCCTCCGAATGCGCGCCTCGCCCCCACCTTCGTCGAAGCATCTCGTCATTCGGCCGCCTCGGCCGGACGAACTGGATGGAGTGGCGGATCAGCTCAACCAGTACTACCGGGAATACAACCTGTACAGTCCAGAGAGCCGAGCCAGCCTCGCCGCGTGGCTCGAGGTGACTACCTTCGACACGCCCTTCCGACACTATCGAATCGCCGCCGACAAATCCGGGGCACTGCTGGCGGGCCTGGGGCTGTCCGAGAACTGCCGTCTTCGTACCACACTGATCACGCATCTGCCAGCGGCTATGAAGTTCCTCAATCGAATCTTCCGGGTTGTGCCGTTGGACGGTGAGTTGCGCGAGATCGCCCTCAGCCGAGTCTGGTACGCACCCGGCCAAGAGCGGGCTGCCCGAGCCCTGCTTGAGACGGTACGCTGGGAATGGCGCGATCGTGGGACCTCGTTGATGCTGAGCGGAGATGTCCGCAGCCCGATCATGCGGCTGCCGGGCCTGATGGATCGGGGCGGGAAGGAATTTGCCGGCGTCGCCGTCCGTGCACCTGTACCCTGCGCGCAGGACCGGCTTTTCTGCTACGGTTGATCGACGATCAGCTTGAGATCGGGCCCGCCATGTCGGGACGTGGATGGGCCTCCGGCCATCTGGGCCTGCATCGTGCCGTGCCGACTCGCCTCCCACAGGTTTCGGCGGCTTAGGCCTGACTCCGGCAAACGAACCGTCTGCATCGAACGTGTCTTCCCCGTCGGAGGTGAGAGCTTGCCAGCCTGGACGTCCACGCTGTTCGTCGCCGCCGGACAGTTCTCGCTCGCCGGGGCCAGGGGTCGAAGGACCCGCCGGCAGTCCGGCGCGAGTCCGCGTGCCTTTTGGCACGCCTGCCGAACGGCGAGTGGGCGTACGATAGCGGGCGCGGACGGACCTTCCGAGGCCGGGCGTATGGTGTCGCCGGGAAGTCCTTTCTCGTGGCGCGGACCCGCCCGCAATCCTCTACACATCGGAGCCTCCATACCGTGAAGCCAGTCAACCGCCTTGCCTTCTTCGACAACTTGCGCGTTGTGCTGATCACCGTCGTTATCGCCCACCACGTCGGCCAGGCCTACGGGCCGACCGGCGGCTGGTGGCCGGTCCAGGAGCCGACCCAGGCCGCCATCCTGGGGCCGTTCTTCATGGTCAACCGCTCGTTCGGCATGAGCCTGTTCTTCCTGATCGCCGGCTACTTCACGGTCATGGCCTGCGACAGCCACGGGCCGCGCGCCTTCCTGAAGAGCCGCTTGCTGCGCCTGGGCCTGCCGCTGCTGGCCTTCTCCCTCCTCGTCCTCGTCCTGCAGGTCTTCGTCTTCGGTCCGTTGGAGACCGGGGAGCTCGGCGCCGTCTGGCCGATCAACGTGCTCCACTTGTGGTTCGTTCAGCACCTGCTCATCTACAGCGTCGTCTACGGGCTGTGGCGCCTCCTCCGGCCGGGCGCGGCCGAGCCGACCCAACGACAGACCAAGGTGCCTGGATACGGAACCATTCTCACCTTCGTGTTCGGCCTGGCCCTGGCCACCGCCATCGTGCGGACCTGGTACGACATCGATGAGTGGGTCTACCTCTTGGGCTACATTCGCGTTGCGTTCGCCGACGTCCCTCGCGACCTGGCCATGTTCATCGTCGGCGCGCTCGCCTACCGCCACGACTGGGTCGTGCGATTCCCCTCCAAGGCAGGACGGATCTGGCTTGGGATCGGTCTGGCGTTGGCGGCATTGTGGTACGCGTACGACCTGTGGCTGTATGGCGTCTTCACGATGAGCGACACGGCCTGGGGGCTCGTCATCCCGCTGTGGGAGTCCTTGTTGTGTGTCGGGATGTGCATCGGCTTGACCATCCTGTTTCGCGACCTGTGGAACACACAGGGCCGGATCCTGCTCGAGATGGGCAAGAGCACGTACGCGGCCTACGTCTTCCACGTCTTCGTCGTCCTGGCGTTCCAGTATCTGGCGCTCAGCTTGGAGGCGCCCCCGCTGGCCAAGTTCCTCCTGGTGACCGTGGTCAGTGTCACGGTCACCTACCTGCTCTCCAGTTGGGTCCGCCGGCCGCTTCGGCTGTAGAGGGGACACGGCGGCAGGGTGGACGAGGCCGGTGCTTTGCGGCTGGCCTTCGTCCTCCCGCGACTTGCCCGCCCTCCGCGTCGTCTTCACGCATGCCGGCCGAATCAGGAGGGGTATACTCCCATTGACGAGGGGATATGCAGGATCCCGCCAGCCGTCGCTCCTGCGCTGGGTTGTCGAACCCGACCAGCGGGGAGCCGGAGTTCAGCGTCGGGTGATGGGTGGGATCGCGGAGAGGTATTGCGATGGTGGAGTTGGTGTTGGATTCGCATTCGGTCGGAGAGCCATCCCGCTTTCTGAGCTTGAGCCACCTGGAGCGATCGATCGCCGGTCCGGGGACGGCTCCAAAGGACGAAGGCAAGGTCGTGCAGATCGTCCGGCGAGCGGAGGGCGGCCGGCGGGAGAATCTGGACGAGGTCGAGCTCACGCCCGGCGAGGGCCTTCCCGGGGACGCATGGGGCCGGAAGGAGGCGCCGAACCCCGAGACGCAGCTCGCGGTCGTCCAGGTCGACATTGCCTCCCTGGTCGCCAACGGTCAGCCGTTCAGCCTGTTCGGCGATAGCCTGTTCCTGGATCTGGACCTCTCATCTGAGAACCTGCCGAGCGGGAGCCGCCTGCGAGCCGGCGAGGCGCTCTTGCAGGTGACACCCATTCCGCACAACGGCTGCCGCAAGTTCCTCTCGCGCTTCGGTCCGGATGCGCTGAAGTTCGTCTCCAAGAAGGAACTACGGCATCGCAACCTGCGCGGTGTGTACATGCGTGTCATCCAGGCCGGCCTCGTTCGGGTCGGGGATGCGGTCCACGTGCTCTCACGCGGGGAGCCTTGAGCGCGGCACCGCGGACATGTCTGCGTTGCCACGTTCAATCAACGCGACATCCGGGCTCACCAGCGCGCCGGTTTCGAGATCAACAGCCGGGGCGAGGGACCGAGCACCGGGCAACCCGTCGAGGCGGTGTGCACGCGCAAGCGGCTGCGGGCTGCCTCGACCGCCAAGTGAACCGCGCAGGATCCACGCCGTTCAAGGGAGGTTGCAGACCCGATGGCATCCGCCTGGCATCGCCTCACACTTCTATCAGCCGTCGCTTTCGTCTCCTTCTCGGCCGCGCATCTGATCGATGAGTTCGTCTGGGGCGTGCCGGCCGAGTTTCACCTGTCGGTCGAAATCACCGAGGTGCTTGCTCTCCTGTTCGTATTGTCCTTGACGGGATTGGCGATCGCCGCGGCGCGAGGCAGTCGGGTGGGTCTGGCCGGCCTGGCGCTCGCAGGCATCTTGCTCGTCGTCGCCGACGTGCTCAAGCATGCTGGGGAGATCCTCGAGGCCGGCCCCTGGCGTTCGGGGGCGGTCTCGACTTTTCTGGCAATCGGGCTGACGCTCTCGGCGCTCTCGACGGCCGTCGCTGCGCTCTGCACGTTGAGACAGAGAATCGAACGCTGACAGCCGATCGCTCTCGGCGTTTGACGTCGGCCCCCGGCCCCGACGTGCGGGGAGAGAGGAGTCTTCTGCATGAAGAGCATCCCCCGGATCGCCCGGATGCTGCGCCAGACACTGGAAGGAGACCCTTACTACGGCCCCTCCGTCCTGGGCGCGCTGCAGGGCGTCACCGCCGCCGCGGCCGGCCGGAGGCTGCCCGGTCAGGCGCACAGCCTGTGGGAGATCGTGGCCCATATCACCGCCGAGTATGACTACGCCTGCGCAGTGCTGGAGGGCAATCCCGGCCCCTGGATCGAGGGCGTGACCACATGGCCGCACCCCCGCAAGCCGAGTGTTGCGGGCTGGGCCCTGGCCAAGACCGACCTGCGCAAGGCCGGGCGGAGGCTGGCCCGGGCCGTCGCCCGGCTTGACGACCGAATCTTGGACAAGAAACCGCCCGCTGGTCGCGGGCCGTACTACACATTGCCGCACGGGACGATTCAGCATGCCGTATTT
>DAIRVC010000096.1:0-7755 GCA_036803025.1 Anaerolineales bacterium
CGGCCGGTCAACTACGTCGCTGCCGTCCGCCAGCTTCGCCGCCTGCGACTGGCGGGCTTCACCGTCCTGCTCGTCCCCGGGAACCATGACTACGGCAACGGCCTGGTCGGCGACAAGCGCTTCGTGCAACGGTTCAAGCAGGCGTTCTTTGGAACGCTCGACTTCGAGTATCCACTCCTCGACGTGATCGAGGGGACGGCGTTCATCGGCCTCGACTCGATGGCGCAGGAGCTGGATTGGGATGACCGCTTGTTCGCCGAGGGAGAGCTGGGATCGGCGCAGCTAAGCCGGCTGGACGAGATGCTGAAGAGCCGGCCCGTGCTGGCCGCCCGGCAGCGCGTGGTCTACCTGCATCATCATCCCTTCGACTCGCTACCGCTGCACCAGCTCAAGGATTCGGCTGCGTTGGGGATGGTGCTACGTCGGCGCGGGAATATCGACGCACTGCTCTACGGCCACAATCACGCCGCCCGCAAGCGTAACGGCATGTGGGGGATCGCTCGCTGCTACGACGGCGGTTCGGCCACGCGCAAGCTGGGCGCGGCGGGTGTGCATCGGGTCATCGACCTGAGGCGGGACCCGCGACTGGACTGGGCGGGCGACTTCCACGGCAACTACTGACCGGCCGGCAGGCTGCACGGCCGCCGGGCCGAGTGTCCCGGCGCCTAGTCCGCCCGCCGGCCGGCCCGATGCGCGGCCAGAAACGCATCTACAGCCTCGCGGCGCGGCAGGCTGGGCTCGGCCCCGGCCTGGGTCACACACAGCGCGCCGGCGGCGTTGGCGAAGCGCAGCGAGTCCTCCAGCGACAGCCCCTCGGCCAGGGCCACCGCCCAGGCGCCGCAGAACGCATCGCCGGCGCCGGTCGGGTCGACGGCCTGCACCGGGAAGGCCGGGACATGCCGTTCGACCTGAGGCGTCACGGCGACCGCTCCCTGCGCGCCCAAGGTCACCACCGCACCGCGTCGCAGCCCGCGTGCCACGAGCGCCCGAGCCGCTTGGCGGGCGGCGCCCAAGCCGTCGACGCGGATGCCGCTCAGCATTTCCGCCTCGACCTCGTTGGCGATCAACCAGTCGATCAGGTCGGCGCCCTGCGGCCCGCGTTCGAGGAACCCGCGGGCGTCGGGGTGCGCCGGCGCCGGGTTGAAGACGACCGATGCGCCCGCCTGGCGCGCGATCTCGGCCGCCCGCAGGCAGGCGGCAAACGGCACCTCCATCTGCAGCAGGAGCACCTGGCTCGACTCCACCTGCGCCCGGGCCGCCTCGACATCGGCCGCGGAAAGCCGCGTGTTGGCCAGCGGGACGCCCACTATGCAGTTCTCGCCCTGGGGGTCGATCAACGGAATCCCCAGGCTGGTTCCGAGCTGCTCGTCGCGGACCACGTGCCGGTGCTCGATCCCTTCCCGATCGAGCAGCTGGGCGAAGCGGTCGGCGAACGCGTCGTTGCCGACGCGGCCGACCATGGAGACATGGGCGCCGAGTCGCCGGGCGGTGACGGCCTGGTTGAATCCTTTGCCCCCGGCGAATATCTCGAACCGGGTCGGGTGCAGCGTCTCACCCCGGCGCGGGAAGTGAGGCACCCACAGGGTCAGATCCAGCACCAGGCTTCCGACCACCGCCACCCGGCGGCCTTGTGTGTGTTCGGGCACGCGCACCTCGCCGGCCCGGCGCCTGCTCCCGGGCATGCCCTCAGTCTACCTCGGATGGCACCTGAGACATGAGCGCCCCGCCTGCACAGGGGCCAGATGTGGCACATTCGAGCCGCGCCATCGGGCCGGCAGTATTCCTGAGGATTTCGGGCCGCGGCGCCGGGGTGGGAGGCCGCGGCCGGGTCGCCAGTTGACAATCTAGAACAAATGCCCTATTGTGGTAGGCGTTCGGCAGGTCCCTGCTGTCACCCCCCAACCCGCTTCTGGGGCACTATGCCTGGAACCCACGTAGCCGCGGCTGCGCCGGTCTTCCGGTCATGTCAACACGAGGTCGAGCGTGAACGCCATCGAAGTCGAGCATCTTCGCCGTGAGTACAAGGCCCGCATGGGCGTCATCCGGCGCACGACCAAGCTGGTCGTGGCGGTCGACGACATCTCCTTCGACGTCAAGCCGGGCGAGCTGTTCGGCATGCTCGGACCAAACGGTGCCGGCAAGACGACCACGGTCAAGATGCTGACCACGCTGTTGCTGCCCACGCGTGGCGCGGCGCGGGTGCTCGGGTTCGACGTCGCCAAGCAGGCCGACAAGATCCGCGGGCGAATCGGATTCATCTTCGGAGGGGAGCGGGGCCTGTATTGGCGGCTCTCGGGCACCGACAACCTGCGCTACTTCGCCAGCCTGTACCACGTCGAGCCGGAGGTCTCCCGCAAGCGTATCCCCGAACTGATGGAAATGGTCGGACTGGGCGACCGGGCCAAGGAGAAGGTCGAAGGCTACTCGCGCGGCATGATGCAGCGGCTGCATATCGCCCGCACGCTACTGCACGACCCGGAAGTGCTGTTCCTGGATGAGCCGACCATCGGCCTGGACCCGGTCGGGGCGCGCGAGGTGCGGCAGACGATTCGCGACCTGCAGGCCGAGAAGAAGACGATCCTGCTGACCACTCACTACATGTTCGAGGCCGACGCCCTGTGCCAGCGTGTGGCTGTGATCAACAAGGGCAACATCGTCGCCCTGGATACCCCGCAGGCTCTGAAGGGCCACGTGGCCGACCTGTCGGTGGTCGAGGTGGAGGTCTTCGGCATCCCGCTCGAGGTCGTCGAGCGCGTCCGCAGCCAGTCTTTCGTCGACACCGTCTCGGTCGAGGACATGGACCAGCGTCAGACGCTGCGCATCCAGACGGCGCGCGGCTCGGAGGCCGTGTCTGACCTGATAGGCCTGCTCAGCGGGCTGCGCGTCGGCAAGGTCGTCGTGCGCGAGCCGACGCTGGAGGACGCCTACGTGCGGCTAGTCGGAGGCGAGGCATGAGCATCGCGGACCTGCGCAACAACGGCCGGGTGGCCTGGGCGGCGTTCGTCATGACCCTGCGCATGAACGCCCCTGACCCGTTCACGCTCTTCACCATCGTCGTCCAGCCGCTGATCGTCGCCCTGTTGGCCATGTGGATGCTGGTCGAGCGCGGCGCCAGCAACGCCATCTTTGTCGTGGTCGGCAGCGGGATGACCGGCCTGTGGAGCGGGTTGCTCTTCCTGGGCGGAAACAGCATCAACTGGGAACGCTGGACCGGGACGCTCGAGCTGATCGTGGGACAACCGACGCCCGTCTCGGTGATCGTCTTCGGGAAGAACCTGGCCATCGTCGTCCAGTCGCTGAGCGGGATGGTCGTCTGTTACGCGCTGGCCGCCCTGATATTCCGCCAGCCGCTGTCCGTCGAGGAGCCGCTGTTGTTCGCGGTTTCTCTCCTGCTGACCGTCGTGGCCTTCGTTACCTTCGGCCTGGTGATCGCCCCGATCTTCCTGCTCAGCCCGGCGGTGCAAAGCTTCCAGAATGCGCTCGAGTTTCCCATCTACATGCTCTGCGGTTTCCTGTTCCCGATCGCGCTGCTGCCCGGCTGGTCGACGCCGCTGAGCTACATCCTGGGGCCGTACTGGGCAGCCCGCGCACTCCACGGGACGGCCACGGGCGGGGCGAGCCTTGACGAAGTGCTGATCAGTTGGGGGATGATGCTGGGGCTTTCGCTCATCTACCTGCTGCTCTCGGGCCGCCTGATGGATCTCATGTTGAAGCGCGCCCGCGCCGACGCCACCTTGCGCATGGAGTAGGGGCTGAAGATGCTGCATCGACTGTGGGTCAACGTGCGGCTGTTCCTGCAGGGCGCGCTGCTTACCTACATCGCCCTGTTCCACTGGCTGCGCCCGGTGACGTACCTGGCCTCCAAGATCGTCATGCCGCTGGTGCAGATCCTGTTCTGGACGCTGCTGGGCACCTTCGCCACCGGGACTGCCAGCGCCTCCTTCTACGTCATCGGCAACGCCGTCCAACTGGCCGCCGTCAACGGCATCTACGGTGTGACCATGAGCGTCGGCGGCGACCGCTGGGCCGGCACCCTGCCTTACCTCTTCGGTACACCGGCCAATCGCCTGGCCCTGTTCTCCGGCCGAGCGTTCATGCACGTGCTGGACGGCACGCTGGGCGTGATCATGGCCTTTGGCTGGGGCGTCCTGCTCTTCGGCCTCGATCTCTCTCAGACCGATCTTCCAGCGCTGGCGTTGGTCATCCTGATTACGACCTACAGCACCTCCGGCCTAGGCCTGTTCCTGGGCTGCATCAGCCTGGTCAGCATCGAGACGATGTTCATCAACAACACGATGTACTTCCTGCTGCTGCTGTTCTCTGGCGCGAACATCCCGCTGAGCAGCATGCCCGGATGGATGCAGGCCATCTCATGGTGCCTGCCACTGACGCGCGGGATCGCCTCGGCCCGGGCCTTGATCGACGGCGCGACGCTGCGGGACGTCTCGCCCTGGCTCCTGGGCGAGCTGGCTCTGGGGACGGTCTACATCCTGGTGGGGTACAGCCTGTTCCGCTGGTTCGAATTGCAGGCCAAGCGCCTCGGGCGGCTCGAGGGCTTCTAGCCATATCGGTCGCGGTATCAATCAAAAGCCCGGCCGCTGCGGGCCGGGCTTTGCGTTGCCGGGATTGCGCCCCCGTTTGGCCGCGCGCCAGGTGTCATTGGGCCCCGCGCCCTAGATGTCATTGCGGGGGCTACTCCTTGCATGTCATTGCGAGGCCCGCGAAGCGGGCCGTGGCAATCTCCGCGTGTGGACGTACGCATGGCTACGAGGAGATTGCTTCGTCGGCCTTCGGCCTCCTCGCAATGATATTGTGCGCGGCTACTCTCCGTCAACCCCCGTCAGTGCCGGCTCCGGCAGCCAGCCCGAACCCTGCTCCAGGCTTACCGGCCACCAGTACGTACCGGAGGCGAAGATGCCCTCCAGTCCGCTGAGCGGATGCTCAATCGTGCCCCAAATCCCCGCCGAGAGCGTGCCCTGGCTCCTGTAGCCGGCGCCGGGGCCGAGGCGCAGGTCCACCTCCGCCGTAACCTCGACCGCCTGGCCCGGGGCGAATCGAAAAGAACGCCGGCTGCTTTCCAGGCTGACCATCATCAGCCCGTCCGGGACCGGCCGCTCCTGCCCGTCCGAGGGCTGATTGATGATCTGCCCATCCACCCACATCGCCGAGGAACCGCCTCCATCCAGATTGACTCCGGTGGAGGCGCCGAGCGTGGTGCCGCACAGCTCGGCCAGCTCTGCCAGCGTCATGCCGATGCTCCAGCGCGCTCGCCGGCCGTCGACGACCAGGAAGTAGAAGTAGTCCTGATTGAAGCAGACCGCCGTGCGGGGATGACGGACGGCCTCCGTGCCGTCGGTGCGGGGCCTGTACTCGCCGTCAACAAGGAAGAACACGCCGCTGCCCAGGCCGGCATAGACGGCCTCCCACGGGTTGCCGACCGGGTCGACGCAGCCCGGTCCCCGGTCGCGCAGCTCCAGGCCGATGCCGATCGTCGCGCCGGGTGAGGCACCTTCGAAGAGGCGCTCAGCCGACGGGCCGCGGGCCGCCAGCGCGATCTGCCCGAAGGCCAGGCGATGGTCACGCGGCTCGGTCTGAACCCGCCGGACGGCGGCATACGTCAGCGCCCCGTTGGCCCCGAGCATGATCGGCCGATTGACCTCGGCCACGACCAGCACGCCTTCCGGAACGGCCGGGACCAGCGGGGTGTACTCGGGGGTGTACAGGACCAGGCCGTTGGTGGGCAGCGGAATGTCGACGCCGCTGAGCGGGATCTCGAGGCCGCTCTGAGGGAAGACGATGCGCTGTTGCTCGGCCGGGGTGTACAGGCACTCCGACACCAGGACGCGGCGGTCAAGCGTCCACGCGAACGTCAGCAGCCCCCCGCCGGAGGTCGACCAGAAGGAGAACCAGCCGGCGTGCGCCTGTGGGCCGTAGGGGATGCCGGTGCTCGGTCCGTAGAAGCTGCCGTTGATCGCCACGACCACGTCGCGGCGCATGCCCCAGGTCCCGTCCCATGCGCTCAGGCTTTGCTCGTAACGGCGAGCCATCTCGCTGATGGTCTCGCGGCGTCCGGCGTAGTCGCCGGCGGCCAGCATGCTCTCCAGCGTGACGCCGGCATGGCCGGTGGCCATGCGCGCCACGTACGCTCGGTTCGGCCCGGGCAGATAGAAGGTGGTGAACTCGATCCCATCGGAGAGGGTGATCCAGGGCAGGTCTTCGTCGGGCGGCGGCTGCAGTGCAGCCGCTCTGGGGGAGGGAGCAACAAGGGAGATCAATAGCGCTGCGGCCGTGACGACTAGGAGGCGCGCGGCGGGCAGGCGCTCCCTGGAAGGCATTGCGCCCTGCGGTCCCCGAGCTTCAGCGCCAGTTCTGCCGTTCCGCTTCACCGTCGAGTCAGCCTCATCCCGTGAGTATATACCATCGGTCTGCACGGCCGTTCAGGGGTCAGGCCAGCGCGATTCGCCTGGCGCTGGTATCATCCGCGGCTGCGTGGGCGATGGGAGCCATTCCAAGGTGGGCCAGCTGCCTGCGCGACGGAGGAGGTATGTCGGCATCCGGGGCAGACAGGCTGTTGGCGGCGGTCCGGCGCTTCGCCGCCGGCGGCTGGGCGCTGGCCAAGGAAGTCGTCCGGCGGGTGGCGCGCGCGCGGGTATCCGAAGTGGCGGCCACGATGGCCTACTACGCCCTGCTGTCCCTCTTTCCGCTGCTCCTGGTGCTGGTCGTCGCCGGCAGCTTCGTCCTGGAGAGCGACCGCGCGCTGCACCTGGTCGTTGCCACCGTCACACAGGTACTGCCGGGTTCGCGTGACCTCATCGAGCAGAACGTCCAACAGGTCATCGACCTGCGCGGGCCGGTCGGCCTCGTGAGCCTGATCACGCTGGTGTGGTCGGCCTCCAGCTTCTTCTCGCTGCTTTCCCACAATATCGAGCTGGCCTGGGAGGAGAGCTCGCCTCGCTCGGCCCTGCACCGGCGCCTGGTCGCCCTGGCCATGGTGGTGGGGCTGGCCCTCCTGATGGCCGCATCGCTGCTGTTCAATGCGATTCTGGACGGCATTCAGGTCAATGGCACCTCGGGGATGGTCTTGTGGACGAGCGTGTCGAGCGCCGTTCCCTGGCTGCTTACGTTCCTGATGTTCCTGAGCATGTACCGGTGGCTGCCGAACGCCCGCGTGCCCTGGGAGGGAGCGCTGTGGGGTGCGGCCGTGGCGACCGGGCTATGGCAGCTGGCCGGCAGCGGTTTCCTTTGGTATCTGGGGAGCGGGCTGGCGCGCTACGAGCTGGTCTACGGCTCGATCGGCGCCGTGGTGGTGCTGTTGCTGTGGATCTACCTGGCCGGCTGGGTGACGCTCGCCGGCGCGCATCTAAGCGCGGCCATCGGCCAGGGTCGAAGCCGCTGAATCCGGCGACCTCGCCGCCACCCCCATCCCATCGGCTGTTCACGAAACCTGAGGTGCCGCTGGCTTACCCCTCAACTCCTGGGGAGGCACCGGTCGAGCATCGGGCGCAGCAGGGCGTAGATCGCCGCGTGCACCGGGGTGGCCACGCCGAGTTGGCGCCCGAGGCGCAGGATCGTCCCGCTGAACGCCTCCAGCTCGAACGGCCTGCCGCCGGCGACATCGCGCTGCATGGAGGTCGTCGTGCCGGGCTCGAAACTCTGCATGAGGGTCATGGTGGCCTCGACCACGTCAGCCGGCAGCGTGATCCCCCGAGCGCGGGCGACGGCCTCGGCCTCGCGCATGGCCTCGATCAGAAGCAG
>DAIRVC010000096.1:7855-10122 GCA_036803025.1 Anaerolineales bacterium
CGTGGATGTCGTCGCTGAGCACCGCCTCGGCGCCCGTCTCGCGCCAGGCCTGAACGAGACGCTCAAGCCGCTCGGAGCGGCTGTGGTCGAGCTCGCCAACGACCACCCGGCGCAGGGCGCTCTCCTGACGGATCACTCCGGGCGCGGCGATCGACGAGACGATGGAGCACAGACCGACCACGACGCGCTCGGTTCCGAAGGCTTCGACCAGCACCTCGTGGGCGTCGACGCCGTTCAACAAGGGCACCACGGTCGTTGAGGGAGCGACCAGCGGCCGGACGGCGGGCAGTGCGCCGGCGAGCTGGAAGTGCTTGACGGCAATCAGGACGTATTCCTGCGGCTGGGACTGAGCGGCGTCGTCGGTGGCCAGCGCCGGACGGACCGTGAAATCGCCGTGGACGCTCGCGACTCTCAGGCCGTCGCGCTGGATGGCGCGCAGGTGCTCGCCGCGCGTGATCAGCGTCACGGCGTGCCCCGCCTGAGCGAGCAAGCCGCCGAAGTAGCCTCCGACCCCGCCCACACCCACAACCCCGATCTTCATCGGATCGTCGTCTCCTTTGCCGCCCCCTGATTTCCACAATCTGTGCACGGAAGACACGGCCGGGTCGAAGACCGGACCCGGCCATGTCGATCGCAGCTGAACCAGCGCAGCGGCCTACTCGAGACCGCCCTCCTGATCCGGGCCCGTGGCGGCCTTCTTACCGCGTCGTCGCTCCTCCAGGGCGCGCTGGGCCGCCCGGCCGTAGGGCGATGCGGGAAACCCGTCGGCTGCTTCGCGGAAATGCCGCACCGACTTGGCGTCCTCGCCCTGCTTACGTAGAGCGATGGCTAGATTGTAGTGGGTCGCCGCGGCGTGGCGCATGCTCAGCCCGCCCTGTTGGCCCTCGGCGAGGACCATCTCCAGCAGCTGCTGTGCGCTGGCCGGATTCTCCCGTCGCAGCTGGACGATGCCCATCGTGACCAGGACGATCAACCGAGAGGCTTTGTCCGGCAGCAGCCGCAAGGCGGTCTGCAGGATCGAGACGGCGGTCTTCTGACGGCCGCGATTCGAGAACAGTGTGGCCAGATCGACCAGCAGCCTGGAGCGCATCGTCACCAGGTAGATGAAGCCCAGGAACAGAGCCGGGTTCACCTCGGAGCCGGTCAGCCATGTGCCGGCGGCGACGAGCAGGGTCAGGGCGACGCCTTCGAGGGTGAACTGCAGTGAGAAACCCTCGCCCCGCAGGACCGACATCCCGGCGAACAGGACGGCATACGAGAAACCGATGATCATGACCAGGAAGTGGGTTTCCATGAGGGCCTCAGCCGCCCATCCCTGTGAGCCCCTGACCGACCCGCAGCCAGCGCGGCGGGGTCATGCGAATGCCTGATCGGCGGTCCGCTGGAGCATCTGCAGGCCGCGGATTTCCGTCTCGAAGAGCGGGACGATCGCCCTGACCTGCCCGGTGAACGTCTCCTGGATCTTGGTCATGTAGCCCGACTGCATGGCCACGCGGTTCTTGACGAAATCCGGCGCGTCCCGGGCGACGGAACCCTGGTCGATGACCATGTTGACGATCACACCGCCGATCGGGATCCCGAACTCCGAGAACCAGTTGATGAACCTGGAGATGACCGCGATCGGAAGGGCTTCGGGCAGGGTCACAAAGAAGAACGCGGTCAAGGCGGGGTCCGTCAGAAGCACCTTGGCGTTCTGCATCCGCTCGCGGAAGTTGAGCAGGTATTCCATGAGCGGATCCTTCTCCTGCTTCTTCTTGCTGTAGGAGAGCAGCTCGCGCAGGGACTTGGCCTCCTCACGGCTCTTGACCATCTTGTTGACCCACAGCGAGTAGACGGAGGACATGCCCAGCAGGCGGCGTGCATTGGCGGTCGGCGCGGTGTCGAAGACATAGACCTCGTACTCGTCCTTGAACATCAAGTCGATCATGTTCTCGAACATGGCCGACTCTTCGAAGGCCGGGTTCATCGTGGCTGATTCGACGAATTCGTCGGCCTTGGTCTTGATGTCGGCATACTTGAGGAACCAGCTGATCTTTTCGCGGATTTCCTTCTTCGACCGCTCGATGGTGTCGCGCGTGTCGATTTCGTATGCCATGAGATTGTCCGCGCCGGCCACTTGCGTCGGCTCGCCGAAGACGTTCTGGTCCAGCAGGCTGGAGAGGCTGTGCACGGGATTGGTGGAGGCGAGCAGGGTGCGGCGCCCCTGCCGTGCGAACCACAAGGCGGTGGCGCCGGCCAGCGTCGTCTTGCCCACGCCGCCCTTTCCG
>DAIRVC010000097.1:0-9999 GCA_036803025.1 Anaerolineales bacterium
GTGGCTGGACGCGCAGCTGAAGCGCGCCGGCATCGATCCTGCGACGATTTCGGGCTATGACCAGACCGAGAACACGCATGTGGCCGTGGCCGAGCAGGTGGCGCACGGCTCGGCCAGTGTCGGGCTGGGCATCCAGGCCGCCGCGGCCGCCTGCGGCTTGGATTTCGTCGCCCTTACCCAAGAGCGCTACGACCTGGTCATCCCGGAGGAGAATTGGGGCAGTGCTGCCGTACGCAGCCTGTTGTCGACGCTCCGATCGGACCTCTTCCGCCAACGTCTGACGGCGCTCAATGGCTATGACGCTTCGATTACCGGTCAGGAGACCTGGCTGCGCTGAAGCGTCCGGCGGCCCGAGTCGACATGCCGAGTCCAATGCAGTCCGCCTCCAATGCCGCAGGTTGGTTCGCCCGGCTGACAGTCGGGGGCGTGTTCCTCGCCAATCTCAGCGCGGCGTTGCCGTACCTGATCGCGCCCGAACGCTGCACGGCCGCATTCGAACTGTCGGGAGAATCCGGCATCGCACTCGTGCACAGCTTCGGCGTGCTGTTCCTGATGTGGAACGCCACCTACCCGCCGGTCATCGCTTCTCCGGGCCGCAACCGGACCCTGTTCGTCATCATCCTGATCCAACAGCTGATCGCGATCCTCGGCCAGGTGTGGATCGCGGCGGTCCTCCCGGCTGGCCACGCCGCAATGCGCGCCACCGGCATGCGCTTCCTGCTCTTTGATGTCGCCGGGCTGGTTGCGATGGCACTGGGCTACTGGCGCCTCTACTATCACAGGCAGCGGTAGGCGGGATCCTTCCCGACCCGCGGTCGGTCGGACCAGCGGCGCGCTTCCAGAGAGCCTGATAGAATCCCGCTTGCCGCGACATTGGACCCAGCCAACCCATGCAACGCATCTTCTATCCGCACAGCATCGTCGTCATCGGCGTCTCCGACAAGCCCGACAACCTGGCCAAAAACATCCTCGGCAATCTGAAGGAATTCGGATTCCAGGGACCGATCTACGCCGTCGGTCGTCAGGCGGGCGAGGTGCACGGCGTGGCGATCGTGGACTCGCTTGAGAAGGTCCCTGACGGCCTCGATCTGGCGGTCATCCTGACCCCGGCGGCAATGGTCCCGGGCCTGTTGGAGACCTGCGGGAAGAAGGGCATCCTGCGCGCGGTGATCGAATCGGGCGGCTTCGGCGAGTTTTCGGCGGAGGGCAAGGCGCTGGAGGAGGAGCTCGTCCAAATCGCCGCCCGATACGGGATGCGCTTCGTCGGGCCGAACTGCATCAGCGTCCTGAACCTGGAGACGGGCGCGGTGCTGCCCTTCCCGCCGCTGTCGCGCGCGGATGTGCGGCTGGGTCCGGCCTCCGTCGCCGGTCAAAGCGGCGGGGTGACGATCACCTATCTCCTGCGATTGTGTGCCGCCGGGGTGGGGGCGAACAAGGGCGTCAGTATCGGCAACAAGGTCGACCTGAATGAGAATGACTACCTGGACTACCTGGTCGGCGACCCTCGCACCGGGATCATCCTGCTCTACCTCGAATCGATCAGCGACGGGCGTCGGCTGTACGAGGCGGCGCGCGTTTCCCCCAAACCGATCATTGTGCACAAAGCCAATCGCGGCGAGGCCAGCCGTTCGGTCGCCTTTTCGCATACGGCCGCGCTGGCGAATGACGATCGCATCGTCAGCGCCGCCTTCCGCCAGGCCGGCATCCTGCGGGCGGACGGCTTCCGTGAGGCCGTAGCCATGGCGCAGGGGCTGACCCTGCCTCCCGTGGGCGGCCGCGATCTGATCATCATCTCCCGCTCAGGAGGACATGCGGTGGTCGCGGCCGATGCCGCCGAGCGGATGGGCTTCCGCATGGGTGCGCTGCCGGACTCGTTCGCGGCGGGCGTGCGGGCGCTCTTCTCGGCCGACGTGATCGCGCCGACCAATCCGCTCGATCTGGGGGCGATCTTCGACTTCGACCTGTACGCGCAAATCGTCGAGCGCTGCCTGGAGAGCCTCTCCCCGGATGCAGTCTTGTTGATCAACACCTACGGGGACAACGAGGCCGAAGGCGCCCACCGCCTGGCGCGGCGCGTCGAGACGATCTCCCAGGAGACCGGGATCCCGGTCGCCTTCTGCGTCTTCTCGCATGGTGACGACCGCGAGGATCTTCAGAAAGAGCTGCGCCTGCCGATCTTCAACGAGATCGAGGACGCGGTCACGGCCCTGGCCGCCTCGCGGCAGTGGTCCGCGCACCGCTCGGCCCGCAGGCCGGCGGCGCCGGCCGCGCGCGGGCGGCTGCCGGCGGCGGCTCTCCCGCCGCAGGCGGCCACGCTCACCGCCGACCAGGCCCTGAACCTGATCAAGTCCCAGGGAATCCCCGTTGCCGCCTGGGCAGCGGTCGAGACCCCCGCGGCGGCGGCCGAGTCGGCTCGCCGGATCGGCTTGCCGGTCGCCCTCAAGGTCCTGGCCGAGGAGATTTCGCACAAGACGGATGTCGGCGGGGTCAGGCTGGGCCTGGAGCAGGCGGAGGCAGTGCAGCGCGAGGCGGAACAGATGCTGGCCCGGTTGCAGGAGTCGGTCCCGAAGGTCGCCCGGCCGCGCCTCCTGGTGCAGCACATGGCCGCACCGGGTGTGGAGGTCATTGTCGGCGGCAAGCGGGACCCGACCTTCGGCCCGGTGGTCATGTTCGGCCTGGGCGGTGTGCAGGTCGAGATGTTCGACGATGTCGCCTTCCGCGTGGCCCCGATCGATCGGGCGGAGGCCGAGGCGATGATCCGCGAAGTGCGCGGCTCCGGCCTGCTGGCCGGGGTGCGCGGACAACCGGCGGTCGATCGGGGTGCGCTGGCCGATGCGCTTGAGGTATTCTCGAAGATGTTGGTCGACTCGCCACGAATCGTGGAGGTCGAGATCAACCCGCTTATCGTCGGCGAGGGGGGCGTGCTGGCGGTCGACGCCCGTGCGCAGATCGGCCCGCCGTAGCGGCGGCCGCCCGACCACCTTGCAGGAAAGGAGAGCAGAATGGCAGGGGCATGGAAGCATGGAACGAAGCTCGAGCTGATCGAGGGGATCGGCCCGTCCAAGGCCGGGAAGCTTCGAAAAGCCGGCGTCAGGTCTTTGGCGGCCTTGCTTGACAAGGGGGGGACGCCCGAAGGACGCAAGGAGATCGCCAAGGCAAGCGGAATCCTCCCCAAGCTCATCCTGGAGTGGGTCAATCACGCGGACCTCTTCCGGATCAAGGGCGTCGGCGAGGAGTACGCTGACCTGCTGGAGGCGGCCGGCGTCGACACGGTCGTCGAGCTGGGCAAGCGCGACCCCAAGGTCCTGTACGCCAAACTGGAGTCGGCCAACGCCGCCAAGAAGCTGGTGCGGCGACTGCCCACCTCGAAACAGGTCGGTGCCTGGGTGCGGCAGGCGAAGAAGCTGCCCCGGCGAATTCGCTACTAGGGCTCGATTCGCCCGTCAGGGCGACCTGCCGACCGGCCGAGGGGTTGGGCCCGCTTGCCCCTCGGCCGGGTCGGTGAGGGGTCGCGCCAGCCAGCCGGCGCCACGTGTGCGTTGCGGGTCTCCGTCCTTCAAACACCCCCGTTCGTGATCGCCGTCACCCCCAGGACATCCCAGGCCCGGTTCTGCATCCCGAGCATGTGTTGATACATCCCCCCGGCCTTGGAAAGCAGCCCGTGCGTGCCGCGCTCGGCGATGCGGCCGTCGGCCAACACGACGATTTCGTCCATCGAGTCAAGTCCGACCAGCCGGTGTGTGATCATCAGCAGCGACTGATGCGGCGGGAGGTTGGTCAGGCCGGCCAAGACCGCCCGCTCAGTGACTGGATCGAGATGGGCCGTGGGTTCGTCGAGCACTAAGATCGCGGCGGACTGCAGGAGCGTGCGGGCCAGCGCCAGGCGCTGCCTCTCCCCCGCACTCACTGCCGCGCCGCCCTCACCTACGCGCGTCTCCAAGCCTCGCGGCAGGCTGGCCAGCATCGACCCAAGCTGAACCCGCTCAAGCACACCACGCAGGTCTGCCTCACAGGAACCCGGCCGGCCCAAGAGCAGGTTCTCACGAAGCGTGGTGTTGAAGAGCGTCGGCGGCTGCAGCATGGCCGCAAACAAGGAGCGGGCCGCCTCCGTCTGCAGCGCGCGCAGCTCGATCCCATTCAGGGTGATCTCGCCGTCGGTGTACTCCCACAACCGCAGCAGCAATCGTGCGAGGGTCGACTTCCCGGCGCTGCTCGGACCGACGATCGCCACACGGCGACCGGGGGCCAGGTCTAGATTGAATCCATCGAGCGCGTCCCGCGACTGTCCGGGGTAGCGGAAGCGCAGGTCTCGCACGCACAGGTGAAGCCCGGCGCTGGGATCCGGCGCGGGTCTCGGGTCGGCAGGGTCATCCACCGCCGGCCTCAGTTCCGCCAGAGAGAAGATCCGGCCGGCCGCGGCCAGCACCGATTCCGAGGACAGGGCCGCGGCGGGCAGGGCAGCGGCCGCCTCGAAGGCGGCCAGAGCCGCCAAGGTGATGGCGCCCAGCGCGATCCCGTCCATCCTTCCGGCGGCTGTCAGGTAGACTCCCCAGGCCAGGGTGGCCGCCGCAGCGAGCTGGGCGAGCAAGCCGCTTGCCGCAGCCGGGGCGCTCTGCAGCCAGGCCCACTGCCGCTGGGCCTCGGTCAGGTTGCGATTGGCCGCGCGCAGTCGGTCGGCGAACGGAGCCTGGGCGCTGAAGGCGGTCAGGTCGGGCAGTCCCTGCAGGGTCTCGACGATCTGAGCGCTCAACGCGGCCCGGGCGCGCGAACACGCCTGCGCCGGCGCCCGGGCTGTGCTGCGAACGCCGGCCGGCAGCAGGACGCCAGCGACGGTGAAGAGGATCAGGAACGTCACCGCCAGCCGGAGGTCATGCGAACCAAGATAGACGGCCGTTCCCGCCGCCACAGCGACGGCCACGGCCGGGGGAGCGAGAACTCGCGCGTAGAAGTCCTGGAGCGAATCGATGTCGGTGACTGCGCGCGCCAGCAGATCGCCGCTGCGCGCATCGACCAGGCGCGCTGGTGCGAGGGGTTCGATCGTCTGGTAGACCCACACCCGCAGCGTTCCCAACAGGCGCAGGTTGAGCGTATGGGTGATGATGCGCTCCAGATAGCGGAACACCCCGCGTGCCAGACCGAAGGCGCGCACTCCCACAATGGCCAGACTCAGCTCGGCGATCGATGGATGCAATGCCGCGGCGGAGAGCAGATAGGCAGACGTGGCCATCAGGCCAATGCTGCTGCCCACCGTCGCTGCGCCCAGCAGGAATGCCAGGGCGATCCGGCCCGCATGCGGCCGCGTCCATTGTAGCAGGTGAGCCAGGCCGGGATTCACCGCGCCTCCAGGTAGGGCGCGAGCATGGCGCGGTACACTCCGCCGGCTTCCCACAAGGAGGCGTGCGTGCCGCGTTCGACAGCTTTCCCGGCCTGCATCACCACGATCTGATCCGCCCGGTGCACAGTGCTCAGCCGATGGGCGATCACCAGCACGGTTCGGCCGCGCATCAGCGTTTCTGCCGCGGCCTGCAGCCGCGCCTCCAGCGCGGGGTCGAGGCTGGCACTGGCTTCGTCGAGGACGACGAATGTGGCTCGGCGCAGAAATGCGCGAGCGATGGCGAGGCGTTGGGCTTCCCCGGCGCTCAATCGGGCGCCGCGCTCGCCGATCGGGCTGTCGAGGCCTTGCGGCAGGCGGTCCACGAGATCCGACAGCTCGGCCTGGGCCAATGCCAGCCGCAGCTCGCCTTCGGAAGCATCCGGCCGGGCCAAGCGCAAGTTCTCCGCCAGGGTCAGCGGAAATAGGTATGGTGACTGGGGGACCCAGGCGGTGCGCTGTCGCCACGCCTCGAGCGGCACCGAGGAGAGCGGACTGCCATCGACCTCGATCTCGCCGGACGAGGCCTCGAGGAATCGCATCAGCAAGTCGACGACGGTGCTCTTGACGGCGCCACTAGGGCCGACCAGCGCAGTCATGCCGGCGGCCGGGATCTCCAGGTCGAGCCCTTGCAGGGCCGGACGCGAGCCGCCGTAGGCATAGGTCACCTGACGGAGACGGATCGCGGGCGGCACGGCCAGCGGCAGGACTGATGGCCTGAGTGATGCGGCGGCGCTCAGCGGCCGAGGCGCAGCCAGGATCTGAAAGACGCGATCTGCCGCAGCGGCACCGGCGGCGCCGGCGTGGAAGCGAGTCCCCAGATTGCGGAGCGGCAGATAGAACTCAGGCGCCAGGACCAGGACGAACATCGCCTCCTGGAATCCAAGATGGCCGTACAGCAGACGCAGGCCTACCTGGACGGCCACCACTGCGGTGCTCAGGGTGGCGATCAGCTCCAGCGCCAGGCCCGACAAGAAGGCGACACGCAGCACCCGCAAGGTGGCTGCGCAGTAGGCATCGCCAACGCGCTGGATGACCTGCGCCTGTTCCCGGCTCCGGCGCAGGACCTTCAACGTCGTCAGTCCTTGCAGGACATCCAGGAAGTGCGCGCTCAGCCGGCCGAGCGTGCCGTACTGCCGGCGGGTGAGCGCCGCGGCCGCACGGCCGATCAAGATCATGAACAGGGGCAGGAGGGGCGCGGTCAGGAGCAGGACCAGCGCCGACAATGGGTCAACCCGCAGGACGAATGCCAGCAGGCAGAGCGGTACGATTGCCGCGGTCAGGACCTGGGGAAGATACTGCCGCAAGTAAGTGTCGACCGCCTCCACGCCCTCCATGACCGTGGCGGTCAGCTCGCCGGTGCGCTGGGCCTGCACGTATGCCGGGCCCAGCGCGATCAGGTGCCCGATAAGCGCCTCGCGCAAGCCCGATTTCAGGCGCAGCGCTGCCCCAGCCGCGAGCAGATCTCCGCCTGCTGCCGTGAACGCGCGCACCAGGCTGAAGGCGACCAGCGCGCCGAGGAGCGGCGCGAGCTGCGCCAGCCCCTCGGCGTGCAAGAACGCTCGGTCGAGGATGCGACTGAGGCACAAGGCCTGCCCGATGGCCAGGCCCGCCCCGCAGGCGGCCAGGAACGCCACTGCGGCCGCCTGCAGCCTGGCCGAGCTGGCCCATGAAAGCAGGCGGCGGTCGACCAACCCCGTCGCAGTCAGGCTCTCATCCATCCGACGTCAGGGGACGGGCGACGACGGGGCGGGCTGGGCAGCCTCCCGGTCGCCGGTGAGGGATGTGGGCCCGGATTCGGATCAGTAGGTCAGCGATTCTGGTCTCGGCTCGATCCGCTTGCGAAACACCCAGTACGACCAGGCCTGATACATGAGCACAAGGGGCACCAGGAAGAGTGCCACGGTCGTCATCACGCGCAGCGTCGCCGCGCCGGAGGCGGCATTGTAAATGGTCAGGCTCCAGGCCGGGTTGAGGCTCGAGATCATCACGCGCGGATACAGGATCATGAACACGATGGCGATCGACGAAGTGATCGAAAGCGCGGTCATGGCGAAGGCCCAGCCCATCTGGCGCGTGCGCACCAGCCAGCCCGTCACCAGGATGGCGGCCGCCATTCCGACCGGAACCACCCCGGGGTCAATGCCCAGCTTGGTGAGCAGGTCGGTGGCGAAGTACGTGGCGCCGAAGTATCCCAACAGGGCGAGCGCCGCCAGGGGCCAGATCCGGAGTGCGGCTCGCTGCGCATCAGCCGCCAGCTCGCCGGCCGTCTTCAGGCTGAGGAAGATCGCCCCATGCAGCGTGAAGACCAATGTGCACGCCAATCCTCCCAGCAACGCGTACGGGTTGAGGAGGTTCCAGAAGCCGCCGACGTAGTTCATGGCGGCGTCGATGGGGACGCCGCGCACCAGGTTGGCGAATGCCACGCCCAGCAGGAAGGACGGGACGAGGCTGCCGACAAAGGCGCAGCCGTCCCACAGCGCCCGCCAGCGAGGGTCGGCGTCTTTGCTGCGGAACTCGAAGGCAACCCCGCGGATGATCAGTGCGACCAGTAGCAGCAGGAAGGGGAGGTAGAAGCCGCTGAACATGGTCGCATACCAGTGCGGGAAGGCGGCGAAGGTGGCGCCGCCGGCCGTCAGCAGCCAGACCTCATTGCCGTCCCAGTGCGGCCCAATGCTGTTGAGGATCATGCGCCGACGCGTGTCGTCGCGGCCCAGGAAGGGCAGCAAGATGCCGACGCCGAAATCGAAGCCCTCCAGGAGGAAGAAACCCACATACAGGACTGCGATCAGCAGAAACCAGATCGTGTTGAGGTCCATCGCTCACCTCCCATCCGAAGCCAGGAACGAGTCGGGATCGCCGGAGGGCTCGAGCGCCGACACGGCCTGTGGGCCGCCGCGGGCGAACTTGCTCAGCAGATAGATGGTGGCCAGCATGAGCAGGCCGTAGAGGAGCGTCAACACGATCAGACTGGTGAGGACCATGCCCGCCGAGACGGTGGCTGAGACCGCCTCCTCCACCCGCATGACGCCGTAGACCACCCAGGGCATGCGCCCGGTCTCGGTCAGAATCCAGCCTGTGGTGGTGCCCACGTAGGGCAGGGCGATGGCCCAAGGCAGGAAGCGCAACGCGCGTGGCGGCGCGCTCAGGCGGCCGCGCATCACCAACGCCACCGCAGCGCCGGAAACAGCCAGCATCAGCGTCCCTACCCCGACCATGGCACGGAAGCTCCAATAGGCGATCCAGGCCACCGGGACGTAGTCGCCCGGGCCGAAGGCCTGTTCGAATTCCTGCTGCAGGTCGTTGATCCCCCACACACGCCCCTCCAGGCGGTTGTAGGCCAGTAGACTGAGCAGTCGCGGGATCCGAATGGCGAAGACTTCGCGCCGGCCTTCCAGATCGCCGATCGTGATCAGCGAGAACGAGGCCGGGTCCTCCGACTCGAACAGCCCTTCGGCCGCGGCCATCTTCATCGGCTGGGTCTCGACCATATGCTGCGCCTGGGAGTGGCCGTTAAGGAAGATCAGCACCGAGGCGGCCAGCCCGACCCAGGCGCCGATCTGGAAGGAGCGCCGGTAGACGTCCGGCTCGTTCCCGCGAACCAGATGGTACGCGCTGATGCCGAGGACGAAGAAGCTGGCCGTAAGCAGACCGCTGACCAGGACGTGCGGGAACTGGATCCACACGTTGGGGTTGAAGACCAAGGCACCGAAGTCGGCCATCTGCGCCCGACCGTCGGCGATGACGTAGCCGACGGGCTCCTGCATGAAGGAGTTGGCAATCAGGATCCAGAGTGCCGAGAGGCTCGAGGCGATTGCCACAAGCCACAGGGCGCCCAGGTGGATGCGCCGGGGCAGGCGATCCCAGCCGAAGAGCCACACCCCCAGGAACGTCGATTCGATGAAGAACGCCAGCAAGGCTTCGATGGCCAGGGGCGCGCCGAAGATGTCCCCGACAAAGCGCGAATACTCGGCCCAGTTCATCCCGAACTGGAATTCCTGCACGATGCCGGTCACGACGCCCATGGCGAAGTTGATGACGAACAGCTTGCCCCAGAACTTCGTCATGGTCTTGTAGACCTCTTGGCCTGTGGCTGTGTAGACGGTCTGCATCAGGACCAGCAGCCAGGCCAAGCCGAGTGTGAGCGGCACGAAGAAGAAGTGATAGACGGTCGTGATCGCAAACTGCCAGCGGGCCAGTGCAAGGGGATCCATCAGGGCGGCCTCCACCAGTTGACGATGCGCCCGGCGCGGCGCAGGGCGAACTATCCGGCGGCGCCCGGCCGATAGCGGCCGAGGCGGGGAGGGGTCGTGGGGTAACGCTCGCCAGAGCCATCATGCCTCAGCGCGCCCACGCTTTCTAGTGTGTTCTATCACAAGTCTAGAAGGCGGCCACACCGTTCGCCGGCGAGATTGCTGGCGGTCTGAAGCGGAAGGTGTATAGTAGGCCTCGCGTCGTTGCCTGCCGAGGCGACTGAAGGTGGTGTGCCGATGAGACGAGTGCGTGTCCTGATCCCGATGCTGATCCTGCTGGCCCTGGCCGGGTGCGGGTTTCTGCCCGGACCACCGGCGCAGCCTACGGCCACGTTGGCGCTGATCCTGCCTAGCCCGGACACGGGCGGGGGGGAG
>DAIRVC010000098.1:0-9684 GCA_036803025.1 Anaerolineales bacterium
CTTGGCAACCAGATCGGCGGTGCTTTGATGCAGGTGGGTGAAGCGATTGACCTGTCGTCCGCTCAGGTTCGAGGCGGCCGTCATCAAAGCGGCGTGCCGCGGCTGCTGCGCCAGTTCGTAGGTCATGGCGCAGGCGTTGAGCGACGGCCGTATCAAGGGGTGCTCGACCGGATCGCTGACAGACTGCCCGTGGAGGTAGACCCGCTTGTTCATCCGCCGCAGGCTGGCGATGTACTCGTCCTTACTCATGCACCCCATAGGGCACCTCCCGCGTGGCGTCCGGCGCGCACGGCCTCGCCGTCAGCGCGCCCGAACGGGGACGTAGAAGTCCATGTGCGAGGCCGGGTCGGCCGGATCGAATTCGTCCCCGTAGTATTCCAGCTCCGGCCCGCCGCTGTGCTCATACGCCGATGCCGGCAGCCAGACGTGATTGGCCTGATGGATCGCCTGCATGAGCGTCTTCAGCGTGCACGGGAACACGGCGTAGGTCTGGGCCGGGATCTCGATCGAAGCCATCCCCGGCGGCGGCGAGGCGCCGGGCTCGACGGGGAACCCGGCCAGGTAGTCGAACTCACGCGCCGCCGGTTGGAAGTTGAACGTGACACCCAGGGCGGCCTGCGGAGCCGCGCGCGGCCGGATCTCGGCTGCGCGCAGGCCGAGATCACCCCACACGGCCGAGAGATCGGTCTCCCCGCCGCGGGCGTGGACCAGAAGGCCGATGACCGTCAGCGCCGAAAGGCGTGTCAACTCAGGCTCCATCGCGATCCTCCACTCGCTGCATCGATGGACGTTGGACGGTGCGCGGCGCTGGCCATGTCAGAACCCTGGGCCGACGCGTGATTGTAGGCAAGGTGCAAGGTTTGGCGCAAGGGAAGGGCGCGACGATCTGGGCGCAGGGCAGATCGTCGACGCGCCGGGCAAGGCGGCAGCGGCTGGCCGAACCCTTGACGGGCGCCCGATCGTCGTCGGGCGACGTAGCCTACGCACGGGGGGCGGTGCAGCAGGCTGGCGGCGCGGAAGTCGAGGGGCTCGGATGAGGAGGCCGACCACCCCAAGTCGGGAGGATCGTGTGGCATCAATTCCCAACATCCAGAACGTCGACAACACTCGTGGTCGAACTGTGCGACTGGCTGGCCTGGTGGCGGTCAGCCTGCTGGCCTTAACCGCCTCCTTCTCGGCCGGAGCCTGGATCGTGCCCCATCTGGCGGCCGGCCCCGAGCTGGCCAACCCGCAGCCGCATCCGTTCCAGGACCTGGTGACCGGCTCCGCCTTGACCGATGCCATCGACCGGGTCTGGCATTCCGGCCTGATGCGGGGGACCGGCCCCGGGACCTTCGAGCCGAACCGGACGGCTACGCGCGGCGAGGCGGCCGTTGTGCTGGTGCGTTGTGCGAGGGGCGCGGACTACGAGCCCGAACCTGTGGAAACGCCGCCCGGGGCGCATGCGAACGCACACTGGGCGATCGGGTGGCTGACGGCGGCGGGCGACCTGGGGCTCATGGACCGCAGCGCCGTGGTGCAGGCGGACTGGCCGATCACCCGGGCCGATCTCGCCTCCCTCCTGGCGACCTGTATGGAGCTGAAGGACAGCTAATCCAGAGCCCGGCGCAACCAGACTGGACTGTTGTTGCCCAGGCTTGGACAAGCGCCGCCTCGACGACCCACGCTAGGCACGGCCTTCTCGTTGGATCACATGTAGCGCGTGTGTTGCCGGTGCCGCAAAAGGGAGCCGCTCGCCCGCCTCCGGGCGGGCTCAGGCTTCGGCCCGCCCTTCCCAGCGCATCGAGTGCATAAATGTCAACAGCCGGAAGCCGTTCCGGGCCAAGATCGGACGGCTCATCGGCGAGGCGCCGGTGATCACATAGCGCGCCCCGCGCTGGGCGGCCTCCTGCACACGGGCGGCCAGGACGGCAGAGTAGAACCCGCGACCGCGCAGGTCCGGCACCGTCGATCCGCCGAACAACTCGGCGAACGGGTTGTCCGGGTAGAAGTAGATCCATCCGCAGGAGGCCGGGCGCTCGCCGGCGTTCGCCACCACCACGCTTACATAGCCGGGGAACGCCATGTGGTCCCCCAGCCGGCGGGGCAGCCAGCCGAAGCTCCCGCCGATCGCCTGTTCGAGGATGCGCACCACAGTGCCAAGCTCCTCGCGCTGCTGCAGGCGCCGCAGCTCGACCTGGGGTGGCGCCTGCAGGGTGGCCGGCGCCTGCTCCAGGTCAAGCACCATCACCGCCGAGGGATCATCGTCCGATGAGAACCCGTGGGCGATCAGCCGCGCCTTCAGCGAGGCTGGCTGGTCGTGATCGCAGACCACCCACTCGAAGGGCTGGTCCATTGTGCGGAAATGGGCCACCTGGGCCTCGATGGCCGAGTCCATCTCGGCCTCGTCCAGGCAGCTGTAGGAGACCTCGTTCATCCCGGGAGCCGCCCGCACCTGCCGCACCAGGTTCGGCCAGGCTTCCCGGCGACGATCGGGATACTCGAGGTCGATGCGCAGCCGGCGATCGTACAACGCCAGGAGGTCGACGAGATCCTCCGGCGGTGCGGGGGAGGGACGGCGCCGTGGGGTGCGGGTTTGCCTGGGCATGGAATGTGCGGATGCAGACGCCGGATCAGCGCCCCAGGGATGCGTCGGCCGGGGGAACTGGTGAGGCGCCGGTCTCAGGCACGCTTGCGTGCCGTCGACTTCTTCGGCTTGGGCGGCAGACTGGCGGTGTACGCGACCGCCATCTCGAGCCAGCGTTTGAGTTGCTGCGGTGTGGCGCGCACGCTCTCGGGCAGGACCACGTACTCCCGCATACGCCGTCCGGGGGCAGGTTCGAACTGGTGGGCCCCTTCGAGCAGGAGCAGCTGATCGCGGTCCTCTTCACTCAGCCGGATGAAGAACTCATCCCGGCTTAGGCCGAAGGCCATTTGGCCCTTGACGAACCCGCACGAGTGGCCGAAGACATTGCGGAGCTCGACCTGGGGGAGCGACTTGACCGAAGCTTCCAGCAGGGCGACGAGATCGCGCGACGACTTGCGTGGCGCGGGAGGCTTTCCCGGGCCGCTTGGCCGCTTGGCTGCACCCGTCGGTCGTTTCGCTTTGCGTTCCATCGGTCGCCTCCTGCGGCGCGCCGGGCGAAAATGGTCCGCGCCGGCCCGGTGCGCCTCGGCGCCTGGCAGGCGCTCCCGAAAGTAGGGCAGTCCCGGGGACGACCCCGGGACTGAGCGTTGCGCAGTGTCTTCTCGACAGCCTGACGCCGCCCTCAGAACCACTGCCAGCCGGGCTGGCGCTCGGCGCTCGTCGGCCGGTCAGGCCGGCTCTGCAAGGGACCAGGTCGGAAGTCTGTTATGCGCTTCTAGTAACGTCCGGGGCCGCCGCGTCCGCGCCCTCGCCCACCTGGGCGCTGGCCGCCGCGCGGTCCGCCGAAGCCCCCGCCGCCGCCCCCGCCACGCTCTTCACGCGGCCGGGCGAAGTTGACGGTCAGGGAGCGATCCCCGAGCTGGGCACCGTTGAACATGCTGATGGCCTGCTGCGCCTCAGCCTGCGTGCTCATCTCCACGAACGCAAATCCCCGGGAGCGACCGGTGTCTCGATCCGTGATGAGGGCCACGGACTTGACGGTCCCGGCCTTGGCGAAGAGTTCCTGAAGCTCGCTCTCGCTCGTCGAGTAAGACAGATTGCCGACGTACAGTTTCGTTTCCACGCGAAGTATCCTCAGATTCCTGTGATAGCGAGCGGATGGGCGCTTCCTTGGCTCCCGGGGAAGCGTTGAGAATAGGGACAGCGGCAACGACCGTATGACTATACCACAGGTTCGGCTGAGCGCCATCGGGTCGTGCGCCGGCGCCCTCCGGCGCCCACCGGCGAGCTCCCGGGAGCCGGGCAAGGCCGACTGCAGGGCGCGCGCCGGCTTCCCGCCTTAGGAGGGGAGGCGGCTTGGAAGGGATGATCGGTGCGCCAGGCAGCGTACGCGGGGCCCGGGGGGCGGGGCCGGGGGCTTGCCGGTCCCGCGGCGAAGGACGGGCTGTCGCTGCGGCCCGGACTGGCGCTACTTGGCCGCGTGATCGGCGAAGTACGGAGCCCACGGGCCGCAGCCCTCGATGAAAGGCTGCATGAGCGCCCGTTCGGCCTGGACGGTGTGCATCAGGTCGTGTCCGGCCCATTCGTGGATCAGTTCGCTCAGCGTCACCCGGCCCAGCTCGGGGTGATTGGCCGTGCGGGCCAAATCGGCCGGCGTGACCGCCGCCAGCGTCTTGAAGCTCCGCTCTCGCAGGCGGGCGAATTCGCGTGCCAAAGCGTCCGGGACCGGCGGCCGGCGCTGGCTCGCCGGCTGAACGTCCGGGTTGAAGGCGGCGAAATCTCGGCCCTCAAGCATCCGCTGGACCCGCGCAGGGAAGACCTCCCGCTCGGTTTCGACCAGATGCTCGAGGCAGCCGATCGCCGACCATTCGCCTTCGGCCGGCGGGCGCTCAAGGAGATCCGCGGGCAGCGACCCGACCAGCGCGCTCCAGCGCGTGGGGGTGGTTCTTAAGACCGCCTGTGACCAGGCCAGGATATCCAGCATGGGCTCGTCTCCGTGGCGGCTGAGGCAGGATCAGGAGAGCAGGGCGCGCAGCTCTTCCGTCAACCGCTCGGCCTCCTCCGGCCGGCCGTGAAACTGCGCCGGTGTGTTCTGATACAGGGCCACGCGCCAGTGATCCGCCTCTCGCACAGCCACCAGGCTCTGGATGGCGTTGACGGCCGGATCGATATCGGTCTTCCCCGGGGGGATCATGCCGGCCACGGCGCGCAGCAGGGCCGAGTCCGGCGTGAGGAAGCGGACCTCGCGGACCTTGGCCACGTACGCGGCGGTGGCGTGATCGGCGAAGACCTGCCGCACATGCTCGGCGATGGCGGAGCGCCCGTCGATCGGGCTGCCGTCGAAGCCGACCAGGCTGCCGTCCTCGGTGAACAGCCCGGCGAAGGTCTCGCCGTCGCGGCGGTTCCAGGCGCCGAGCAGCTTGGCGTGCAGGGCGCGGATGTCCATTGCATCGGGGAACGTCGTATCCCGGGAGCGCGACCTCTGTGGCGTCATCTCTTACCCCTTCTCGACGCGGACCTCAGAAGCAGGCACCGCGACAAGCATACCGTCGAAACGTGTCCCCGGCCAGCGCGGCTTGGGCACCAACTCGGACGGCGGTGGGCGCGTTCGGAGTCTCCCGGGGAACTCCGTCGCCGAACGCCGCTTTGAGAGAGGCGACTCGAGTGCACGGCGAGATCCTCCCGACTGCGCTAGGCCGCCGCGACGGCATACATGGCGAAGATCGGGATGTCGCCCAGGACGTGCATCACGATCGCCCACAGCGAGCCGCGCGTTTCGAGAATGCTCTTGCCGACCAGGTAGACCGGAAGGGCGATGATGACGAAGCCGATCAAGCCGCGTGGGTCGCCGTGGAGAACGTGGGCCAGGCCGAAGTAGACCGCTGTCAGCCACAAGCCGTTCTGCTTACCGATGACCGCATGCGTGGTCGCCAGCAGCGGGACTCGAAATGTGAGCACCTCGCCGACGGCGTTCATGGCTGGGAAGAGCGCCACCGTCCACAGGAGCGGGATCGACTGGGGCAGGCGCTCCAACGCCAGTGCGCCGGCAAGGATCAGGAAGGCCGCCATCCCGGCGAACATCGCGCCGCCGATGATCCATCCGAAAGTCGACCAGCGCTCACCGGCGCCGATGCCCAGCCAGCGCACGGGCTCAAGCGGCGCGGATAGATCACCCCGGGTGAGGAACGAGGCGCGACGATCGCGCATCACGGCCCACAACAGAAGCAGTACCGCCAGCATCACAACCAGCTCGCCGATCTGGATGGCCAGCTGTCCGGCCGCGTAGCCGGAGGTGAGATCAGGCGGAAGGGCGGTCCACCACGCCAACGCGTTGGGCAGGACGGACAGCTTGACCGCCAGGAAGAGCATCGCGAACGGCCACAGCCTCCGCAGGGGCCGCCAGCCCAGGGTGACGAGCAGGAACGCACCCAGAAGAGCGAGTTTCCCCCAGCCCAGCCAGCCAGGCTCGGGGGCGAATAGCCGCCAGACGATGTCGGGCAAATCGGAGCCGAGCAGCATGGCCGCCCAGGCGACCGGGATCAGCGGTCGGGATGGCGAGTCCGGCGCTGACTTCGTTTCCATCGCAGCCTCCCAAGAACATCTCGCCGGCGGCAGCCCAGCCTCGCGGCCGCAGGCGCCGCATGAGGTGAGGATCACGCCTGGGTGGGGACGACCGCCAACTTGTCCTTCAAGACGAGAAACGGCTTCTCGAGGAACCGATAGGAGAGAGCGGCAAGCAGGAGCGTCCCCAAGAGAGTCGAGGCGTACAGAATTCCGTTGTACAGCGCGCCGGGAGGCAGCTGCGCCCGACGCAGCCAGACCAGGACCAGGTAAAGGAGCGGGTAGTGGTACATGTAGATGCCGTAGCTCATCCTGCCCAGCGCTTCGATCGCAGGGAATTCGAGGCGAGGGCCGATGGCGGCGCTGGTCGACACATTCAGGACCAGGACCGTGAAGAGAACAGAGCTTGACAGGATGACGGGCTCGGTCAGCGGAACGTCGACCAGCGCCAGAAAGACCATCCCCCCGAGCGTCGCGGCCCTGGCCGGCAGACTGTAGAGGGTGGACAGAAGCGAGTGCTTGGAGTGATACGCGTACGCGCCCAGGGCGCCCAGGGCCATGCACTCGAATCGCAGGCCGACATACATGTTCGTCACCGAGTCAATATCGAGCCAGGCGATGACCGGTGCTATGAGGACCTTGACGGCGATGATCCCGGCTGCCACGCGGACAAGAGCTCGCCCGTTCCGGACGACCCACGGCCAGGCGATGTAGAACTGCTCCTCCAGACCGATCGACCATAGATGGCCAAGGGGAGGATAGCCGGTGACGAAGTTGGGGAGGAAGAACAGGATCAGCAGAACCGAGGCTGAGGGCAGGGGCGACGGAGAGGCCGCTGGCCCGATGAGCCACGGCAGCAGTACCAGCCCGATGAACGTCGTGACGTAGTACAGGGGCCAGATCCGCAGGGCGCGCCGTCCGTAGAAGCGCGGCACGGACAGTCCGCCTGTCCTATCCCGTTCGCATAGCAGCAGATAGGTGATCAGGAATCCGCTCAGGACAAAGAATAGGCTTACCGCGGATTGTGCGTCGAGAGCCAATGCCTCCAGGAGGGGCAGGTGCACCGGGAAGGAACGCAGTTCCCCGAAGTTGTTGCTGATGTGCGCAACGGCAACGGACATGGCCGCATAGAAGCGCAGGGCATTCAGCCCAGGGAGGTGTACGCGGGAAGAGGCGTTGCGCGGCGTCTGGCTCAACTCGTCTGTGCCCTCATCCCGGGCGCGACCCGGCCGCCACCCCGTTCGGAGTCGCAGCCTAGAGCGCCTTGAGAATCTCCTCCCGCTTCTTCTGGTATTCCTCGTCGGTGATCAGCCGCCGCTGGCGCAGTTGGGCGAGCTCCTCCATGCGCTCGGCCGCGCTGCCGCTGCCGGCCGGCAGGATGTGCAGCGTCTTGACCTGCAGCCGCTGCGGCTTGAGAGGATCGTACTCCACCTCGGCGGTGACTCCCGGCTGGACCAGCGCGGCATTCAACCGCGAGACGACCGTCTTCGCCTCCGCCTGGAAGGCCGGGCTCATGGACGGTGTGACCTGCAAGAGCAGCCCCACTTGCGGGTTGTCATTGATCGATACGCCGGTGTCCCAGACCTTGAGCACTTTGGCCTCGGCGGTCACCCCATCCTTGATCTTGGGCGGGAAGATGATGCGCAGGAAGGGGCGCATGGAGAAGGCGACGATGACCAGGACGACCGGGATGATGATCAGCGGCATCAGCTCACCGCTCTCGAACGCCTCAGCCAGGGTCTGGCCTTCGATTTCAATACGATCGGGGCCGGAGAGGACAGCGAAGACGACCACCCCCAGGCTGACGAGCGTGATGGCCAGGCTGATCAGGAAGACGGTGCGGACGCTCTTCATGCACAGCTCCTTGTTTGAGGCCGACCCGGACGTGCGGTCCTAGGCGAAGGGGATCCCGAAGCGCTCGCGATGGACGACCTCACCCAGCGCCTTGCGCTTCTTCTTCCCCCGCGGCTTGGCCGCCATCGGATAGCCAAAGGCGATGACCGCCAACACGTCGAGTTGCGCGGGGAGGCTCAGGAGGGGTTTGACGGCGTCGAGACCGAAGAAGCCGACCCAATTGGAGGCGACGCCCTGCGACCAGGCGGTCAACACCATCGATTGGATCGCCCGGCTGGCATCGGACACGGCGAAGTCGGTCTTCTCGATGACCACGACGATCGCCAGAGGGGCTTCCGCGACGTAGGGGCCGGTCTTGGCCAGGCTCCCCAGGCTCGTCAGGGTCGCCGGGTCCTCAACCACGATGAAGTGCCACGGCTGGCGGTTCCTGGCGCTGGCCGTGAGGCGCGCGGCCTCGACGATCCGGCGGATCACGTCCGGGGGGACCGGTCGCTTCTTGTAGGCGCGGACGGCCAGCACGGTTCGGACGGCATCGAAGACCTCCACATGCCACCTCCAGGATGACCCGGTCATTGTCACACCAGACCGACCTGATGCGCAAGGCGACGGCTGGGAGGACAGTGGGGCGGGATAGCGGCGCGCGGACGAGATCGGCCGATGCCGGCCTCCCCCGTCTCCTTCATCCCTTCTGAATGGGGAGGCCGAGGACCGCCTTCGCCCAGGGACGGAGGAGTCGCGCCTTCGACCGACGACGATCCGTGGTATCATAGATATACCAGCACGCGTGCGTTCGCCTATCCCCACTGCCGCCAGGCCCCTGCAGGGGAATGGCGGCATCTTTGTTCACATCGGTATGTTCGGGTTTCGTCGCGGCACGCCACCGGGCGGGGTATACCGCCGCTAGGAGCAGCGAATGCCGTTCCAGGTGAATGATCAGGTTGTCCATCCTCGGCACGGGGTCGGCCGCGTGGTGCGGCTGGTGAGCCGGGAGTTTCAGCCGGGCGCGGTGCGCATGTATTACGAGATCGCCCTGGCGAACGGCACCATCTGGGTCCCGGTCGAAGAGCGAAACGGCGGCCTGCGCCAGCTGACACGCAAGGACGAGATGGGCAGGTATCGGGGCTTGCTCAAGAGCCGCCCGCGCCCGCTGTCCTCTGACCATCGGCAGCGTCAGCTCGAGATCATGGACCGCCTGCAGCCGGGCACGCTGCGGGCCCGCTGCGAGGTGGTCCGCGACCTGGCGGCGATGGGATGGGGGAAACCGCTGAACGAGGGCAGCGCCGCGCTGCTGCGCAGCGTCAACGACGTCCTGCAAGAGGAGTGGGCCGCGGCCTGCGGCCTGCCGCTGTCTTCGGCCGCTCAGGAAGTCCAGGACCTTCTACAAGAGGGTCGGCGCGCCCACAACAAGCCGGGCCCCGAATCGCCGGCCCGCTGACCGCCGCAGCCGGATGATCCGGCTAAGCAGGGTTCCCCACCAAAGCCTCGATCCACGCCAGGTGCTCGGCGAAATGATGCGCAGTGTTGTCGAAGACGATGTCCGTCACACGCCGGTCGTCGCCTTGCGGCGCCTGAGGGAAGAAATCGCTCACCCGGCGATTCAGGTCGGTGTCCGAGAGCTTCCTCAGGGCGGCCATCAAATCGTCGTGATTCTTGCGCAACTCCGCCATCACGATGCCCAGGGCGAGATCCTTCGCCAGGCGTTG
>DAIRVC010000099.1:0-9611 GCA_036803025.1 Anaerolineales bacterium
CTGGGCAATCTGCTGGCGCTGGCACAGAAGAACATCAAGCGTCTGCTGGCCTACTCGTCGATCGCGCACGCGGGCTACGCGCTGATCGGCGTCGTGGCGATGAGCGAATTGGGCACGGCCAGCACAATCTTCTATCTGGCCGCGTACATCGTCACCAACCTGGCCGCCTTCACCGTGGTCATCTTGTTCGCCCGCTCAGCCGGCTCCGAGGAGATCGCCGACTACGCCGGACTGAGCCGCCGCTCGCCCGGCTTGGCGCTGGCCTTGATGGTGGCGCTTCTCTCGCTGGCGGGCATGCCGCCGCTGGCCGGCTTCGTGGCCAAGTTCTATGTGTTTGCCGCGGCCGTGCGGAGTGATTGGATATGGCTCGCCTTCGTCGGCGTGCTGAACGCCATCGTCGGCCTGTACTACTACATGACCATCCTGAAGGTGGTCTACCTGTATCGTTCGGACCACGACCACCAACCGATCACCGTCCCGCGGGCGTATGGGATGGCGCTGGCGGTGTGTGTGGTGGCGATCCTGGTCATCGGGATCTTCAGCGCGCCCTGGCTGGCTTGGGCTTTGAGGGCGGCGGGGAGCCTGCTGTAGGTTCCGCGATAGATGGGTCGTTGTGGGATTGGGCGCCGACGCCGGCGGCCGACAGGGGACACCCGGATTCCAGGAGCGGGGTGGGTGTCCACAATTCCGGACAATCGCAGTCGCTTTATTGACCGCGCGAAATGCTTGTGATACAATCCGCGAACCATGACGCAGGAGAGCCGCGCACCCGAGCTCGAGCGGACGCGACAAGCGTTGAAGATGGCTCTGCTCGGTGTGATCGGCCAGGTCGGCTGCCTGACGCTGCTGATCATCCTTATCGCCCTGGTCGCCGGGTTGTGGCTGGACGGGCAGTTCCACACCCGGCCGCTTTTTACCTTGATCCTGGTGTTGGCCAGCGTGCCGGTGACGCTGTTCGTGATGTTCCGTCTGGTGCTCTCGATCGCGCCCAGGCTGCAAGTGCCCGTGGGCGCCGGATCCGCAACGCAGGAGAAGGCCGAAGTTGACGACCACGCAACCGACTAAACGCCGGTTCGGGTTTCACCGATGGCTGATCGTGGCGCTGATGGTGGTCAGCGTCTTCGCAGTGCGGGCCTATGCGCCCATCCGCCCTCATGTCCAGGTCGCCCCGGAGCCCGTCGCCGGGCCGTTCCAGATCCCGCTGCTGGGCGAGATGTACCTGACCAACACGATGATCGCCATGCTGATCGTCGATGTGATCGTCCTGGCGATCGGGCTGACAGTGCGGCGGGCCGTCAGGCGCGGCGAGCCGGTGCTCCGCGGCCTGGCCGGCCTGATGGAAGTCGTGATCGAGGCGCTCTACAACCTGGTCGAATCGACGGCTGGGAAGTCGGCCCGCCGGATATTCCCCTGGGCAGCAACGATCATCATCGTGGTGCTGATCGCCAACTGGTCGAAGCTGCTGCCGGGTTTCGAGAGCATCGGCTGGCTGCACGAGGCTCACGGAGAGGTTGAGGGCTACCCGGCCCAGGAGCTGTTCCGTATCGGCGACCTGTCCGTCAGCACCATCGTCCAGGACGGCGGCCAGGAGGCGGCCGGCGGTCACCTGTACACCGTCGCCCCCTTCGTGCGCGGCCTGGCGACCGACCTGAACTTCACCGTTGGTCTGGCCCTGGTCTCCGTTGTGGTGACGCAGGTGATCGGCCTGCAATCCGCCGGGCCGGGCTACCTGACCAAGTTCTTTAACTTCGGCCGCTTCCGGCGCATGTGGACGCGCGAGCAGCTCGGCCCGTTCGAGGCCATCTTCCCCTTCCTGGACATCTTCGTCGGGCTGCTCGAATTGGTGGCCGAGGTCGCCAAGATCATCTCGTTCTCATTCCGGTTGTTCGGCAACCTGTTCGCCGGCGCCGTGCTGATGATCATCATCGGGACGCTGGTGCCGGTCTTCATCCCGTCGGGTGTGCTGCTCTTCGAGCTCTTCGTCGGGGTGATCCAGGCGCTGGTCTTTGGCATGCTGACGATGGTCTTCATGACCATGGCCACTCAGCTGCACGGCGGCGGGGAAGAAGCGAGCCACAGCGGCGCACACTGATCGCACTCGGCCGGGCGGGGCGGTCTCCCGCTCGGACATGCGGCTTCATGAATTGGAGGATGGAGTAGAGATGACCCCAGAGGTTGCGCAGATACTGGTCGACGGCATTGTCACGGGCTTGAAATTCCTGGGGGCCGGGCTGGCGATGGTTGGGACGCTCGGCGCCGGCCTGGGCATCGGGCTGCTGGGCAGCGGAGCCGTGCAGGGCATTGCCCGCAATCCCGACGCGGCCGGGGCGATCCAGATCAACATGATTCTGGCCATCGCCTTCGGTGAGGCCGTCGCCATCTACGCCCTGGTTGTGGCCATGCTCATCCTGTTCGTCGGATAGCGGCGGGGGACAGGGAGGAGGGCGCCTTGGAAGCACTTGGCATCAACCTGGGCTATCTGCTGGTCCAGATCGTCTCGTTCATCATCGCACTGCTGATCTTGCGCGCCTGGGTCTATCGGCCGGTGCTCAACATGCTGGCACAGCGGCGGGAGAGGATCGCCCAAGGATTGGAGGACGCCCGCCAGGCGGAGGAGGCTCGGGCCAACGCTGAGCGCGACGCGCAACAGGTCCTGCTTAAAGCACAGCAGGACGCCAACGAGGTCGTGCGCCAGGCCCAGGCTCGGGCGGACGAGGTGGCGCGAGAGATCAAGGCCGCCGCCGAGAAGGAAGCGGGCGAGATCCGTACCGCAGCCGGCGCCGAAGCCGAGCAGATCAAGTCACAGGCGCTGGCCGAGCTGCGCGGTCAGGTGGCCGCCCTTTCGATTGCGGCCGCCGAGAAGCTGATCCGCGAATCGCTGGACGAGAAGCGCCAGCGCGGGCTGATCGCCGAGTTCTTCAGCGGCCTCAAGGCCGGGAAGTTGGCCTTGCTGGAAGGCGAACAGCTGAGCGGGGCCAGTGCCGAGGTAGCCAGCGCCCTGCCGCTGACTGCCGAGGAGCAGGAGACCATCCGCAAGGAGCTGGGCCTCAAGATGGCCGCCGGCTCGACGATTTCCTTTCGCGTCGACCCGCGACTGCTGGGCGGACTGGTCGTCAGCGTCGGTGAGCGCGTATTGGATGGCTCAGTCGCCGGCAATCTGGAGTCGATGCGCCACGGTCTGAAGTAGGCCTCGGTTCTCAGCCGCGGACGATGGATCCTGGACGACGGGCGGTCGTCCGCGCTTCATCGTCCGCTGCGTTTACGGCGGGTGCACAGCATGCGCTTGAACCGGCTTGTTGAGGAGCTCCCCGAAGCGGGCGGGCGGCAGTGGCCGGAGGTCGAGATCTCCGGCGTGACGGCCGACTCGCGCCAGGTCCGGCCCGGGTCGGTCTTCGTGGCCATACGCGGCGAGACGGTCGACGGACATCGCTTCCTGGGCGAGGCGGCCCGCAGCGGGGCGGTTCTGGTGGTCGGCGAAGAGGCTCCGGCGGAGATTCAGCTTCCCTACCTGCGCGTAGCCGACTCGTCCTTGGCCTTGGCTCAACTGTCGGCGGCCTGGCACGGCTACCCCGCCCGGCGCCTGGTGATGATTGGCGTCACCGGGACCGACGGCAAGACGACGACCGCCAATCTGATCTACCGCATCCTGCTGGCGGCCGGGCTGCGGGCCGGGATGATCACCACCGTCAACGCGGTGATCGGCGAGCAGGAGCTCGACACCGGCTTCCACGTCACCACGCCCGATGCGCCGGCGGTGCAGGCCTATCTGGCGGAGATGCTGCGCGCCGGCCTGACCCATTGCGTCCTGGAAGCCACTTCGCACGGCCTGGCCCAACGCCGGGTGGCGGCCTGCGAGTTCGACATCGCCGCGATCACCAATGTGACGCATGAGCACCTCGACTACCACGGAACGTGGGAGGCGTATCTGCAGGCCAAGGCGCGTCTGTTCGTCGGCCTGGGCGAAAGCGCGCCCAAACCCGCGGGGCCGCAGCGGCTGGCGATCTTGAATCGTGACGACGCCTCCTACGTCGAACTGCAGAAGGTGACGACGGTGCGGCGAGTCGCATACGGACTGCACGCGCAGGCCGATGTGCGCGCCCAGGCTGTCCGGGCCTCCGCCAAGGGTCTGCGCTTCATTGTGCGCGGCGCAGGCTACAAGCAGGAAGTCCACACCCCGCTGGTGGGCGCGTTCAATGTCTCCAACTGCCTGGCGGCCTTCAGCGTCGGCGTGGAGGGGCTGGGGCTGACCCCGCAGGTGACCGCACGAGGCATCGCCGCGCTGGGCGGCGTGCCGGGGCGGATGGAGAGGATCGACCTCGGTCAGCCGTTCACGGCCATCGTCGACTTCGCGCACACCCCCAACGCGCTCCGGCGCGCTCTCGAGACGGCCCGCGCGCTGACCGACGGGCGCGTGATTGCCGTGTTCGGGTCGGCCGGCTTGCGCGATCGCCAGAAGCGCGGCCAGATGGCCGCCGTATCGGTTGAACTGGCCGACGCAACCGTGCTGACAGCCGAGGACCCGCGCACCGAACGCCTTGAAGACATCCTGGAAGCGATGGCGGAGGGGGCGCGCGCGGCCGGCGGCAACGAGGGCCGCACGTTCTGGCGGGAACGCGATCGCGGGCAGGCGCTGCGATTGGCCGTGCGCCTGGCGCAGCCGGGCGACCTGGTCATCGTGTGCGGCAAGGGACACGAGCAGTCGATGTGTTTCGGTGAGATCGAGTATGCCTGGGACGACCGAGTCGCGCTGCGGGCAGCGTTGGCCGAACAGCTCGGCATCGGCGGCCCGGCGATGCCGGCCCTGCCGACCGAGGCGGGCTGAGCCTCCTCATGAGGGCCGATCAAGTCCGGGGAGAAGCGGCCATTTGCCCCCTGACCAGCGAACCGCTTGCGGGATCGGACCCTTTAGGCTAGATTATGCGGAGGCATTGATGCAGGCCCGCCGGCCGAGAGGGATTTCCACGCGAGGATGATGCGATGACAGACGCGCTCGACCCCAGCGCCGTCGAGAGAATCCTGGCCTTCCTGGATCTGGCGACCTTTGAAGAGGGCGCCGCGCTGCGCGGCGGTTGCCTGGTGACCGACGCGCTGACGCGCCCGCTGGAGTTCCGCGTCAGCGGGGCGGTGCGACCGACAAGCCTGCAGAAGGTGCTTTACGGCGACACTCTGCAGGAGTACATCTGCAATGATCTCCTCGGCATCCCGCTCATCCAATCGCTCGAGGTCAAGCCGGAGTTCGTCCTGGTGCGTGAAGCGGAGTTCCTCAAGCTTCGGCCGCGGGTGGGGATGCCGGTGCTCTGGGCCCGTGCGACTGTCGACGGCCAGTTTGTGCTCCAGGCCTTCCCCGGCTATGAGCAGGAAGCCGAGGCCGGCCGCGACGCGCTGCCGCGACGCCTGCGCGGCCGCAACATCATGGAGCCTTTCATCCGCATCCGCACCGCGTTGGACGAAGCCCACAACCTGAAGGTCGGCGAACCGCGGAAGGCCTGACGTGTCCCCGCTCAGGCTGAAGGCCGGTCAGGCGGTCGACCCTCTCGGCAGGCCGAGAGTGGCTGCCGTCCGCGACCTGGTGCTCCCCGGCCTGCTCACTGCACCATTCCCCAAACGCAGCGAGGTCGTCCTGCAGGTCGAAGGCGACCTGAAGTCTGCGCGACCGGAACTGGCCGCACCCGCGCTCATCGCCCTGCCGGCCGAGGCGCTGGCTGCTCCCGTAATCCTGCCCCTGGCTGCTCAGGTCCGTGACTTCGACGGTGTCTCCAATCCACTTCAGTCCCTCTCGGCCGGCGAGATCGACGGGGGCCGGCTGGGTGCCTGGCCGCATCTGGCCGGCTTCGGCCCGCCGGGAGATGCGCGTCTGGAGACCGTGGGCGAGGCGGATCTCCTCGACGGATTTCGTCCGTTCCTCGAGCCGGCCCCAGGCCTGCTCGAGGCTGCAACGGGTGCTGATTCACTCGGCGGGCCGCGCCCGTATCAGCTCGAAGCCTGCCGCAAACTGCTTGAGCATGAGGCCTTCCTGCTGGCCGACGATACTGGCACAGGCAAGACGGTCAGCGTTTGCCTGGCGCTCCAGGCTCTGTTTCACGAAAACAAAGCCGCCCGCGCTCTGGTCGTGTGCCAGGAAGGCAACCTGCGGCATTGGCTCACCCACCTCAGCAACTGGGCCTCGGGCTTGCGCGTGGCGCTAACCGGCGGCGTGCCTGGGGCGTGGACCATCCCCGCCCACGTGTACCTGGCGGACTACCTCACCCTGGCCACCGACATCGAGGCCGGAACGGCGCCCGTCGACGGCTGGTCGTTCGACGTCGTTGCCCTGGATGAACTGCAGGCCGTGCGGCGCAAGGACAGCCGCCCGCTCGATGCCCTGGCGAAAGTCGACGCCGACCAGCGCTGGGCACTGGCCGGGGCGCTCCCGCGCCACGCCGTCGGGTGGCTGCAAGTGTTCTCGTTGCTCAAGCCGCAGCGCGGCGGGCAGCGCTCCGACATGACGCTGCCCGACCTGCGCCGGCAGTACCAGCCCTTCACTCTGCAGCGCAAGAAGGCCGACCTGGCCGGTGAGCTCCCGGCGCAGACGCGCCAGGAGATCTGGGTGCGATTGGATCCGGCGCAGGTGGCCGCCTATCAGGCGGAATTGGCCGAGGAGCGGCATCGGCTGGCCAAGCTCGGGACCGCCGTCACCTACACCCATATCGCCAACGCAGCGGCGCGGCTCAAGCAGGCCTGCAACTTCAATCCCGACACGCTCGACGGCGCCAAGGTGCGGGCGCTGGTCGATCTGGTCGAAGAGATCGCCGCCGGCGGGAACAAGGTCGTCGTTCTAAGCCAATTCAAGGAACAGGGGCTGGATCCTCTGGGTCAGGTACTCGAGCCGTTTGGGACCGTGCGCGTCGGCTCGGATATGCCCGAAGCCGATCAGAACCAAGCCGTGGCGCTCTTCCGCCGCGACCGCGATCGGCGCGTGCTGCTGACCGATGCGGACCTGCGCCCGGCCGGCGGCCCGCTGGTCGAGGCAACCTATGTGGTGCATTTCGATCACGACTGGAATCCGGCCGTGCGCTGGCGTGTCGAGCGCCGCTTCCATCCCGAAGGATCCAGCCCGGTCGGCATTAACATCTACGAGTTCTGGGTGACGGACACGTTCGAGGAGCCGCTCTACCGGATGCTGGCCGAACGACAGATGCTCCCCGGCCGTCTGCCCAGTGACACGCGCCCTTCGGATCTCGAAGAGCGGCTGACCTTCGACGAGTGGCTGCAGCTGATCCTGGAGGTCCCGCAAATGGGCGCCGTGCCGCGCCTCGGCCCGCCCATCCCGCCCGGAACCGGCCGGCTGCCAGGGACCCAGGTCTTGCGCGAGCATGTCACCCGGCTCGCGCCCGAGGAGCTGCTCGACTCGGTCGGCAAGCTGATGAGCGCCTGGGGGTTCCCGCAGACGGAGATCCTGCGCGGCCCCGACGAGAGCGGCGGCGACTTGCTGGCCACGCGCGAGAGCGACAGTGGTCCCGAGCGGCTCCTGGTCCGCTGCGTGCGCGGGACGAAGGACGTTGGCGTGGGCGAAGGGCGGGCATTGCTGGCCGACATGCACAACTGGTCTGACTGCTTTGGGACGTATCTGGTGACTACGTCCGATTTCACCTCGGCCTGCAAGAAGCTGTCGGACGAATCGCAGGGCCGCCTGGCGCTGGTCAGCGGCGTCGAGCTCTACCGGCACCTGCACCTGCTCGGCACAGTCGCCTGAGGCAGTCCGCGGACCAGGCGGGAATTGCGTGGTCGCACGGTCGACCGCCGCGTTCAGCGCGGCGGTTGTGTTACACTCGGCCGAATGGCGCGACCCGTGCACGAGATTTCCCCGCCGATGAACGCAACCGGTGTCTACGACTCGGCCCGGCGCCCGCCGGCGTTCATTGAAGAGTTCCAGGCGCTGCTGCGCTACCGCGATCTGATCGCTCAGCTTGTCCTGCGCAACGTCAAAGCCCGCTACAAACGCTCGATCCTGGGCATCGCCTGGACGATGGTCAATCCGCTCCTGACGATGCTCGTCTTGACGTTGGTGTTCTCGGCCATCTTCCGCTTCCCGACTCGCCAGTATGCACTGTATGTCCTTTCCGGCCTGCTGGCCTGGAACTTCTTCGCACAGACGACGGTGGCGGCGATGGGGGATTTGATCTGGAGCGGGGGATTGGTCGGGCGAATCTTTCTGCCCAAGTCGGCCTTCGCCGTCTCGGCCGTCGGCACCGGGGTGGTCAACTTACTCCTGGCGCTGGTGCCCTACGCCATCATCGCCCTCGTCGTCGGAGGGCCGATCACGCCGGCGCTTATGTTGCTGCCCGTCGCCATGCTGTGCCTGGCCGGCTTTGCCCTTGGCGTCGGTCTGGCGCTCTCGACCGCGGCGATCTACTTTCAGGACGTGATGCCGACCTACGAAATCATCCTGATGGCGTGGTTGTACCTGACGCCGATCATCTATCCCATTGACCTGGTGCCGCAGTCTGTGCAGGCTGTCCTGCGCTGGAATCCGATGACCTATCTGGTCGGCCTGTTCCGCACCGTCGTGTATGACGGCCGGATGCCAAGCGTGACTGCTCTGGCAGGGGCGCTCGGGATCTCGTCGGCCGTGCTCTTGGCTGGATGGTGGATCTTCTCGCGTCGGGCGCGGGAGTTCGCCTACCATGTCTGAGACGGCGCACGGCGGTCGGCTTGCTGCAATCACGATCGAGGATCTTGCCGTCCGCTTTCGAGTCCCGCATGAGCGCTATGCCAGCTTGAAGGAGTTCGCCATTCGCTGGGTGCAGGGACGGCTGACCTATGTCGACTTCTGGGCACTGCGCGAAGTCGGTTTCGAGGTGGGTTGGGGGGAGATCTTTGGCGTCGTCGGTCCGAACGGGGCGGGCAAGACCACGCTCTTGAAGGCGATCGCCGGCGTGCTGCACCCGACGCGCGGCCGCGTGGTGGTGCGCGGGGAACGGGCGCCGCTGCTCGAGCTGGGTGCAGGATTTCACCCGGAGCTGACCGGCCGCGAAAACGTCTACCTGTACGGGACGCTCCTGGGCAACACGCGCCGCGAGCTGCAAGCGCGCTTCGAAAGCATCGTCGACTTTGCCGAGATGTGGGAGTTCATCGACGCGCCGCTGCGGACTTACTCGACCGGTATGACTACCCGGCTGGCTTTTGCTGTGGCGACCTCGCGCCTGGCGCCGGTGCTCCTGGTCGACGAGGTCCTGGCCGTCGGGGACGTCCGCTTCCAGGACCGCTGCCGGGCTCGGATGGACGAGTTCCGCAGGGATGGCGCCTGCATCGTCGTCGTCTCGCATGACCCTGCCCTGGTGGCCGGGTTGTGTCAGCGGGCGCTCTGGCTCGAAGCGGGCGGCGTACGGGCGCTTGGCCCGTCGGCCGAGGTGGTGGGGCAGTATGTCGCCGCGTCGGGCTGAGGCCGGCGCAGGCTACCGGGTGGTGATCTACTGCCCGGATCGGCACATCGTCTACGACGGGCGCACACCCGAGCAGGTCGGCGTCGGCGGCGGGATCACCGCCCGGGTACGCATGGCCCGGGCGCTGAGGCGAGTGGGGCACCGCGTCACAATGGTCGTCAACTGCCCGCGGCCGGCCGAGTTCGACGG
>DAIRVC010000100.1:0-9542 GCA_036803025.1 Anaerolineales bacterium
AGGCACATCAGCAGGACACCGGGGAGGCGTGTGCGCGCCATGGCGCGTTGTCTGAACCAGGCCAGCAGCATCCAGACAGGCACAATCACCAACCAGGCGCGGGCGCTGGTGTAGAAGTACTGCGAGATGCCCAGCGCAAAGCCGGCGAGTAGAAACGCACCACGTCGGTTGGTCGTCCAGGCCCGGAAGAGCGCGCCCACCAGGAGGGCCGCGCTCAGGCTGTCCCAGACGTTGTTGAGGGCGGTGCGGCTGAAGTGGATGTGGAGCGGGAAGGCCGCCATCAGCGCGGCGGAAGCGAGGGCCACTGAGCGCCCGAAGAGCGGCCGGGCGAACCACCAGACCGCGGCCACCGTCATCGCTCCCGCGACCGCTGACGACAACCTGGCCGGCGCGACACCGCGGCCGAGAACGGCCATTGGCAGGGACTGAAGGAACGTGGACAGGGAGGAAAAGGAGAACCAGGCGACGTTGAACAGGTTGTTGCGAGCCCCGCTGACGAACTCGAGCGCCTTCAGCGACGCGGCACCCTCATCGCCGGTGAACAGCCAGGGGATCCCCTCCAGGTCGACGGTCCGCGCGGCCAAGCCCCCCACCGTCAACAGGACAACCGCGGCGAGCTCCAGGCGGGGCCAGGATCGGATCGGCCCGATTTCGCCCCGGAGTCTCCCGGCGCCGACCCACACAGCCGCCCAGGCTGCGATCCACAGACCGACCGCCAGGGCGGGGAGGGCCATCCGATCCCCATCGCCAGCCGACGTCCAGGCTGCCCAGCTCAGGAGGGGCGCAGCCGCGAGGATCAGGAGCTGGCCGCGGTTCACCCCAAGCCACGCAGACAACCGGATCAGCCTAGTATCGAGGCGGGCCGGAAGCGCGCCCCGGGCGAGCGCATACACGCCCAGCGCCGAGCTCGCTGCCCCAACGGCGATCAGCGCGATCGCCTGCCAGGACTCGTCGCCGGGGGTCCGCGCCAGACAGACTATACCCAGAGCGGCGAAAAGAGCACCGCCGGCCAAGATTTCCAGCGATAGCCGGCGTGGTGCGCGGCCACTCATCGGCAGCCGCCGGCGCCGGATTCGCAGCTTGGCCACTGGGAAAGGCGGCCGCGGATCCGGCATGACCGGCACCCTCTGAGGCGGTTATTGTTCCCCGAAGGATCTCGGATAGGCGTTGACAATGGCTGCTCGCTCTGCCGGCCGGCCAGTAGGTCGAGGACCGACCAGGCGCATTCCGTTTCTATTCGAGCACGAGTTCCCGAACATGTATCTTGGCGGACTCACCTGCGTTCAGGTGCAGGATCTCGATCTCCAATCGGGCGATGGCGAGCGGCGGGTGCTCGAACACCATCTCAACGGTAGGGTCGGGCGGGAGGCCCTCGTACGTCGCCGTGGAAACCATGGGTTCTTCTTCATCCGCGGCGTACAGGCGCACCACCAGGGAAAAGTCCATGCTCCCGGTTGTCAACCGCAGGGCGCGCAGCGGCCTGGGCAAATCGAACGCCAAGCTGAGGACCATCGGGTTGGCCTCGAAGCCTCGGACAAAGGTGTAGGTGTCGCCGTCGAACAGGTGCTCGGCGCCGCCGCTGTCGAAGTAGGGATGCTCAACGGTCATCCGTTCTCCGTTGACCGTGATCGTCTCGACCACCGGCCGCAGGCGGGCGGCGCGCTCCTGGGCGAACAGCTCGTCGGCGACGGCTGAATAGGTCATGTGGAGCAGGTAGAACCCGGGACTGCCGTCCGGATAGGGGATACTCCCGAGGGTGCGCAGCTCGCCCACCTTGGGGCTGGCGCGCAGCTCGTCGACCTCGTTCGCGGTCAGGATCAGCAGTGGTTCGTCGCTCAGTTCTTGGCGCTCCTCCAACAGGGCGTTCGTCGAGGTCTGGTATACGGGAGCCCCATCGGGGAAGAAGAAGCGGAGCAGCACGTCGGTTCCGTTGGCCCAGTTGGCGGAGATGAGCACCCTTGAATCAGGATTGGCCTCAAGGTACTCCTCGGCGGCGCTGAAGATCTGTTGTGCGCCGAACTGCATGCCGCCCATTCCATAGTCCCGGTACCACAAAGGGCCATTGCGGAGCGCGGTGGCAAGCAGGCCAAGCGAGCCGGCCGCAAGGATGGCGAAGAGAACAAGATGTGCTGCCAGCGGCCGGAGTCTGCGACCGGCGTATTGAACGACGTCCTCGATTCCCAGACCGGTGAGCAGGGCGGCCGGGATGACGAATGCCATCGCACGCGTGACGCCCAATCCGACGATGGCCGCTCCGACCGGCGTGACGAGCAGGGCTGCGAGCAGAATGCGGTGGGCCGCCGACCGCAATCTGCGAAGCGTCTGGACAAGGCCGAGCAGTGCGAAGGGGAAGGTGACCCAGAGAATGTGGCCGAATCCATCCATGGAATGGCGCGGCAGGTCTTCAGCGTGAGGCAAGTACCAGTAGGCGGGGCTCAGCGAGCGCGCGTACAGGCTGACGAACTGAGAGAGCTTCTCGGATATCGGGAGGCTGTGCAGCCAGTAGGAGTCGAGTTGACGCAGCTGTGTCAACGTGTCCTGCGGATGCTCGATGCGGAAGCGGAGATACGGGGCGGCCAGGGCGATCAGGAACACAGCCGCGGGCAGTGCCGTGCGACGCTGCTGCCAGTGATAGCGAAGATCCAGGATCAGGAGCGCCACGCCGCCGGCCAGCATGAGAGCCTGACCGGGCGTGTAGCTGTAGAACGTCAGAGCGCCGAAGAGCAAGGCCGGGTAGAGGAATCGCGCGGAATCGGTGCGGTAGCGCAGGTACGCGTACAGGAACCAGGCGAAGAAGGACACCATCAGGTTGTAGTCGAACGCAGTCCGACTGTGAAGGAACCACACCGGGGTGATCGCCATCCAGAATACGCCGGACCACCAGGTAGCGGTGCGGAACACCCGCTTGAGCGTCAGGGCGACGGCCGCTGAGCCGAGAAGGGAGATCAGCGCCGGTCCCGCCCGGTTGACCAGGATGGACTTTCCGAGCAGCCAGGTAGGAAGCAACTGGAGGTAGATGGAGGGTCCGATGCAGAAGCGTCCCCCGCTTTCGAAGTAGGTCGGCAGCAGGGTGCCGAAGTAATCGTGGAAGTTGTCGCGCAGGAAGTCGGCCGCCAGGACCGACTGTACGGCCTCATCGGTGAAGAAGTAGATGGGGAAGTCCACCAAACGGTACAGCCGCGTCAGGGCGTAGATCCCCAGGGACAGGATGAACAGGATCGTCGGCCAGCCGCCCACGTTTCCGGATCGGCCCTGCCAGGCGTTGGCGAGGCGGCCGGTCAGCGCGGCCAGGGCCGAGCGCGCGGTTGCACGGGTGCCGGTGGCAATCCGGCTGGATGGCGCACTGCGTCTGACTCTGACGGTCGGTGCGGATGCGGCTGCGGGGATCTGCAGGCTGATCCGGTGTTTGCCCGCCTGCGCCTCGCGCGGAATCCCCACCGATAGGAGGACTTCCTCTCCGGGCGACAACTCGACGACGAGCCGCCGGCCGCCGGTCTCGCCCGGCGGGCTGCTCTGATCATCCTCGGGCGGCCCTTCGGGGCGGGGGTCTCGTTCTGCCATCCGGGTGCGGGAGCCTCGGTTGGGGCCGGCGGCCGTCAGCGCAGGCCCAGCTCCTGGCGCGAGATGACCATGCGTTGGATCTCGCTCGTACCCTCATAGATCTCGGTGATCTTGGCGTCGCGGAAGTAGCGTTCGACAGGCAGTTCCTTCGAGTACCCCAGGCCGCCGTGGATCTGGACCGCGGCGTGTGCGCAGAAGTTGGCCGTCTCGGAGGCGAACAGCTTGGCCATGGAGGCTTCCAGCGTGAAGCGGCTGCCGCTGGTCTTGGAGCGCTCCTTGGCCAGGGCAGCCTGGTAAATCAGCAGGCGGCTGGCTTCGACGCGGGTCTTCATGTCCGCCAGTTTGAAGGAGATGCCCTCAAACTGACCGATCTTCTGGCCGAAGGCCTCGCGCTCGCGGGCGTAGGCCAGGCTGGCTTCGTAGGCGGCCTCGGAAATACCCAGGGCCTGGGCGGCGATCCCGATGCGACCGGCATCCAGCACCGTCATGGCGATCTTGAAGCCCTCGCCCTCTTCGCCGAGGCGGTCCTCGAGCGGGCAGCGGTAGCCCTCGAACACGATCTCGCTTGTGGCCGAGGCGCGGATGCCGAGCTTGGGCTCCTTCTTGCCGACCGAGAAACCGGGTTTCTTGGTGTCGACGAGGAACGCGGTGATGCCGCGGTGCGCCTTGGCCGGGTCGGTCATCAGGAAGACGACGATGTAGTCGGCCACGGGAGCGCTGGTAACCCAGGACTTGCGCCCGTTGAGCACATAGGCGTCCCCTTCTCGGACGGCGCGGGAGCGCATGGTCCCGGCGTCCGACCCGGACATCGGCTCGGTCAACGAGTAGGCGCCGATGGCCTTGCCTGAGGCGACCGCCCGCAGGTACTTCTGCTTCTGCGGCTCCGTGCCGAATCGCAGGAGTCCGAAGCAGAAGAGCGAGTTGTTGACCGACATGATCGTGCCGTGAGCGGCGTCGGCCTTGCAGATCTCCTCCAGGGCCAGGACGTAGCTCATGGTGTCCAGGCCGGCCCCGCCGTACTCCTCGGGGATTTCGATCCCCATGAAGCCCATTGCGCCCATCGTGCGGATGGTGGCCGAGGGGAACTCGCCGCTCTCATCGAACTCGGCTGCGATCGGGGCGATCTCATTCTGGGCGAAATCGCGGGCTGTCTGGCGGATCATTTCGTGCTCGGGGGAAAGGTCGAGGCTCGGACCGGTGACGGAAGCGGGCGCGACGGCCATGCGGGACCTCCGAGGTTGAGTGCAAATCAGGATGCGTCGATTATAGTGCAGCCGGGCGGATGCGGGATGCCGCGCGCTAGCGAGGCTCGGGCGATGTCAGGTGGCGGGAGGTGGATCAGGCCGGATCGAGGACTAGGGAATGCTGATTTCCGTCTCACACGACGGGTGGCCGGAGTCGGCCCCGCCCTCGCCATTGCAGACGTCGGTATCCTGGCCGCCCCTTAGCCTGTCGTCGCCGTCACCGGCCAGGATGATGTCGTTGCCTTGCTGTCCCTGAACGTCGTCGTTTCCGCCCCCGCCCAGAATGCAGTCATCGCCCGCCTGGCCCTGGATGGTATCGCCCGCGGCAGTTCCCAGGATCAGGTCGTTGCCGGCTGTGCCCAAGCTTCCCACAACAATCGAGGTAAGGTCGAGTGCGGCGCAGGCGGCGGGCCTGAGCGCATTGGCGGTGATGGCCTGGCTCAGATCGTCGACGCGCGTATCGGGGACGGTGTTGGTGGTGGCGAACGCGCCCAGCGTCCCGGCCGCCAGAAGCAGGAGGCCGAGCATCGCCAGCAGCCCAAGAAAGCGCCGTGTCCCCATGTGCGCCTCGAACGATCGGGCGAGGGCTACGTGCGACTCGCCCGCCGCTTGGCCTCCGTTGGACCGGGGGCCGCTCCCAGGTGGTAGAGCGTCCCCCCGTCGTCGACGTAGTAGTGGTGCTCTTCGCCGTCGGCCACATGCAGGATCATGCGGCCGTTCTTCTCCGCCAGCCGCGCCAGGTCATCAAAGGCGATCACTTCGATCGTCGCTTTGCCCTTGCTCGAGGGCGCCTCCCTCACGTCGATCAGCTGCGAGGCGTACTCGATGCGGGTGCGCGCGTAGCCGCCGGCCCGGAAGGCGCGCAGGCTGGGCAGGCCCAGGTAGGCGATCCCGGCCAGGCAGAACAGCAGGCCGATCGTCCCGATCCAGCGTGCGGTGACGACGGTCAGGTCAAGGCCGAGGATCGAGAGGGTTGCCGGAACCAGCGCGCTGTGGCTCACGAAGCCGGAGGCCATCGGCCGCAGCGGGTCGCTGTCCGACAGCGGATCGCCCTGGCGCAGGTACAGCTCCAGATCGTCGATGGTGAAGGGCAGGCGCGGCCGGAAGGAGTCGCTGAATTCCTCGCCGCCCAGCATGCCCTCGAGCTCGATCCACGGGATGATGTCCACGGAGTAGGCCTGCCGGTCGAGCGCCGTACGGGTCTCCAGGAGCGCGATCGCCTGGCGGACCAGGCCGAGATCCACGCTCCCCGAGAGTGTCAGCTCGCGGCCGGCCACCGGCGATTCCGGTTGCAGCACGATCGTGCGCCGCCAACCGTTCGGTTCGCTGAGCTCCAGGAGCATACCGGCGCGGCCGGTCAGTTCGCCGTCGGCCGGTGACTGGAGGTCGTATTCGAATTCGATCTGGAACTGCGGCACGAGCTGGTGGAAGACCGGATCGCCGCTGTGGATCTCGCCCCCGGCATACACGCTGGCCGGGCCGCCGGCGTGGTAAGAGAAGACGCCCATGTGCGCGTAGGGGATGTCGTCCGGTGTGGAGACGTGGGTCGGACGGGCGAAGGCCACGACGGCCAGGATGAGCGCGCCCAGGCCGGCCGCCGTCAGGACGAAGACCGGACCATCGAGCACTTCCAGGCGATGATCTCCCGCCGTCGGAGAGCTCCTTCGATCGGATGGATCCCGTTTCGCCATATGCCCTCGACCGTTCCGAACAGTCATCAGAAAGATGAGCGCGAAAGAGACCGATAGGACAGCCAGGCCGGTCGGGCTCCGCAGCTGGCGCAGCGCGTGCGCCCCGCCGGGGAGCACCAGCCAGGCTTTGCCGACCACTTCCTGCGGGGTCGGCGCGTAGGAGTCGAGCCAGTCGTTGCTGTCGCCCTGGAATATGTAGCGATCACCCTGTCGATCGACGATGCGGTGAATCACCGGCCCCACGGACGGGTGGCGGTAGGTGGCGATATCGCCCACGGCATAGGTCTGCGCCTGCCGCACGACCACCAGGTCGCCTTGGCGGAGGGCCGGCTCCATGCTTGCCCCGGCCACCATGACGTAGGCGGCCTGGCCGCCGAATGCGGTGGGGGCCAGCGCGATCCAGATGCAGGCCATGGCCGTCAGCGTGGCGGCCGCGAGCAGGTTGCGGGCGAACGCTCTGGGCAGCATCGTCTCTCTGGCGCAGTCGGGGCACAACCACGTTCCGGCTGTGGCTGTGCCCCAGTCTGACTCCGATTGGCGCCCGACGCAATCTAGTTGGCGGCCACGACGCGCAAGTTGGTGGCCAGGAGCACCGACTGGTTCAGCCCCGAGCAGGTGACATTCATCCCGGCCGGGGTGCATGAGGACCAGCTGGTTCCGCCGTCGAATGAGATGTACACCTCACTCGCGGCCGCGCTCAGGGTGAAGCTCACCGCATCGATGTCGGCCGGGTTCCCGTCACCGTCCAGGTCGTACACGATGCTGCTGACCGTGTAGCCCAGGATGTCCCCGTCGCCGTCGCCGGCATAGGTATCAGGGACGGTGTTGAGCGCGGCGAACCCGTAGACTGCCGCTGACAAGATCAACGCCAGGATAATGACCCCCATGCTGCGCAGCCGAAGTACACGTTTCATCGATCCTCCTTGAATGGATAAGGCCAGTCTCGCGACTTGCCGGTCTGCAACCATCCTATCGCAGGCAATGGCCCTGTTGCCCTTACAGGCTCCAAACATCAGCGGTCTGTAAGGCGCCCATCGATCAGGACCTCAGTACGGCTCGCGTCGATCACATGCAGACCCCCTCTGCTTTTGACCCCCTTGTTTGCAGCAGGTACAATGGTCCCAGTCCATCAACGGGAGGCCGTCGTGGCCGGAGACGAACGTCTGGACAAGATCACCCCCGAGATCTTCGAGCACCTGGTCCGCCTGGCGGCATTCGATCTGACCCCTGACGAGGCTGAGTACCTGCGCCGCGAGTTGAATGGACAGCTGCGGGCCGTCCGCGAGTTGGAGCGGATCGAGGTCAATGCGGATGTCCCCATCACCTCCCATGGCGTCCCCTATACGCGCGCCAGCAGCCCGGATCTGCGCGAGGACGTGGCCAGGCTCTGCCCGGAGGCGGAGGCGATCCTCTCCCAGGCGCCGGAGGTCGACGGAGGCTACATCGTCGTCCCGGACATCCCGCACACGGAGCTCGAATGACCGCGGCGCTGTGCGATCTATCGGCGCGTGAGCAAGCTCGGCGCGTGCGGGCGGGAGAAGTCACGGCAGTCGAGATTCTCGAGTCGACGCTGGCGCGCATCGCGCAGGTCGAAGGGCGCACACCGTCGATCGAGCCGCTTCCCGCCGACCCGCAGGACGGCCGCCACATCCATGCCTACATCACACTGACCGCCGAGCGGGCGCGGCAGCAGGCCGAAGCCGTGGACCGAAGCGTCAGGGCGGGCCGGGAGACGGGTCCGCTGGCGGGCGTGCCCGTGGCGGTCAAGGACATCTTCTGCGTGCAAGGTACGCCCTCGACTGCCGGGTCGCGTATCCTGGCCAACTTCATCTCGCCCTACACCGCCACGCCGGTCGAGCGTCTCGAGGCGGCCGGCGCGGTGGTCGTGGGCAAGGCCAACCTGGACGAGTTCACCTTCGGTTCTTCGAACGAATCGACCGCCTTCCAGCCTTCGCCGGGAAATCCCTGGGATCCGGGCCGTGTGCCGGGCGGTTCATCGGGTGGCAGCGCGGCCGCCGTCGCCGCCGGCGAGGCGGCGCTCTCGCTGGGGACGGACACCGCCGGCTCGATCCGCCAGCCGGCGGCTTTCTGCGGCGTGGTCGGCGTGAAACCGACCTACGGCCGCGTCTCCCGCTACGGGCTGATCGCCTTCGCCTCTTCCCTGGACTGTCCTGGGCCGATCGCTCGCGATGTGCACGACGCGGCCTTGATGTTGAACGTCATCGCCGGCCCTGACCCGCGCGATGCCACGGCGGCTAGGGTGGCTGTGCCCGACTACACCGCCGACCTCGAAGCCGGCGTGCGCGGGCTGCGGATCGGGTTGTCACCCGACTACTTCCGCCTGCAATACCCCGACCCCGAGACCGGTGAACTGCGCGAGCAGCCGATCGGGGCGGAGATCGAGGCGGCCGTACGGCATGCAGCCCAGGTCTTGGGCGAAGCCGGGGCCGAGATTGTCGAGGACGTGCCGATGCCCAACACGCGCTTCGGCATCCCGGCCTACTTCGTCGTCTCGCGCGTCGAGGCCTCCTCCAACCTGCATCGCTATGACGGCGTGAAGTACGGCTACCGCGACCCGGCTCCGGCGGCGGAGCTCGGCGAGCTGTACCGGCGCAGCCGCGGGCGCGGATTCGGGCTGCAGCCCAAGCTGCGCATCCTGATGGGCATGTACGTCTCGGCCGAACAGTACGAGCAGGGCTACTACCGGCGGGCACTGCGGGTGCGTACCCTCATTCGGCGCGACTTCGAGGCGGCTTTCGACCCCCAGGGCCGCTGGCGACTGGATTGCCTGCTGACGGCGACCACGCCCACGACCGCGTTCGAACTCGGCGCCGTGTACGGTGATTCGGTCCTGATGCAGTACGCCGACCTGCTGACAGTCCCGGCCGATCACGCCGGTATCCCGGGTCTGTCGATCCCGGCCGGGCTGGATTCGCATGGCTTGCCGATCGGGGTGCAGCTGCTCGGGCCGGATTTCTCGGAGGCGCGGCTGTTCCGCGCCGGGCGGACGTTCGAGAGACTGACAGAAGGGGAGAGCTGGCGACGG
>DAIRVC010000101.1:0-9358 GCA_036803025.1 Anaerolineales bacterium
AGCAGGATGGCCGGGACCCAGGAGACCAGGACGCGAATCCCGGCCAGCGCCCCGGCTGGCTGCGCCGCGGCTCCTGGCTGGTAGCCGGAAAGCTCCAGCACCCAGCCGATGGCCAGGAGCGCGAAGGAAGTGCCCAGCTTCTGGATGAAGGCCGACGCGCCGCCGAACACGCCCTCCTGTCGCTGGCCGCTCTCGACCTCGACGGCCTCCAGAACGTCGGCCGCCATCGCATTGGGCAGTACGTGGGCTGAGGCCACGCCCAGTCCGGCCAGGAACCCGATGACGAACACCGGCACCGGGCTGAACGCGGGGATGACCCACAGGACGATATGAAGCACGGCCCACGTCAGCGTGCAGGTGACGAAGGCCCACTTCTTCTCCATACGGTTCGACAGCCAGTTGACCAGCGGGAGGAAGAGCGTGGCGCTGGCCAGGATGGTGGCCAGGATGGTGGCCGACTCGTCCTCCGGGATCCCCGTCCAATAGATGACGTAGTAGGCGAACACGGCCTCGACGACGCCAATCGCCAGCCATGACAGCCAGCCGATCAACAGCGAAAGCCAGAACGGCCGGTTGCGCAGGACGACGCGGATCGAATCGATCAAGCCCAGCGAGTGCGCCGACTGGAACTCGGGGCGCTCCTTGATCGCCAACACGATCCACACATACGGAATCAGGCTGAGCGCCCCCAATCCCAGGCCCGCCCAGGCGAAGCCGACCTGCATCGAAGGGGCCGCATCGAAGACGAAGGGCAGCGCCAGCGCTGAGAGCAGGCCGACGATGATCGAGACCGCCATGCGGTAAGTGACGATCGAGGTGCGCTCGTCGGTGTCGAGCGAGAGCTCCGGCGTCAGCGCCGAATACGGCCCGACCACCAGCGTGTAGAACAGGTCGAACAGGAAGTAGACCGCCAGGTAGTAGAGGGCGCGCATGCTGTCGCTGTCGGTGGACGGGACCATCCACAGCAGCGCGTAGAAGACTGCCATTGGCAACATGCCGGCCAGGATGAAGGGACGGCGTCGCCCCAGGCGGCTGTGGGCGCGATCGGACAGGGCGCCAATCAACGGGTCGTTAATGCCGTCCCATATGCGGACCACCAACAGCAGGCTGCCGGCGACCCCCGGGCGGATCCCGGCGACATCGGTCAGGAAGAACAAGAAGTAGAACGGGATCACCGTGCCCACGCCGACAGAGGGCATCAGCTCGCCCAGGGCGTAGATCAACTTGAGGCGACGGGGAAGGGCGGCCGGCCGTCGATCGGTCATCCTGGGCAGGCTCCTTGACCGCTAGTGGGTGGGGGGGTGGGGCTTCCTTCCAAAAGCGTAGAAGGTTGGAACATACAACACCCGCCGGCCGGACTCCGATGCGGCCCGGTCCTCCTGCTCGGCGCGCGCCAGATCGGCCTCCGAGACTCGGCCGCGCAGATCGCTGCGCAGCACACGCCATTCGGCGGCCAGCTCGTCCGGGTCTGTCGGGCCGGCCCATTCGGCGCCCAACACACCGGCCTGAACGCTCGCCAAACCGGCCTCGGTCAACAGCGCGCGCAAGCGGCGGCCCAGATCTGGATCGGCGCCTTGCTGGCGCAGGGCCTGCCGCTGTTGTTCTCCAATGGCCAAAAGCGACCCGGGGAAGTCGATCCGCCCGCCGTAATCCGGTTCGGCCAGACACAGCAGCCAGCCGCCGGCTCGGATGATGCGGGCCATCTCGCCGACCACGTCGTCGGGCCGGGCGACCCAGAGAAGCAGGTAGTGACACAGGGCAATATCGAAGGCCCCGTCGGAAAAGGGCATCCTGGCCCCGTCTCCGGCGCACAAGCGCGCGTCCGGGTCGTGGCCGTGCTGAAAGCGGAGCCCGGGGAGATCGAGATCCAACCCGACTCGAACTGCCGCCGTGCTGCGCGACAGATCAGACAGGACGACGCCGGTCCCAGAGCCGACCTCGAGGATGCGGCGCGCCTCGCCCGCTCCGGCGACCGCCCACGCACGCCGGCGAATCGACTCCGTCCAGGCTGCCTGCCGCAGATAGCGCGGGTGCCAGATCGCGGGGTCCCGGCGCATGGTCGAGGTTTGGAACCTTATGAGATCAGAGTCAGACGTCGGCGGCGGCGGCCCACAGTTGCGGCCAGCTGTCGCGCAGGACATTGCCGACCACGCGGTCGACTCCCTGAGCGGGCAGGACATCGCCGTCCGGCTCGACGTAGAGCGAGGCGCTGCCCGGGTGGGGGGCCGAGGACTCGAGCTCCAGGTGGATGGGATTGGCGGTCGAGAAGGGCACCGGCAGATCCCACACCAGGTCGAGACCCAATTGGGCGGCGGCATTGCGCGCCTGCGCCAGCGCTTCGCCCAGCTCGCCGCCCGGCTCGCTGGCCGAGAGCGACACCGCCGCCAGACCCAGCTGGCGCAGTTCATCGAGCTTGCGGCGGGCGCCGGACGAGTTGACCCGCGTGATCGTCCAGTGCGCGGCGGTGAAGATATCGGAGGCGATCGCGCGGCGCAGTCCGGCCAGGCTGTCGGGGTCGTTGGCGTCGAGGCACACCAGCAGGTGATCCAGGCCGGCCTGGGCCAGTTGGTCCAGGAGCTCGCCGGAGGCCAGGCGCCGGCCGTCGGTCAGGACCCCGGTGACCTGCCCGAGCGATTCGCTGGTGGCCACCAGCGCGACCAGATCGTCGCGCAGCGTCGGTTCTCCGCCCGTGAAGGTGACGTGCGGGATGCCGGCCTGCCAGGCCTGCTGCAGGACGCGTGCCCATTCCTCCGCGGCCAGCTCGCGATCGACGCGGCGGCGGGCCAGTGGATCCATCTCACCGCCCGCGCCGATGCGATAGGTCAGGGCGATGTCCAGCCGGTAAGGCGCCGACGGGCGCGTCTGGTGCGGCTCGGTGCGGTCGACGCCCAGGAAGAGCACCGGGTCGATCTCCGGAGTGGTGGCGATGCCGATCACCTGATCGCGCAGCTGGCGGGCGTCGTCCAACGCCCGGCGGCGCGAGACCCGGTAGCGTGAGGCGATCTCACGCGCGGCCTCGTCGTCGCTCAGGCCGCGGACCAGCAGCAGCGCGTGGGCAGCGGCGCTGGCGTTGAGATGCAGCACGGTGGACGCGTTGACCACCATGACTGCCTGGCCGTCGGCCTCGACGCGCAGGTGCAGCCGGTATGGATGGGGTGCATCCGGCGGGGCCTGGAAGTGGTACAGGCCGGGGACGAGCAGATCAGGTTTGGCCTGCCGGGGGAACAGGCGGTCCAAGACTGCGTTCATCGTCAACCTTCCTGGGTAACCCGCTCGGCCCGCATCGCATCAGTCGGGCGGACGCCGCGCAGGGACAGGGGGCAACCGCCCCCGCATTCGCTGAAGAAGGCGCAAGCATTGCATGCCTCAGGCGCGTAACCGCGCTGACGCAGCCAGAGGCAGAGTTCATTGTTCCAGATGCTTTCCCAGGAATCGCGGAGCAGATTGCCTACCTGCTGGTAGTACGACTGGCAAGGAATGACGCCGCCGTCCGGCTCGACGCACATGTTGTAGCGCGCCGCTGTACAACCCTTGACGCCCAATTCCATCTGGACCGGGTCGAAGTTGCAGTACTGCGTGGGTGTGTACCAGATCAGGCGCTGCCCGTGATGCGCGGTCCGTTCGCGGGCGATCTCGAGAAGCGGTGCCAGATCGCCTTCCGGCAGGCCGCTGCCGACGGTCCGGCCGCGTCCGGCATGGATGAGCGCATTCAGCCCGACCGTGGGAACCCCCAGCTCGGCCAGGAAATCCAGCGTGGCGCGGATCTGCCCAGCATTCTCCGCCAGGAGCGTCGTGTTGGTCATGAGGAACAGGCCGGCTTCGAGTGCGTTGTGCACGCCGGCCACCGTCTGCTTCCATGCGCCGCGTGCGGCGACCATCCGGTCGTGGGTCTCGGGCTCGGCCGACTCGAGCGTGATCTGAACATGGTCGAGGCCGGCGGCGGCCAGGGCGGCGACGTACGTACGATCGGACAACCGGCGGCCGTTGGTCAGCAAGCCGGTGATCTGGCCCTTGGCCTCGGCATACCCGACGAGATCGGGCAAATCCGATCGCAGCGTCGCCTCGCCGCCTGTGAAGCAGATGTGGGGCACACCGGCATCCCACAGCCGGTCGATGATCGTCCGCCACTCCTCGGCGCCGACCTCGGCGAAGTCGCGCGGCCGCGCGTTGTAGCAGTGTGGGCATTCGTTGTTGCAGCGGTACGTCAGGGCCAAGTCCATGCGATACGGCGCCAGCGGTTCGCTTGAGAACGGGGCCATGACCTCCAGCGACAGAGCGTGAATCGGACAGGCGCCGTCGGGGCGGGCCAGTTCGTCGATCTGGAAGCGTATGTTCTGGAAATCCTGCCGCAGGGTCTGCGCCGGGGCGCGAAAGCGGCGGCGAAGCTGGGCCACTGCCTGAGCCTCGCTGAGGCCTTCCAGCTGCATCCAGGCCATCAGCGTGGCCGTCGGGTTGAGGTGCACGGCGCGGTCGGCGTTGACCAGCAGCAGCCCGCGCCCGTCCGGTTCGACGCGCAGGTGCAGGCGTGACTGCCCGCCGGACGATTGGCGCGTGTAGGCGTGCAGCCCGACCGGTGGTTGCGTGTCGGGCGGGCCGGCTTCGCCCCGTGAGCGTTCGCTCAACGACCACCCCCGGCGCACGCGCAGGCGCAGCCGGCGCAGGCGCACGCACAGGCGCAGCCGCCCCCGCCGCCCCCGAAGCCTCCGCCCCCGCTACGTCCGGCGGTCCGGACGGCAGGCGGAGGCGGCGGATTGGTCGTGCGCGTGACACCCTGCGTGAACGAGGTGACATTTGTGACCAATCGTCCGGCGGTGTTCTGCACGCCGGTGACCATCGCCGCAGCGAAATCGGCGCCGGGCAGGTGCGGCAGCGAGACGCGCCCGCCGCCCCCGGCCCCAGCGCCGCCGATCGAAGGTGCGGCTCTGCCGGTCGAGCCGGTCGACGGGACGGACGAGGGCCGGAAGTTGCCCCACCAGATCGGGACATACACCGGGCCCGTACGGAATGTCCGCTGCGTGCGGTCATCGAAGTCCCGGTCGAGCATGGTCCATTCGAGCGCTTCCTCGAACTTCTGGGACTTGATCTCCGGCGTCCCCGCCTCCTCGACCTGCTTCCAGGCTTTGTCCATGATGCTGCGGTAGTAGTCCTTGGTCTCTCGCAGGCTGAAGCCCTTCATCTTCTTCTGTACCGCCTGCACCAGGTCGATCGTCACCGTCTGCAGGGCCGACTGGCGCTTGCGGGCATCGGTCAGCGTGATCCCCGCCAGGAAGGTCTTCTCGTAGTCGAGCAGGCCCTCCGGCTCTGGCGTGAGCGCTTCGACGGTCAACGGGTCTTCGCTCACGACGCGGGCGGCGTTCTTCTTGACCACACCGAAGAGGATCATGGTCAGGACGCGGTCCAGCGGGGTCTCGAGGAGCACGGCCGCCTCGACGGCGGTCAGGCCGCGCTTGATGCCGTGGCCCTCGATGGCGATCTTGGGCGGCAGGTAGGCCAGCTTGCGCCGGCGGTCCATCCGCACTGCCAGCAGGATCCAGCCGACGAAGCCCGCCGCCAGGCCGGAGAAGCACAGGCAGGGCATGATCGCGTCGATTGGGATATTCAGGCGCTGGAAGACGCTGGGTTGGATGACGGCGGCGGAGGGGAGGTAGCTGGCCGGGAAGGCGGCGCCAAACTCGTACTCGGTGTAGCCGTTGGCGGACGGGTTTCGCCATTGATAGGCGATCCGCCCCTCGGGATCCATGTAGGCGGCCGGGTCGCCCTCGGGCCAGCCGCCCGAGACCGGGTACCAGCGCGGCTCCGCAGGCTGGACTCCGGGCGGCAAGTGGAAAGTGACCGTCATGTCGGTCGAGCCGTGGACCAGCGACGAGTCGTAGTAGTTCGGCGAGAACCTCGCGCTGGCGTAGCCCTCGTCATCGCCGGCATAGATCAGATTCGGAAGGCCGCGGATCACGACCTGTACGGTCCCCGTCTGGCCGGGCCGAATCGAATCGGCGCCCAGGCCGAGTTCGATTGCCTGGTCGGCGTAGGTCGAGTCGGCAATGTGCAGGATCGGGGTGCCGTCGATCGTGGCCGCGATGGCTGAGAGGTCGTAGTTGGGCGTCGGCATGCCGATGTCGACGTACTCGATCGCCGGCGCGAAGGCGTCGTTGGTGAACGTCATCAGGTACTCGAGGCGCGTCGTTCCATCCGCCTCCCAGTACACGTCGACGGTCACGCGGTCGAGGCTGAACGAGTAGGACTGGGCCGCGGCGGCCTGGAAGCCCAGTGCCGCCACAAGAACGACCAGCGCGACGGCTCGGATTGAAATGCGTCTCATGCGCGGTCCTCCTGCTGGGGGCAGCGCAACGGCTGGATGCGCCTCACCACTTCGGTTCTTCGGAGAGCTGGTAGCTGGTGTTACAGTACGGGCAGTTGACCACCGGGGCGCCGGCCACCATCTTGATGTTGTCGGCCGTCAGCGCGCCGCCGCAGTTGCGGCAGGTCAGGCGCTCGAGGTTGACGTCCCCGGACAGGTCGATCTTCTGGACGATCTCCACCTGGCCGGCCTCGGCCTTCCGGCGCGAGGCGATCCAAATGAGCAGGAGGGATATCCCGATGAAGAAGACGCCAATGAGGATCCACAGCCACATGTCTCCCCTTGCCTGTGTCTCCTCGGCGGTCGCACCAATGACGAGCAGGACTCCGAACAGGAGCAGGACCGCGGCAGCCAGGTAGGCAACGATCTTTCCAGCGCTCATGGATCCTCCCGCGTGGCTTGTTCCCGTTCAGTTTAGCACCAGCCCCGGAGGCCGACAAATGACAAATGACTGACAAATCGCGGTCCTGGAGGGGCGGTCCGGCGCGTCCGCGCTTGCGCCCGGCTGCACAGACGGTCGCCCGCTTCGCCAGGTAGAACGGCGACTTGACCACGCCGCCTGGGAAGGTAGAATTCCAGCCGGGGTGCTCATGGCCAATCTCATCACCGTCAGCCGGTTCCCGTTGCTGGTCGGCTACATCCTGATGCTCTACCTGGGCGGCGCCTGGGTGCGGCTGGCTTCGGTGCCGGTCCTGTTCATCCTGATGATGCTCGACACCGTGGACGGGATCGTGGCGCGCCGAACGGGGCAGACGAGCCTGATCGGAAGCATCCTCGACATCGCCGCCGACCGCACCTACGAGCTGGCGCTGTGGGTGATCCTGGCCGACCTGGACCTGATCCCTGTGGCCATCCCGCTCATCGTCATCATTCGCACAACGCTCACCGACGCCCTGCGCACGATCGGCGTCAGCCAGGGCCAGCGGCCCTTCGAGCAGCATCGCTCCCGGCTGGGCAGATTCCTGGTGGCCTCCAGCTGGATGCGCAGCAGCTACAGCGTCTCGAAGATCGCCACCTTCTGCGGCCTGACACTCGGGTTCGCCTTGTCGGGCTTCACTCCGGGCAGCGCCTACGCGCGCGCCGCCGACGGATTCCTGCAGGTCTTCGGGGTTCTGGCGTGGGTGGCGGCCGGGCTGTGCATCGTGCGCGGGCTGCCGGTGATCCTGGGAGCCGCCCGACGCGCCGCCTCCTCCAACTCGGGCAGCGCGTGAACATCATTTCGGTCGCCAACAGCCGGCTGGGTCCGCAGCTGGCGAAGCTGCTGGCCCGCTGGCTGCCGCGCTCGCTCACGCGGCGCCTGGCGGCCGCCGTCGCCGACGCCATCGCCCGACGCAGCGGGGCACCGCTGGTGCAGGCCCTGCGCGGCAACCAGGCCGTCGTGCGCGGCCTGCGCCCCGACGATCCGGCCCTGCCGGGCCATGCCCGCCAGGTTTTGCACGTGGCTGGGAACGGCTACGTCGATCTCTACTGGGCGCTGGCGCGCGGCCAGGCCGCACTGCTGCAGACTTGTTACATGGACCCTGCCTTCGAGACGCAGATACGCGCCGGGATGGCCAGCGGCCGGGGACTGATCATTGTCGGCGCACACATGAGCTCGTTCGACATCCTGCTCCTGTCCCTAAGCTCGCTGGGATATCGGGCCCTCGCGCTGGCCTTCGCCGAAGTGCAGGGCAGCTACCCGGTCCTCAACCAGCTGCGCCGCGACCACGGACTGGAGGTCATGCCGATCTCCGTCCCGGCTCTGCGCACGGCCATACGCCGGCTGCACGATGGCGAACTGGTGTTGACCGGCGTCGATCGGCCGACGCCGGCGGGGGACTTGGTGACGTTCTTCGGGCGCCCGGCGCGCATGCCCACCGGACACACGCGCCTCTCGATCCGCACCGGGGCGCTCATCCTTCCCGGCGTCTGCCAGTCGGACGGGCAGGGGCGCTATCGCGTGGTCGGTGGTAGCCTGATCGACCCTCTTCCCTTCGGGAAGGGCGAGCGCGCGCCGATTGACATGGCCGAGCACGTTCTCTCTGTCCTGGAAGGGTTCATCCGCCAACGGCCGGACGAATGGCTGATGTTCTTTCCAGTCTGGCCGGAGGCGGCGTGATCGCGGCCGGTCTGGCGATCGCGTGTCTCGGCGTGGCGAGCGGGCTGGTATGGAGGACCCCGCCTGGCGCGGCCGCCGACCTGCGCGCTTTCGAGCTGCTCAACCGTCCGAACCGCATCCCGGTCCTCGACGCGTTGTGGGCGGCGGTGCGGCCCTTGGGCCGCACCTGGTTCCTCTTTGTCGTGGTCGGAGCCGGAATGGTCCTCGGCCGCCCTGTGTGGGTGTCCTTCGTCGGCGTCGCGGCACTGCTCACGCTCCTGGAGCCGATGCTCAAGCAGGCCGTGCGGCGGCCGCGACCCTATCACCACCAGCCGCAGGCGAAGCTGCGCCTGCCCGCGCCGCCGCTCGATCCCAGCTTCCCCAGCGGAGATTCCGGCCGGGCAGGCTTGCTTGCGGCCGCCGTCTGCCTGGCCACGCCGGCGCCCCTCTGGGCTTGTGGGTGCGCGGCGGCGCTGGCGGCCCTGGTGGCTCTCGGGCGCGTGCGTGCAGGGGTGCATTACCCAAGCGATGTGTGGGCAGGCGGCTGGCTCGGCTTTGGGCTGGGAATGGCCTGGGCCGGGGTGGCGCCGGGCGTGGCGCGCCTGCTCACCTGATCAAGACGGTCGCCAGGCAGGCTTCCGGGCTATAATCGCCGCATGGGCACGCAGGACCTGCGTCGACGCGCGGCAGAGCTCCGTCGTCAGATCAACTTCCACAACCATCGCTATCATGTCCTCGATTCTCCGCTCATCAGCGACCTCGAATACGACCGCCTGCTTCAAGAGCTGAAAGGGATCGAGACCGAGCACCCGGAGTGGATGACGCCCGACTCGCCGACCTTGAGGGTCGGCGGGGCGCCCGCGGAGCGATTCGTCAAGGTCCGCCATCCGGCGCCGGTCTTGAGCCTGGGCAACGCCTTCGCCGAA
>DAIRVC010000102.1:0-9356 GCA_036803025.1 Anaerolineales bacterium
CCGGGCAGCCGATCGCCGGGACCCCGCGCACCACCAACTCGGCCTTCGCCTCCACGGCCACCCCCGTGGCCCCGCCCACCCCCGCCGCCCCACAGTCGATCCTGATCAATGAGATCGCCTGGGCCGGGACTCACGCCGCCTCGGCCGACGAATGGGTCGAGCTGCACAATCCCGGCACGGCCGATATCGAGCTGACCGGTTGGCGGCTGACCGACGGCGGTGACATCAGCGTCACGCTGGTCGGCTTCCTGCCGGCCGGGAGCTACCTACTCCTGGAGCGCAGCGACGATGCGACGGTGGCCGATATCCCCGCCGATCGGATCTTCAGCGGCGGGCTTAACAATGCCGGCGAGACCCTACGCCTGTACGACGGCACCGGCGCCCTGATCGACACGGCCAACGCGGATGGCGGCAGCTGGCCGGCCGGCAGCGCCTCATCCCGCGCCAGCATGGAGCGGCGCGGGGGTGATGACCGGCCCGGCAACTGGGGGACCTTCACCGGATACAACGGCGTCGGCCGTGACGCCGCCGGGAACGCCATCCCAGGGACGCCGCGCAGCGCCAACTCCCTTCTATCCCCAACCCCGCAGCCGACCTGGATCCCCGGGCGGATCGTCATTAACGAGGTCCTCATCCGTCCCCACTATGACTGGGAAGGCGCCGGCGGGGTCACGACCGCCGATGAATTCATCGAGCTGCACAACCTCGGCCCCTTCCGCGTCCGTCTGCACGGGTTCGTTCTGGACGACGTCCCGGAGGCGGGTTCAAGCCCCTACGTCCTTCCGGACGTGGTCTTGCAGCCGGGCGGGTTCCTGGCCCTGTTTCGCTCACAGACTCACATCGCCCTGAACGATTCGGGCGATTCTGTCCGCCTGCTCGATCGGGACGGGAACGTCCTGGACGAGATCCGCTACCTGCGGGTGCGCGCCTACAACCTGTCCTACGGACGGCTGCCCGACGGCTCTAGCCGAATGCGCTACGGCCTATGGCCGACGCCGGGCCAAGCCAACCTGCTCTTCGTCGAACCGACTCCGATCATCGTTCGGTCCTTGGACTGCCCTCAGGGGGGACTGCCGCAACCGCGGCTGCCGCGCCTGACCCGCCATCCGGCGCTGGCGCGCTGGATGGGATGGCTGGGGCTGGCGGTCTGCCGCTAGAGCTCCTGCACAGCCCTTCCCCTGCGGGGGAGGGTTGGCAGTCGGCTCCCTGCGATCCTTCCCGTTTAATTCAGCAAGCCTCACTTGCCGCTTCACCTCAAAAGAACGAGAGGGAATCCTCAGGCCGAGGATGACGGCGCGACGATTGGGCGCGAGGCTGTGACCGGCATGACGATACGCATCTCGACCGGCTGCGGTCGGGGCCACTCTGCGGAGGCTTCCATGTCGGTTCAGACCCTGCGCATTCTGATCGGCGGGGCTCTCCTGGTCCACGGAATCGGCCACACGCTGGGGTACTTCAAGCCGGCCCACTCCTGGTTGCTGCGCGGCATCCCCGATCCGACGCTGCGGGTGATCAGCGGCGTCTTCTGGGCCATCTCGGCCATCGGTTTCATCGCCGCCGCGGCCGCCTTCTTCGGAATCCTGGTTCCGCAAGACTGGTGGCGCGTCCTGGCCGTCGTCACGGCGGTCGTCTCGCTTCTGGGTCTGTTCCTGTTCATCGGCAACTGGCCGGCCTTCAACACGATCGGCGCCATCGGGTTCAACCTCGTCACGCTCGTCGCCCTGCTCTGGCTGCGCTGGCCGGGCGAGACAGTCGCTCCTTGACGCACGCGCAGGCGCAGGCATGACCACTCAGGCGGCAGGGACGCTGCCGCATCAGCAACCTCGACGGCGGTCCATTGGTGCCCGGTTGGCCGCCTGGCCGGTAAGCCTGGATCAGCTGCGTCTGGGATGGCTCTTGGGAGACCGTTTCCTGATCATCGCACACCGCGGCCGCAAGACCGGCCGCCTGCATCGTGTCGGGGTGATGGTGCTGCGACGCGATCCGCAAGGCGGGGAGGTCTGCGTCGCCGCCGGGAAACGCCGCGCCGATTGGTACCGGAACATCTGCGCCGCGCCGGCTGTCGAAGTTCGATTGTGCGGCCGTCGCTACCACGCGAGCCAGCGGCTGCTCTCGACGGATGAGACCGCCGACATCCTCCTCGCCGGACGACGGGCCAACCCCTTCTCGGGCCGTATCCAGTGCCTGTTCTTCGGTTGGCACTGGACGACCGACCCGGTGGCCGTCCGCGAGCTGGCGGCTTCCCTGGGTCGCGTTGCTTTCCGGCTTGGTCTGCCGGCGTAGATCGGGCCAGTCCCTCCACACCTGCGAAGGCGGCCGCGCAGGAAGCGCGGACCAGGCGATTCGTGAAACCGGAAGCCCGGCCGGTCGTAGATAGAGGTGGACATTCGAAGAGGAGAGTGCTGAGATGGCAACCGAAGTGAAGCGACTTTACCGCTCCCGTGACGACCGGGTCATCGGCGGTGTCTGCGGCGGTTTGGGCAAGTACCTGGCGATGGATCCGACCGTCGTGCGCCTGATCTTCGTGCTGTTGGCCCTGGCCGGCGGACCCGGGCTCCTGGCCTACTTGATCCTGCTGATCGTCGTGCCTGAGGAGCCGCTCGCCCCGCCGGCGCCCCCCGCGCCGACTGCCTAGCCGGGCTTTCCTGTCCGGCTTCCGCCTTCCCGCGCCGCCAAGGGCGGGAAGGCGCTTTGATTCAGCTTTCCTCCGCCTGAGCCGCTCGGCGGCGGTACTCGGCTTCCGAAACCCAACCCAACTGGCGCAGAGGCACGACCACGTGATGGAATCCGCAGTTGTCGGGCAGCTCGCCGACCGGGAACCAGCGCAGGTCGTCGAACTTGCCTGGCTCGCAGATGGCCGGCTCGCCTGCGGTGATGTGCGCCAGGAAGGTGACCAGATGCCAGTGCAGTCGGCTGCGGGGCAGGATCTGGTCGGAATGGCCGATGACCCGTTCAATGGCGATCTGGATGCCGAGTTCCTCGCGGGCCTCTCGCACCGCCGCCTCTTCGACCGTCTCGCCGAAGTCGACCTCGCCGCCCGGGTTGGACCACATCCCGACGGTCGAGCGTGACGGGTCGAGCGAGCCCGAGCGCTTCAGAAGCAGGATGTGCCCCTGCCCGTCGTGGATCACCGCTCCGACGCCCAGGCCGATATGGTCTCTCCCGGCCTTCATCGCCGCCTCCTGCAAAAGCCGTGGGGGCGCAGCGCATGCGCCCCCACCGAAGTGCTTGATCTCGAGAACCGTCTGCCGCGCCGGACTATTCTACTTTGGCGCCGCAGTCCGGGCAGAACTTCGCCTTGGCGGTCAACTTGGCGCCGCATTGGGCGCACTGCCCTCCGGCCTTGAGCTTCTCCCCGCATTCCGGGCAGAACTTGGCGTTGGTCTCCTGCGGCGCGCCGCATTTCGGGCACGAGGCAACGATCGTCTCCCGCCAGTTGCCCTCGGACAGCTTCTTGTCTTCCTCGGTCATCTTGGCGTGCGCCCAGACCTCTTCCACCGAGCGGCTGGCCTGGGCAGCAGACATCTCCACACCCAGGTCCGGCGCACACTCTTTGCACAGGCCGCGTTTCTCGTTCCAACACGACTTACGGCACACCCAACTGCTGCAGCGCGGACATTGGCCGAAGCTGGGCCGCATCTCCTCCGCCGCCGCCTTGAAGGCTTCGTCGTGCGCCTTCTCCCAGGCGGCCGAGCGCACCTGCTCGCCGACGTCGGCGGCGCGGCTGAAGACGCCGCCGAACAGGTTGCTGGCCGCGTCCAGGGCGCTGCTGGCCGACCCGATCGCCCACGGCCGGAAGCGCGTGCGAAACCCGTTCGAGCAACGATCGCAGGTGAACTCGAACTGGAAACCCTTCTCGGTGCTCTGGTCGGAGTAGTTGTTGGTGAACTCGATTTCCTCGCTCATGTTCGTCTCCGTCTACCCACGCGCACCGATGCCTGGCTCAGGGTGTCGCCGTCGGAGGCGCTTCGATCCCACAACGCTCGAGCAACCCGCCGCCCATCGTGCTAAGCGATCCGAGGAACCCACCCAGCAGTTCCTCGGTGCCTTCACCAAACAGCTCGCCCGCTGCCCCTTCGGTCTCCTCGCCGATTTCGGCCGCCAGCGACTCCCCGCGGAGCGACCAGCCGGCCAGCATGACCTCCAGGCCGCCCATCGGGTTCGCCTCGAGATTGTCACGGCAGACGCACTGCGCCAGACGCAGCAAGTCGCCGGACTCCATCGCACCCATGGAGTAGGTTTCGCCATCGTCGGGGGCGCTGCTCGTTGGATCAATGCAGATCACGAAGGCGGTCAGGGTCTCTTCGCCGCCGGCCGGGATCGTCGCCGACGCCTCCTGCACCACCATCAGGCGCTGGTCGCTGGAATCGCCCGGAAGGAAGGTGAACCCGCACGGGATGACCACGGTGATCTCCTCCGGGCCGGGGTTGCGGACGACTACGCCGATACCCGGGCCGGAGATTTCCCCGTTGGCGGTGACATCGACCAGATCGACATCTCCCCAGCCGACCAGACCGCCCAGGTCCGAACCCGCTGATCCGCCCGGAACCCCCTGGGGTGGGGTCTCCTGAGCTTCGCGCTCAGGGGTTGCCAGCCCCTCCGGTGGAGGGGGCAGAACCCCCTCGGAAGCCTGCTGCAGCAGACGGCCTGGCAGGCTGCAGCCGATCGCCAGACCCAGGCTGGCCAGTCCGACGATGAGCAAGCGCCGCTTGTTCAGGGTGAGATGCATGGATGCCCTCCTCCATCGGGAGCGAATGCCGAGAAACTCAGCCGAGCCTTTCAGTGATCAGCAGCACTAGGGCCGCATCAAGCCGATCAACCGGCCGTCGCCGATGCGGGCCCGCGTCCCATCAATGTTGAGCAGGTCGAGCGCCGAGGCCTCACCGACCGCGTAAGCCACAGCCATGCGTGACTCATCCACCCATTGAATGGCATCGAAGTAGCCCGGCGCATGCGTGGCGACTATGGACGGTGCCTCGCCCCGGTTCAGGCGCAAAACCACCTGGCCGGATTCGTTCTCGTATTCCCCACGGGCGATGGCGTACGCCAGGCGGGCCCCCGAGGGCGAGTAGGCCGCCGCGCCCTCCTGTCCCTGGTCTGGGAACGCCGGGAAGACGGTATCGCCCCCGCCGGCCAGCTGGCGCTCGCGCATCCCGTCCGCCCCACAGCCGCCGACGGCATAGACCTCATCCGGAGACAGGCTGTACCAGCAGGGGCCGGCCGCTTCGCCGTCGGCCGGCACGAGCGGAGTCGAGGTCCCGCTGGTTGGACTGTAGAGATAGAAGCTCGACCAGCCGAAGAACAGGATGTAGCCGCCGATCCCCGTGACCTGCCAGGCGTAGATCAGGTCCCCACCGGACGTCCAGCGCACGGTCTCGAGGGCGAAGTACTCCTCCAGGTCGTCGTTCGGATCGCTCTGGACGACCATTTGTGCGTTGCTACCGTCGAGGTTGGCGATCCACAACTGGCTGACCACGCCGGTGCTCTCCCAGGTCGACCAGGTCCAGGCGATGCGGGTCTCGTCGGGGGAGACGGCGAAGGTCAAGGAGGCCATCGCCTCAGCGAGGGTGAAGTCGAGAGCGGTCGATCCTGCGGCGGTTACTCGGCGGACGACACCGCCCAGACTCGATCCGCCGCTGTCGACGTAGTAGATCGACTCGCCGGCCACCTGGGCCGTGTTGGGACGCGAGTAGCCCAAGCCGCTCGCCGAGCGTGTCTCGCGCAGACTTCCGTCTAGAGCGTAGAGGTTGAAAACGTCGCTCTGGTGCCCGACGACTAGGGGCTCAGCCGCGGGGGGTTCGACGGCCGGTGGGGCTTCCGTTTCGGCGGGCACTTCCGGCGGCAGGGTGTCCTCCGGCTCCGGTGACCCGGGGCTGGGGAGTGCACAGGCAATCACGACTCCCAGGCCGACCAGGCCGACCAAGAGCAAGCGGAGTCTACTCGCTGAATGAAGCATGAAGACCCTCCTGAGGTGGGAGCGAACCCGGGCGACCTTGCCGGGCCCCCCTGGTGGGGAGGAGCGCCGCCTGCCTCAGCCGAGCCCGCCTCCCCTTCTTGTGACGGCTGGCGCAGACAGTATACGTCGGCCAGGCCTGCCGGGCAACTGCCGCCCGGCGAGCCCGCCTCCCCCAGGGGTCCCATAGACACAGACTGGCCTCCTCGGTTAGAATAAAACCGACCGGTCGGTATGTTTTTCCGGAGAAGTGCCATGCCCGCTCAATCCCGAGGGTTCCGTACCCGCAACCACATCCTCGACGCCGCCCTGGAGTGTTTCTCTCGCTCCGGCTATGACGCCACGGGCGTAGCCGAGATCTGCCTGGCCGCCGGGGTGACCAAGGGCGCCTTCTACCACCACTTCCCCAGCAAGCACGCTGCGTTCCTTGAACTGCTTGAGCGCTGGCTTTCTGACCTGGATGAGCAACTGGCAGCGGTGCGCCTCGGCTCGGAAACGGTGCCCGACTCGCTGCGGCGAATGGCGTCTATCGCTCCGGCGATCTTCGAGTCGGCGCGTGGCCGCGTGCCGTTGTTCCTGGAATTCTGGACTCAAGCCAGCCGCGACCCGGTCGTCTGGCAGGCCAGCATCGCACCTTACCGCCGCTATCAGCAGTTCTTCGCCGCCCTGCTGGAAGCGGGAGTCGTCGAGGGGTCGCTGCGGCCGGTGGATACCCAGGTCGCCTCCCATTGGCTGGTGGCCTTCGCCGTCGGCCTGCTGTTGCAGGGCGCACTCGATCCTACCGGCACCGACTGGGGGCATATCACCCAGGACGGCATGCGATCGCTGCTGACTATCTGGGCCCCTCCGGCCAAGACCTCCTCCGCCGACCATCCATCGCCCCCGGGAAGGGAGGCCTCCCCATGATCCTCGTCACCGGCGCCACCGGCCACATCGGCAACGTACTGGTCCGCGAACTGACCGCCCGCGGCAAGAAGGTCCGCGCGTTCCTCCTGCCCGGAGAAGACCCCTCCCCGTTGGACGGTTTGCCGGTGCAGCGTGTCGAAGGCGATGTGCTCGACCCGCATTCCATCGCCGCCGCGCTCGAGGGGGTCGAGCAGGTTTACCACCTGGCCGGCCTGATCTCGATCATGCCCGACATGTACGACCAGTTGTATAGGGTCAATGTCGTCGGCACACGCAACATCCTCGACGCCTGCCGCCGCGCCCGCGTCCGCCGCCTGGTCTACACCAGTTCGATCCACGCGATCGCCGTGCCCCCAGAAGGGCACGTGATCGATGAGAGCCTGCCTTTGGATCCGGCGCAGGCGTGGGGCGACTACGACCGCACCAAAGCGATGGCGACGCTGGAAGTCCAGCGGGCTGCCGCCGAGGGCCTGAACGCGGTCATCGTCTGCCCGACGGGCGTGATCGGGCCGTACGACTTCCGCCGCTCGGAGATCGGGCAGTTCCTTCTCGACTGCGCCCAGCCCGGCCTCAAGTTCTGCATCGAGGGCGCCTACGACTTCGTCGATGTCCGCGACGTCGCCACCGGACATATCCTGGCTTGCGAGCGCGGCCGGCGCGGGGAGAGCTACATCCTGGCGGGCTCACGCCTTTCAGTGCGCCGCATCCTGGCCCTGGTGGAGGAAATCACCGGCCGCCGCGGCCCGCACCTCCACGTCCCACTGTGGCTGGCGGAATTGGCCTCGAACTTCGCGCCGCTGTTCTATCGCTTGACCCACACCAAGCCACGCTTCACACCCTACTCACTCCACACCATCACCAGCAATTCGGTGATCAGCCCGCGCAAGGCGCGCGGCGAGCTCGGCTTCAACACGCGACCGGCGCGCGAAACGATCGCCGACACATTGCGCTGGTTCGCCGAGCAAGGCGCCTTGCGCCTGGCACCGGCGACAGTCCGCGCCCGCTGACCTTCGCCGCACGGGGCGCAGGGACCCCTATCATGAAGTCCTGGCTCGGCAGAATCGCGGTCATCACCGGAGCCTCGTCCGGCATCGGCGCAGCCATCGCCCGGCAACTGGCCCGCCAGGGTATGCGGCTGGCGCTCGTCGCCCGCCGCCAAGACCGCCTCGAAGAGCTGGCGGCGGAGATTCGCAGCCACGGCGGCCGTGCTGACGTCGTACCGGCCGATTTGACGCTGGCCTCCGACCGGGCCGCCGCGCTGGAGGCGGTCGCCAGCCGGGTGGGGCCCGTCGACGTTCTGGTCAACAACGCCGGATTTGGATGGTACGGCTATGCGGATGAGATGGCGCCGACTCTGGCGCGTGACATGCTGGAGGTCAACACTGCGGCGGTGGTCGACCTGACGCTGACGCTCTTGCGCCAGATGCGCCGCCGCGGCCGCGGCCACGTCATCAACATCAGCTCGATCGCCGGCAGCCTGCCCAGTCAGGGGGTGGCGCTGTATGGCGCCACCAAAGCCTTCCTGGATGCATTCAGTTCCGCCCTCCACCGCGAGCTGCGCGGCAGCGGAGTCCATGTCAGCGTGGTCAGGCCGGGGCCCGTCATCAGCGAGTTCTACAGCACCGCCGGCCGCAAGCCCGGTGGCGGCCCTGTCCCGGCTGAGCGCTTCGCGGTGCGGGCTGAACGCGTGGCCGACCGCGTCTGGCGTCTCCTCAACCAGCCGCGCCGGGTGGCCTACGTTCCTGGGCTGCTTTCCCTCGTCCCCTGGATCGAGCCGTCTTTGGGCTGGGCGATGGACCTGCTCGGGCCGTTGCTGCTCAGGCGGCGTTCAGGCACGCCCTCGTGATTCCAGGCCGGGCCGGGGCTCTTGCGACTTCCAGTCCCCGGCTCGATATTGCCGCGATCCAACGCCGCCCATCCCCCGGTCTCGCCCGCGCACCGTCAGCATGCACCCGCCGTCGCCCCGCGCCGCGCGAGTCCAATGACCCAGATCAACGTTCACATGGCTTCGCACCTGCCAGTACGGCCTGCCTCAGACCGGCTCTGCTATAATCCCCCCTGCCATGGCGCTGACCCTCGACGAAGTCCGCCATATTGCCCGGCTGGCCCGGCTGCGTCTGTCGCCTGAGGAAGAGGCACGCTTTCGCCAGCAGCTGTCCGCCATCCTCGAGCACGCCGCCCGCCTGGCACAGATCGATACGGCCTCCATTCCTCCGACTGCCACGGTCCTGCCGCTGCGCGCGCCGCTGCGCCCCGACCAGCCGCGCCCGGGTCTACCCGCCGACCAGGCCCTGGCCAACGCCCCGGCCGTCGACGGGACGATGTTCCGCATCCCGCCGGTCTTCGAGTGAGGTGGGCACGGCCGCCCGCGCCCCGACGGCCAAACCGCGCCGCATGGCCGACCTGACCGATCTTTCCCTTCTCGACGCCTGCGCCGCCCTTCGTTCGGGCGAGACCTCCTCCGAGGCGCTGACCCTCGCCTGCCTGGAGCGCATCG
>DAIRVC010000103.1:0-2981 GCA_036803025.1 Anaerolineales bacterium
CGTTCCCGCAATTCGAGACGAGCAGCCCCATCTGGGCCGCAAGGTCGCTTCGCGAAATGCCGCATCCCGACAGGGAGATCGGCTCCTCGATCTTCGCCTGCAGACTGCGGATAGCGCCTACCAGGGCCGCCGCCGCCTCGGCTTCCGTCGAGCAAGGCAGGCGCAAGTGGTAGGCCAGTTCCCCGTAGCGCGTCGCCCCGGCGTCGCCGCGGGCGCAGAACTCTATCACGTACGGCAGGAACAATCCTACCGCCAGACCATGCGGGACGTGAAAGACCGCACCCAACGAGTGGCCCAGCCCGTGCGACAGGGAGGCCAATGCATTCCCGAAACCCAGCCCCGCGATCGTCGCAGCATTGTGCATCTTCGTGCGCGCCTCGACGTCCCCGCCATCCGCATAGGCGCGCGGCAGGTAGTCGAACACCATCTCGGCTGCCTTGAGACACAAACCATCGGAGAAATCGTTGCGGAAGCTGCAAGTGAAGCCTTCGACGGCATGCGTCAACGCGTCCATCCCCGTGTCGGCGGTCAGCCGCGGCGGCATTCCCATCACGAAGGAAGGATCCACGATGGCGATGTCGGGAAGGTCTTCGCGGGAACCCAGCCCAAGCTTGCGTCGCTCGGCGACGTTTGTCAGAACCACAGCCCAGGTGGCTTCGGAGCCTGTCCCGCTGGTGGTCGGGATGGCCACCAGCCGCGCCTTCTGTCGTAGGTGCAGGATCTCGATCGGGTTGATCCCCTCCGGGTCCATTTCCGGGTGCTCGTACAGAATCCACATGGCCTTGGCGGCATCCATGGCCGAGCCGCCGCCCAACCCGACAATCCAGTCGGGCTGGTATTCGGCCATTGCCGCCGCCCCGCTCCGCACCGTCTCCAGCGACGGGTTCGGCTCGACCTTGTCGTAGATCATGACCTCGAAGCCCGCGCCTTTGAGTACGTCTGCCACGCGGGCCGCCTGGCCCAGGCGGACGAGCACCTCGTCCGTCACGATGAACGCGCGCTTGCCTTCCAGCCGCTCGAGATAGCTGAGCGCTTCCTCGCCGAATGCGATCTCAGGGCTATTGAAGAACCACATGACCGACTCCTCCAGGGGGCGACCCTGCGCCGATGCGCAGGCTTGCCTGAGGGCAGTGCACTGGAAGCGGAACCGGCGTGAAGCCTAGGCCGGGAACTCGGTCGGCACCCGCGTGCAGGCCTCCACCAACTCCTTCGAGGCCTTGACGCTCTTCATCACCGCCGCCATGTTGCCCTTCAGCTTCAGTTGACCTGTCACGAGCCCCTGGAGCGGGTCCAGCTTCTTGGTCAGGACCTTCTTCCAGTTCTCGAGCGAGCCCGACATGCGGAAGGCGGGGGTCTTGGCCGTCTCGTCCGTCACCAGGAATGCGTCGCGGCACTTGCCATGCCACAGGTCCATGTACAGCAGCGCCGGTTTCTCTGCCCCGGGGATATCGGCGATGAAGTAGAAGTCGCCCTCCCAGGTCGCGGCCGCCTCCGCATAGGCTTGACTTCGGTTCAATTCCTCCATCAACGCCTTCACCCATTCGTCACTTGGGAACTTGTACGCCATGGCATGCCTCCTTCGAAGATGCGTGAGGGCGACCCGGCCGGGCCGCCAAAGATTGGGGTCTCGCCTGCCGTCAACGCGGTCGAGCCGAAGGCCGACGCAGCCGGTTGGCGCCGCACTCCCCCCACGAGGCCTGGTTTGATTATGCGTCCGCCGTCACGGACTGTCAACGTGCCCCCCGCCGGGCGTCGTCGGCGGAGCCCCGGCCGCGCATTGACACAGCCGAGACCCGTCGAGTAGACTCCCAGATACGGTGATCCACACTCGCGAACGGCTCGAGCAGATCGAGGACCTGGCACTCGCGCCCTACGGCATGCGCAGCCGGCTGTCGCGCGGCCGCGCCTACCCCGAGCCGGAGCCCTCCTATCGGACGGTCTTCCAACGCGACCGCGAACGCATCCTGCACACCACCGCCTTCCGTCGCCTGGAATACAAGACGCAGGTGTTCATCATCCATGAGGGCGACTACTACCGCACACGACTGACCCACACGCTGGAGGTCGCCCAGATCGGCCGCTCCATCGCCCGCGCACTGGGTGCGAACGAGGACCTGGTCGAGGCCATCTGCCTGGCGCACGACCTGGGCCACCCGCCTTTCGGCCACTCCGGTGAACGCGCCCTGCAACGCCTGATGGCCGAGCACGGCGGCTTCGATCACAACAAGCAGTCGATGCGCATCGTCACCGATCTGGAACGCCGCTACCCCGGCTTCCCTGGCCTCAATCTGACCTGGGAGGTGCGCGAGGGCATCGTCAAGCACGAGACGGAGTACGACATCTCCGATGCCCAGGGTTACGAACCGGACAAGCGCGGCAATCTGGAAGCGCAGATCGCCAACGCCGCCGATGAGTTGGCCTACACCGCACACGACCTGGACGACGGGCTGCGCTCGGAGCTCCTCAAACCGGCGCAGCTCGACGATCTGGCCCTCTGGATCACGCTCAAGCAGGCCGTTGAATGGGCTGGGGGCGAGATCGACGACCTGCTCCGCCATCGCTTGATCCGCAAGCTGATCGGCCTGGAGGTCAGCAACCTGCTCCAGGCCACCAGCCGCCGGCTGGAGGAAAGCGCGGCACCGAGCGTGGAGGCCCTGCAGCGCCTCCCGCACAATGTCATCGGCTACTCTCCGGATCAAGACCGCAGCAACCGTCAGCTCAAGACGTTTCTGTACGAGAACATGTATCAGCACCACCGGGTCGTCCGCATGCAGGTGAAGGCGGAGAGGACGGTGGAAGACCTGTTCTCCGCCTACACCCGCAGCCCGGACATCCTGACCGAAGAGGTGCAGCGGCGCGCACAGCAGGCCGGCCTCGAACGCACTGTGTGCGACTACATCGCCGGCATGACTGATCGCTTCGCTCTCCAGGAGCACGATCGCCTCTTCAACCCCAATACCATACCCTGAGGCTCCGAGACC
>DAIRVC010000103.1:2991-9270 GCA_036803025.1 Anaerolineales bacterium
GACCACGTTCATGGGCAATCGCGGATGGATTCTGACGCCGGAGGGCGCTGAGCGCCTGAAGGCCGAGCTGGAGGAACTCAAGGGCCCCCGCCGACAGGACCTGGCCAAGCGCCTGCGCCACGCCATCCAGCAGGGCGACTTGAGCGAGAACGCCGACTACACCGCCGCCAAGGAGGAACAGGCCTTCCTTGAAGGGCGCATCCTGGAGCTGGAGACCCTGTTGCGCGAGGCGGAGATCGCCGAGCCGCCGACCGGGGCCGATGCGGTCGCCGTCGGCAGCACGGTGGTCGTCTCCCTGGATGGCGGCGAGACGGCGACTTACCAGCTGGTCGGCATGAAAGAGGCCAACCCCCGGCAGGGCAAGATCTCGCACGAGTCACCGATCGGCCTGGCGCTGATGGGCAAGCGCGTCGGCGAAACCGCGCTGGCGCAGACCCCCGGCGGCGCGCTGCACCTGACCATCCTGGAAATCCGCTAGACGCGCCTGGCCGGCAATGACGCGAGCGCCCCCGGACATGTCCGGGGGCGCTCGCGTTTCTTGGCGGCCGCTCCAAGCTACTGTGCGGCTCCTCCTCGAGGCCACGCACGCAGCTCGATCGTCATCCGCTCGAAGAAGCTCCCCGGGGGCAGCGCGCCCTCGCCGTAGGTCATATCGACGATGCGGGCTTCGACCTCCAGTGAGGCCGTCTCCAGGTAGACGACGCCGCCGCTCTCGGCCTGGACCGGATCGCCCTTGGCCATCAGCCGCGAGCGCGACGTTTCATCGCTGAACGAGTAGCGGCTCATCAGGACCTTGGTCACGGTCTGGATGTCGTTCTTGTCGAACAGCCAGACTTCGAAGGCGGAGACCTTCTTCGGCTCGCCCACCCCGATCGTGTCGCCGATCCCCACACCGCACTCGCCCACGAAATCACCGGTCGGCGTCTCGATGCTGAAGGAGTCATCATACAAGTCGTCGCCCAGGCTGTAGATCGTGCGGAAAGTCGCCAGCGGTTCACGCGCCGCCGGTGCGGCCTCGGCGAAAGGGACCGGCGACTCAGCGCCGATGTCCCAGGCCGGCTCCTCCACCTCCTCATCCAGGAAAGGCCGTGGCTCGCGCCGGCGCACTCGCCGGCGCAGGAAGAGCGCCCCTGCCAGGAAGACCCCCAGAATCAGTGTGGCCGCGCACAGCGGGACGATCAGCGAGGTCAGCGGGCTCCTCGCCTCACCCGCCGGCTCCGGGGCTTCGGTGCCTTCCTCGGGTCCGAGGATTTCGATGGCGGCACGGTAGCGTTGGATGGCGGTCGGGTCGACCGCGGCCGGGTCGGCGCCGACCGCGGCCAGGGCTTCCGGCCCGAACTCGCCCAGCGCCTCATAGCGCGCCAGCGCCAGGTCCGCGTCCCGGTTGACCGCGTACGAGTCGATGGACATGCGCATGAAATCAATGCGCAGGTCATCGCGCAGCTGCGCCGGGGTCCCGTTGACCCAGCGCACCGGGCTGATCACCCAGCCGTAGAGCAGGCCCAACACGATGCCGGCCACGCCCGCCAGGACGGGAATGACCCAACGCCGGTTCAAGATCTCTCGGACTGATTCCATTGCGCCTCACTCGCCGGCGGCTTGTCAAGCGCCGCTCCGCGTGCCGCCAGCTCCCCGGCCTTAGGGCTTCGATTCTAGATCGAACGCCGTTGCCGGGCAAACCCTGGGATGCACCTTTTATGCCACATCCGGCGCAGCAACGACCAGGCTCGAGAGCGGCACGCGGTTGCCGCATTTCAGACAGGCCGCGTGCTCCCGGTTGTCGACCACCAGCAGCCCGCCGCAGTTGGGGCAGGCGGACGGCAGCGGCCGCTTCCACGAAGTGAACTCGCAAGCCGGGTAGTTGGCGCAGCCGTAGAAGGTCCGCCCGCGCTTGGTGCGCCGCTCAACCAGCTCGCCCCCGTCGTCCGGGCAGCGCACGCCGATCTTCTCCAGCCACGGCTCGGTGTAGCGGCACTGCGGGAAATCCGAGCAACCGATGAACTTGCCGAACCTGCCGTGCCGGATCACCAGCGGCTTGCCGCACTCGGGACAGTTGCGGTCGATCAGCTCCGGCTCGGCGCGCATCTCCGGCATCGCCTCTTCGGCTCGCGCCATCTGGGCGGCGAACGGGCCGTAGAACTCGCCGATCACCTCGGTCCACGCCCGGGCGCCTTCGGCCACCTCATCCAATTCCTCTTCCATACGCGCCGTGAACCCCAGGTCGACCACCTCGGGAAAGTGCTCGACCAGCAGGTCGTTCACCGTCTCGCCGATCTCGGTCGGGGCGAGCTTCTTGTTCTCGCGGCGCACATAGCCGCGCTGCTGTATGGTGGTCAGGATCGGGGCATAGGTCGACGGCCGCCCGATACCGTTCTCCTCGAGTGCGCGCACCAACGTCGCCTCGCTGTAGCGCGGCGGAGGCTGGGTGAAGTGCTGCTCAGGGAAGAGATCGACCAGCGAGAGGGCATCACCATCTTCCAGCGCCGGAAGCCGCTCCAGGCGCTGATCGGTCGCCTCGCCGTTCTCCTTGCCGTTGCCGTTGTCGTCCGTCACGTCCTGGTAGACCGCCAGGAAGCCGGCAAAACGCAGGCTGGAGGCGGCCAGGCGCAGCCGGTATGCATGCCCGGCCGACGTGCCGGCCACCTCGATGGTCAGCGTGTCGTACTCGGCCGGACTCATCTGGGAGGCCACAAAGCGCTGCCAGATCAGGCCGTAGAGCCTGGCCTGCTCCGCGGATAGGAAGCGCTGCATCGACTCGGGATCGCGCCCCGCCGAGGTAGGGCGAATGGCCTCGTGCGCTTCCTGCGCCCCGCGCGTTTGTGCCCGGTAGACGGGCGGTTCAACCGGCAGATGCTCCGCACCGAAGCGCGTCTCAATCAGCCTGCGTGCCTCCTGTTGTGCTGAGACGGAAACGCTAGGCGAATCGGTGCGCATGTAGGTGATCAAGCCGGTCGGCTCGTCGTGGCCGATGTCGATGCCTTCATACAGCTGCTGGGCGATGGCCATCGTCCGGCGGGCGGTGAAACCCAGTCGGCGTGAAGCGTCTTGCTGCAAGGTGCTGGTCGTGAATGGCGGCTGCGGCCGGCGCGAGCGCGTGCCGCGCCGGACCGCGTCGACCACGTAGGCAGCCGTTCGAAGGTCGGCCACGATCGCCTCGGCCCGCTGGCGATCGGTGATCTGCGGCGGGGCCTCGTCCACTCGCGTCAGGCGGGCGCGGAACGAAGGTGGCTTCTCCGGTTGCAGCAGCTCGGCGTCGATGGTCCAGTACTCCTGAGGGACGAAGCCGGCGATCTCGCGCTCGCGATCGACGACCAGCCGCAGCGCCACGGACTGCACCCGGCCGGCCGACAGACGCCCGCGCACCTTGGCCCACAGCAGCGGGCTGAGGTTGTACCCGACGAGCCGGTCAAGAATCCGGCGCGCCTGCTGGGCATCGACCAGGTTCATATCGATGGCGCGCGGGTGCTGGAAGGCCTCCTCCACCGCCGGCTGGGTGATCTCGTGGAACACGACCCGCCGGGCCTGGCTCGGATCGATGGCGGCCGCCTCGAGCAGATGCCAGGCAATCGCCTCGCCCTCGCGGTCCGGGTCGGTCGCCAGGTAGACCTCGGCCGCCTTGCCCACCTCCGCCTTGAGTGCCTTGACGACGTCCTTCTTCTCACGCGGCACGCGATACTGAGGGGTGAATCCGTTGTCCACGTCGACCGAGAGCTTCGAGCGCAGCAGATCGCGCACATGACCCAAGGAGGCCTTGACCGAGTAGCCCGGCCCGAGGAAGCGGCCGACCGTGCGGGCCTTGGCCGGCGACTCTACGATGACCAGGCGACCTTTCGGTTTGCGCACTGCTTTCGGGCGGCGCACCTTCTCAGGCACCGGCATCCCATCGTGCGCCGGCGTCCTGCCCATGCGGAAAAGTCCTGTGCCACACACCGGGCAGCGGCCTTTCGTCGCCGGCGTGCCGGCGGCAGTGAAGGTCGCCTCGGCCTCCAGGATCTCGCGCTTCGTCTTGCATTTGACACAATACGCTTCCAAGGAATGCTCCCGCTACAGAAATTGGTCCAGACCGCGTTCCGCCAGCCAGGCAACGATCTCTCGCACCCGCTGTGCTTCGTCGCGAGGGCACACCAGAAGCGCGTCCTCGGTATCGACAATCACCAGATCCTGCACACCCAGCGTGGCCACCACCCGGCGGCCGCGCAGCCCCTCGTCTTGATAGATCAGGCTGCCGCGCGTGTCCGGCCGCGGGCCTTCGCCAGCCAGGATCAAGTTGCCGTGCCCATCGACCTGCAGGACCTCGAACAGATTCTGCCAGCCGCCCACGTCCCACCAGCCCAGGTCGTCGGCAGGGAAGACCGCCACGCGCTCGGCCCGCTCCATGACGGCATAGTCGATGGTCTTGCGCTCCAGTCCCGGCCAGACCTGAGCCATGGCCTCGTCCAGACCCCCGGTCTTCAGGCTGCCCTGGATCTGGCGCAGCCCGGCCGCCAGAGGCGGCAGGAGCCGCCCGATCTCGCTCAAGATCCGGTCAGCACGCCATACGAACATGCCCGAGTTCCATACAAAGCGTCCGCTCAGCACATACTCCTGCGCCACCCGGACGTCGGGCTTCTCCTTGAAAGCGAGCACGCGCCGGGCCTGCCGCCCATCGTACTCCCCCAACGCAGCACCCATCTGAATGTAGCCGAAGCCGGTCGCCGGGGAGGTCGGTGTGATCCCGAGGGTCACCAGCTCGCCCGCCTCTGCCAACGCGAAGGCCGACACCAGCAGCGACCGGAAGGCCGCCTCATCGCGGATGAAGTGGTCGGCGGTCACGCAGGCCATCACGGCTTCCGGATCGCGCTCGGCCAGCACCACCGCCCCCAGGCCGATCACGGCCGCCGTGCCCTTCGGAGAGGGCTCGGCGATGAAGTTCTCAGCCGGCAGCTGCGGCGCCTGCGCGCGCAGCTGTTCAACCTGTTCGTTGGCCGTCAGGATCAGAATCCGCTCCGCAGGGATCAATGGCTCGAGTCGTTGAACCGCCATCTCGAAGAGCGTCCGCTGACCGCCGAGACGCAGCACTTGCTTGGGTCGCTTCCTTCTCGAAAGCGGCCAAAGCCGTGTCCCTTCACCCCCGGCCATGATCAACGCGTAGCGTCCCATCCGTCACTCGACCTTGTACACCGGGCCGCTTTCCCGGACGCGCACGTAGTGCATGCCGCCCACCTGCCGCACCCTGCCTTTCAACTCCAGCATCGCCAGACCAGCACCCACTTGTGCGGCGGGCAAATCGCAGCGCAGGCGAAGCTCATCGACGTGCAGCGGCTCGCCTGATAGCTCCTGAAGCAGGCGCGCCTCGGTCGGGTCCTCCGGGAGCGCCTGCGCCGTCTGCACCTGCCGCACCGCCAGGTCCAGGTTCAATGCCTCGACCACCTCGCGCAGGTCGGACAGCGGCCGGGCCCCGGCGGCGATCAAGCGGTTCGTGCCGCGGCTGCTGCCGCTGTAGATCGAGCCGGGCACGGCGAAGACCTCGCGCCCCTGGTCGGCGGCGAAATCAGCAGTAATCAGCGCCCCGCTCGCCTCACCCGCCTCGACGATCACCACCACCAGGCTCAGCCCGGCGATGATCCGGTTGCGGGGCGGGAAGTTGGCCGCCTCCGGCGGCGTCCCAAGCGGGTAATCGCTCAGCAGCGCACCGGCCTCGGCGATCATGTCCGCCAGCCGGCGATGTTCTGGCGGATACACTCGGTCCAGGCCGCTGCCCAGCACCGCCAGCGTGCGCCCGCCCGATTCCAGCGCCGCCTGGTGGGCGATCGCGTCAATGCCGCGCGCCAGCCCTGACACGACGGTCACACCGGCCGACCCCAGCAGGCTGCCCAGGTCACGCGCCACGCTTCGGCCGTAGACGCTCGGCGCGCGCGTCCCGACCACGGCCACGGCCCAGCGATCCTGCGCCTTCAACCCGCCGCGGACATACAACACCGGAGGCGGCGCATCGATCTCCAGCAATCGCTCCGGGTAGTCTGCGTCCGACCACGTCACCACTCGCAGGCCAAGCGCCTCGATCCGCGCCCCTTCCGCCTCCAGGTCGATGCTTCGGCGCGCCTCACATAGCGCCCGCGCGCTGCGCCGATCGAGACCGGCCTCAAGCAGCTCCGTTTCGGAGGCCTGCCATGCGCTGCTTACGTCGCCGAACACATCCAGCAACAGCCGCAAGCGCGCCGCGCCGATCCCGCCTACGCGGTTGAACCCAACCCAGTAAAGACGCGTCTCTTCCACGGCCTGGCTCCCCCTTCGCAGCCG
>DAIRVC010000104.1:0-5152 GCA_036803025.1 Anaerolineales bacterium
CCAATACTCCCAGGAGGTACTGGCCGAGTAATCGCGCCAGGTGCAGCCCCAGTCCCCCCACGTCGGCCCTGACCAGGCCCAGTCCGCCTGTGTCAACGGCCCGCGGAAACGCGCCGCGCCAGACGCGCCAATCGTCCCACTGGAACGCCAGCTCAGCGATGACGATCAGACCCACGGATGTGCAGGCCAGGACCAGAACGAGCCACGGCTTGCCCTTCATGCGGCGCTTGCCTCCCGCTGGGTCTGACCACCCAGCAACCCGATCACGATCGATAGCGCCGGCAGGGCCAGCAACGCCAATCCGACGGCCACATCGGGCGCCAGGTTGCCGGCGATTCCGCTCTCGAGATCCAGCGTCCGCCGCAGCGTGCCGGCGATTGCCTCGGGCGGCGAGGCGGCCAGCCCGCGCAGCCACACCCCAATTCCGGCGTAGGAGAGCGGCGGAAGAGCGCGAGTGGCCGGCTGAAGCTGCGGCACCAGAAGCCATACGCCGGCAGCCGCGGCCAACGCCCGAAGCCCATACCATGCCCGCCGTCGCCGCACTTCGGCGCGACGGACGGCCGCCAATCGCCTCTCGAGACTGCGCTGCAGCTCCGGCCGGACTGGCTCGGAGGGCAGCTCGCTCAAGAGATCGTCAAGCCAATCCTTCATCCGCGGCCTCCATCCAGGCTCGCAGCGCCGCCTTTGCCCGATGCAGATGCGTCCGCACCGTATTGACCGGGATCGCCAGCGCCTGGGCGATCTCCTCGTAGGCGAGGCCGCCGTCGTACCGCAAGGCGATCACCGCTCGTTGAGCCGGCGGCAAGCGCTCGACGCCGCGGGCCAGCCTCTGCAGGGCAAGCTTTCGTTCGAGGCGCGGCTCGGGCCCCGGCTCGTCCTCGGCCAGCTCGAGCCCGTCCGCCCCCAGGTCAGCCAAGGCCAGCCGCCGCTCTCGACGCCACTGGTCTCGGGCGACGTTGACGGCGACCTGCACCAGCCACGGGAACAGCGGCCGCCCCGCATCGCATTCGGGGAGCCGCCGCCACGCCCGCAGCCAGGCCTCCTGAACGATCGCCTCCGCCTCGCCCGCATCGCTCGCCAATCGACGCACGACCCGGTGCAGCCGCGGCGTGTGCCGCTCGACCAGCCGATCGAAGGCTTGCGCCTCGCCGCCCCGGGCAAGGCGCACCAGTTCCGTATCGTCGTCGTCCAGCGGCTTCCTATGGGAGTACACGCACGACCTCGGGAGAAGTTTCATCCCATGCGGGGAGGCAATTGTAACGCGGCCGGCCGGGTGGAGAGATGTACTTCCGACTAGTGACAACCATCGCGAGCGCTTGTGACATCTTGGACTGAAAAACCCCCCGGAGCGGTCGGTATTATTGGGTGGAGACCTCAGGAGGTCACCTATGGCCGCTAATCCCGAGGGTGACGCCGCCTTCGATCGCAAGCAACGCATGAAGCTCCCGCCGGTGGTCCACCGCCTGCGCCCGGTCGAGGAGCGCCTGCGCGACTTCGACGAGACGTATCTGCCCCTCACGGCCGACGAGGCGATTCAGGCAGCCATGCGCTGCATCCATTGCCCTGAGCCAGCCGCCTGCGTCGAGGCCTGCCCGGTGCACAACAACATCCCCCTGGCCATGACCTTGATCGAGAAAGGGGACTTCATCGGCGCCGCGCAGGTCTACCGGCTGACCAGCTCCATGCCGGAGATCTGCGGCGTGGTCTGCCCGCACGAGTCCCTCTGCCAGGGCGCCTGCGTCCGCAACAAGCGCCACGAGCCGGTCGTGACCGGGGCCCTGGAGGCCTTCGTCGCGCAGTACGAGCGGCAGCACGGCGGTGTCTCCATCCCGGTCGGCGCACCGAGCGGCAAACGCGTCGCCATTGTCGGGTCCGGCCCGGCCGGACTGGCCTGTGCCGAGCAGTTGGTGCAGAAGGGCCACAGCGTGACCGTGTACGAGGCACTGCCGGCGGCGGGCGGTCTGCTCGTCTACGGCATCCCGAACTTCAAGATCAGCAAAGACACGGTCCGCAACCGGATCGAGGATCTGCAGCGGGCCGGCGTGCGCTTCGTCAACGGGACGAAGATCGGCGAGGCCAAGACCATCGACGATCTGTTCTCTGACGGCTTCCAGGCCGTATTCGTCGGCGTCGGCTCCGAGATCGACGCTCCCCTGGAGGTCCCCGGCGCCGATCTACCCGGCATCTACCAGGCCACCGACTTCCTCATCCGCGGCAATGTCGCCCCGGAGTGGCTGCCGCCCGACAAGAACACCCGGCCCGAGGTCGGCCGGCGCGTCGCCGTCGTGGGCGGCGGCGACACCGCCTCGGACTGCCTGCGCACGGCGCTGCGCATGGGCGCCGAAGAGGTCACCTGCCTCTACCGCCGCACCGAGGCCGAAATGCCCGGCGGGCCGAAAGACAGAGAGTTGGCCAAGGAGGAAGGCGCCCGCTACCGCTTCCTCACCCAGCCGGTGCGCTTCATCGCTGGCCCCGACGGCCGCGTCAGCGCCGTGGAGTGTCTGCAGTGCGAGTTGGGCGAGCCGGACGACAGCGGGCGCCGTCGCCCCGTTCCGATCGAGGACTCCAACTTCACCGTCCCGGCCGATACCGTCATCCTGGCCCTGGGTTACTGGCCCGATCCCCTGATCGGCAAGACCACGCCCGGGCTGGAGACGAAGAAGTACGGCTTGATCGTCATCGATCCTGAATCCGGCGCAACCTCGCGACCCGGCGTGTACGCCGGTGGAGATGACGTCACCGGACCGGACCTGGTCGTGACAGCCATGCGCGCCGGCCGCAAGGCCGCCGCAGCGATGGACCAGTACCTGGCCGGCAAGTAGCCTTTCACCTCCTCCAAGGGAAGGCAAAGAAGGGCGGCCGCAGGGCCGCCCTTCGCGCCTCAGATCGCGCCCGGCGCGCCGATGCGTGGACGCGCCTCTCCGGCTTCTCCGTTCTCCTGCCTCGAAGCCCTCCGCCCCCAGGAATAGATAGCGTTCGCATCGCTTAGGATGTCATCTCCCCATCAATGTCATGCTGAGGCCCACACCAGACACCCTGATCCGCGTCGTCCGATCCGCGGCCGAAGCATCTCCTTGCCCCACAACGTCGTGCCTTCTCGTGCGAGGTCCAAGAGATTCTTCGCTTCGCTCAGGATGACATTCCAGCGCGGCGAAGGATCTCGCTCTTGCAGGGAGGGAATCCTTCGCTCCGTTGCGCTTCGCGCAGGATGACATGTCCGGTGAGACAGTGCCCCAAGCCACCCCATGGCGGGGCGGCAGGGGTCGCGCCCGTCGACGGTCTCCCCGTCATGCCTTCCCAACGTCGGCTATACTCGCCCGCATGACCGTCGATGCTGCCAGGCTCAGCAGCCTGGCCAAGGAGGAGGGCGCCCGGCTGGGCTTCGCCTTGGTCGGCGTCACCACCCCCCACCCGCCGGCGCATGTCGACGTCTACCGCTCGTGGATCGCCGCCGGCCGCCATGGTCAGATGGCCTACCTCGCCAGCGAACGCGGCCTGGCTCGACGGTCCGACCTGCGCCAGATCCTGCCCGAGTGTCAGTCCGTGCTGGTCGTCGCCTTGCGCTACGACCAGCCAGGCCCAGCCCAGGCGCAGGGGGCCCGCATCGCCGCGTATGCCCACGGCCGCGACTACCACGACGTCTTGCCGGAGCGCCTCGAGCGCCTGCTGGCCGCCCTGCGACAGGCGGCCGGCGTCGACTTCCCCTACAGAATCTACACCGACACCGGACCGATCCTCGAGCGCGAACTGGCACAGCGCGCCGGGCTGGGATGGATCGGCAAGAATACCTGCCTGATCCACCCTCGCCTCGGCTCGTACCTGCTCCTGGGGGAAGCCCTGCTCGCTTTGCCTCTTGCCCCCGACCCGCCCTTTCTGCCCGACCGGTGCGGGACGTGCACGCGCTGCGTGGACGCCTGTCCGACCGGGTGCATCTTGCCCGACCGGACGCTGGACGCCTCGCGCTGCATCTCTTACCTGACCATCGAACACAAGGGGACCATCCCGGCGGATCTGCGCCCCGCCATAGGGGATTGGCTCTTCGGCTGCGACATCTGCCAGGAGGTCTGCCCGTGGAACCGGCGGGCGGAAGCGCCGCTTCCCGATCCGGGCGACGATCCCCTGCCGCGGCTCGAGGCAGCCGACATCCTCTGCCTCGGTCCCGAATCGTTGCGCAAGACCTATGCCGGCACGCCGGTCGTGCGGCCGAGGCGCAGGGGCTTCCTTCGGAACGCGGCCATTGTGGCCGGCAACCAGGAACGACCATCCGCCATCCCGGCCCTCACTCGCGTACTCCTGGACGACAGCGAGCCGCTCGTGCGCGCACACGCCGCCTGGGCGCTGGGGAGGATCGGCGGGCCGTCTGCTCGGGAGGCCCTGGCGCAGGCGCTCCAGCGCGAGGGGGACCCCTCGGTGTGCGCGGAAATCAAGGCCGCCCTGGTGGAAGGCTGAGCGCTCATGCACGACTCCCGAGAGGACATTCGTCCGCAGTGAACCGGGAGCCTCTCCACTCCCGTCCGACCCCCGGCTCTGCGATTATTCAGGTAGGGAAGGTCCGCAGCGTGGCCACCATGGATCGCCTCCGCAAGCGATTGCAGCGTCTCTCGATTTTCAACCGGGTCCTGCTCGGCAACTCGATCGTGATCGTGGTCGGTGCCGTTGGAGGCACCCTGCTCACGCGCCACCTCGCCGTTCAGGCGGACCTGTCGTTGATCCTGGCCTTCTCGACCCTGGGGATCCTTCTGAGCCTGCTGGTCAACTACTGGGTCCTGCGCACCGCGCTTCGTCCGGTGCGCGACCTGATCGGCCGGATGGATCAGGTCGAAGCCGGCAAAGAGCTCGACCGGACTCTGCTGGTTGCGGAAGCCGACCCGGACACCGAGCGATTGGCGGCGGCGATCGAATCGATGCGCACGCGCCTGCAGGAGCACGCCGGCCGGCTGCGTGCCCTGACGAAGCAGGCAATCACCGCACAGGATGGTAACCCAATCATCAGAATAGAAGAGATAATCTTTAAGGGTCAATCAGTCCTCCTCTGCTTCATCCTCATAATATTCCGGCCTCTTGTATTCCAAGAGATCGTCAATCCGTTCATCTTCGTCGCAATAAGGCCAGTCCATTATTCCCTCTCCATCAATAAGCATTTCCCCCTTGA
>DAIRVC010000104.1:5162-9157 GCA_036803025.1 Anaerolineales bacterium
ACCGCACAGGAGGAAGAGCGGAAGCGCATCGCCCGCAACCTGCATGACGACACCGGGCAAGCTCTTTCCACGTTGATCATCGCCCTCGAGCGCCTGGAGACCGGCCTCCCCCCGGCGGCCTCCGAACTGCGGCCGCGCCTGAAGGCGGCCCGGGAATTGGCGACGCGGACGCTCGAGGATCTGCGCAAGCTGGTCTACGGGCTTCGGCCATCGATGCTCGATGACCTGGGCCTGGTCCCCGCCATCCGTTGGCTCGCCCGAGCGAGCCTGGAGGAATCCGGCGCACAGCTGACCTTCGAAGCCTTCGACGAGACCACTCGGCTGCCTGCCGAGGTCGAGACCGCCGTCTTCCGAATCGCCCAGGAAGCGATCCACAATGTCGTCCGCCATGCGCAGGCCGGCCGGGTGACTGTCTGCCTGGGATTGGACAGATCGGCCGTCGTCCTGCGGGTAGAGGACGACGGCCGCGGATTCGACGTCGGGCGCACCTCGGGCGCGGCCGTCCGCGACGGACGCCTGGGGTTGCTGGGAATTCAGGAGCGCGTCCAACTGCTTGGCGGTGATCTGATGGTAGACTCCCAGCCAGGCGGGGGCACTCGTCTCCAGGCGCGCGTACCCCTGTCGGGGATGGATGACCTTCCCGATGGATAAGGAAAAGATCCGCGTCCTGCTGGCCGACGACCACACCATCCTGCGCGAGGGCATCCGCTCGCTCCTGGAGGACCAAGCGGACATCCAGGTCGTCGGCGAAGCCGAAGACGGCCGCGCCGTCGTCCAGCTGGCCGCCGAGCTGCAGCCGGACGTGGTCCTGATCGATATCGCCATGCCGCGCCTCAACGGCCTGGAGGCCACGCGCCAGATCAAACGCGACCATCCCCGCATCGGCCTGCTGATTCTGACCATGCACGACAACGAGGAATACGTCCGACAGGGGCTCGCCGCCGGCGCCTCGGGCTACGTCCTCAAGCGTGCCGCCGCCAGCGAGTTGGTGGCAGCCATCCGCGCCGTGCACCGGGGCGAGGCGGTCCTCTCCCCCGCCGTCACCCGGATTGTCCTGGAAGATTACCTGCGCCGGGACGGCTCGGGCGGCGCCCCGGCCTCGGGCGAGCTAACCCCGCGCGAGCGCGAGGTCCTGCAGCTGATCGCCGAGGGCTATACCAGCAAAGAGATCGCCGAGATGCTTAGCCTGTCGGTCAAGACAGTGCAGGCGCACCGCACCAGCCTGATGCAGAAGCTCGACCTGCATGATCGGGGCGACCTGATCAAGTACGCCATCCAGAAGAAGATTATCGAGGTCTGATTTCTCGCCGAGCCTCCCGCCCGATGGCGGGCGGCGATATGACATTCCGCACCCTTTCGCCCCTCACATCTGTCACTCCGCAAAGCTGCAGCGCAAGTCGAAGATAGGGTCACTACCCTAGGCCATTTCGGGCCAGCACCAATTGATCTTCACACCCCTCATCACATAAGATGGGAGCGTCAGGAGTCTGCAACCTCCTGTTTCGCCGTTTCCATCTGCCGCCGCGAAAGGGGACTGCGTGGAAGCCAACCTCACCTCCAAAGTCCAGTCACTCTCAGGCGAGGCCCTCGAGCTCTGCTACCACTGCCACAAGTGCAGCGCGGGATGTCCGGTCGTCGGGGCCATGCAGTACGGCCCCGACCTGATTCTGCGCATGGTCGCACTCGACCAACGCGAGGCCGTGCTGCGCAGCCGGGACATCTGGTTGTGCGCAGGCTGCATGACCTGCGCGACCCGCTGCCCGAATGACATCGACATCGCCGCCGTGATGGACGCGCTGCGCCAGGAGATGCTGGCGGCCGGCATCCCGGCCGGCCAGCGCGATGCCTTGCTCTTCCACCGCCTGTTCCTGGGCGTCGTCCGGCTGCTGGGCCGCTCGCACGAGGCCTTCACCCTCGGCCTGTTCAAGGTCCTGTCCCGCGTCCCGATCTACAAGGATATGGACTCCGGGCTGGCTCTCTTCCTGCGGGGCAAGGTGCCCGTCTTCCCGGACCGCCTGCGCGCCTCGGAAGGGGTGCGGCAGGTCGTGGAACGGAGTCACTGACGTGGAATACTCCTACTATCCCGGATGCAGCGCTCACTCCACCGGCCTCGAATTCGGCCTGTCGACCGAGGCGACGTTTCGCCACCTGGGGCTCGAGCTGAAAGAGATTCCCGACTGGAATTGCTGCGGGGCCTCCTCGGCCCACTCGCTCAGCCACTCACTGGGGTTGACGCTGCCGGCCCGCAACCTGGCCCTGGCGCAGAAGTCCGAGCGCGACCTGGTCATCCCCTGCGCGGCATGCTTCAACCGAGTCAAGGGCGCCGACTATGCGCTGCGGACGGATGAGCGCAGGCGGACCGAGATCGAGGTCGCGGTCGGTTTCGTCTACACCGGCAAGGTGGCCATCCGCCCAATCCTGGGAGTCTTGTACGAGGACGTCGGCCTGGGGCGAATTCACGACGAAGTGCGGCGCCCGCTCGACGGCCTGAAGGTCGTGCCGTACTACGGCTGCCTGCTGGTGCGCCCGCCGCAGGTGACCGAGTTCGATGACCCGGATGACCCGCACGTGATGTCCGACCTGCTTCGGTCGGCCGGCGCCGAGGTGCGGCCCTGGTCGCATGCCACCGATTGCTGCGGGGCCGGGCTCTCCCTCAGCCGCTCCGACGTGGTCTTCGGCCTGGTCGGTCGGCTGGTCGAGCGCGCCCGCGAAGCCGGCGCCGACGCCATCGTCTCCGCCTGCCCGCTGTGCCAGATGAATCTGGAGATGCGCCAGAAGGGCAAGCACAAGCTGCCGGCGTTCTACTTCACCGAGCTGCTGGCACTGGCCTTCGGCCTGCCGGAGGTTGAGAGGTGGTGGCCCAAGCACCTGATCGACCCGCGACCCCTGCTCCGCTCCCTGGGCCTGACCGGTACGGTCACACCGGCGCGGGCGGCGGCATGACAACAGGACAGACGATGGCACCCAACGACAAGCCTGTGGTTGGATCGGCCCTGGTGGTCGGGGCCGGCATCGGCGGCATGCAGGCCGCGCTCGACCTGGCCGAGGCCGGCATCAAGGTCTACCTGCTCGACCGTTCGCCGGCCGTCGGCGGCACGATGGCCCAGCTCGACAAGACCTTCCCCACCAACGACTGCGCCATGTGCATCATGTCGCCCAAGCTGGTCGAGGTCGGCCGCCACCTCAACATCGAGCTCCTCAACTGCGCCGAGGTCGAGGCGATCGCCGGCGACCCGGGCAACCTGACCGTCCGCCTCCGCCAGCACGCCCGCTACGTCGACCTGAAGAAGTGCACCGGCTGCGGGGACTGCGCCACCGCCTGCCCGATCAGCCTGCCCGACTCGTTCAACGGCGGGCTCTCCACCCGCAAGGCCATCTACAAACCTTACCCGCAGGCCATCCCGAACGCCTTCGCCATCGAGAAGGTCGGCGCGGCCCCGTGCCGCGACGCCTGCCCGATCCACCAGCGCGCGCAAGGCTACGTCGCACTGGTCGCCGAAGGCCGCTTCGCCGACGCCTACAAGACCATCTCCGAGGACAACCCCTTCCCGTCCATCTGCGGCCGGGTGTGCAATCACAAGTGCGAGGAGGCCTGCAACCGCGCACAGCTGGATTCGGCCGTCAACATCATGGCCGTCAAGCGCTTCGTCGCCGATTGGGCCTTCGAGCATTGGGACGAGGTCGAGCAGGTGCTGCAGAAGCCGTCGGGCGAGGCGGCCAAGGAAGGCCTGACCCCTCCGCTGAGCGCCAAGCGCGTGGCGGTGATCGGCTCCGGCCCGGCCGGCCTGACCTGTGCCCTCGACCTGGTCCGCCAGGGTGCGGCGGTGACGGTCTTCGAAGCGCTGCCCGTCCCAGGCGGGATGATGCGCGTGGGCGTGCCCGCCCACCGCTTGCCGCCGGCGGTCGTGCAGCGGGAAATCGACCGCATCACCTCACAGGGCGTCGAGCTCAAGCTCAATGCACGCGTCGACAACGTCGAAGCCTTGCTGGGCGAA
>DAIRVC010000105.1:0-9081 GCA_036803025.1 Anaerolineales bacterium
TCCAATTTCGCGAGGAGCTGCGGAGATCGTTCAGGATCGACCTGCGCGGCCACGCGCACTATTGGCGCCTGATCTGGTCGCGCCTGCTCTTCCTGCTCAGCGTGTACGGGATCCAGGCCTTTGCCCAGTATTACGTGCGCGATACCCTGCCGACCGCCAATCCGGTTCAGCTGACGGGCGATCTGATGGCTGCCATCGTCCTGACGCTGGTGGCCTTCTCGATGCTGGGCGGCTACCTCTGCGATCGCTACGGGCGCAAACCCATGCATGTGGTCGCTGCACTCCTGGTGGCGTGCGGCAGCCTGCTGCTGCTGACCGCACGCAGCGCAAGCAGCGTGTTGGTCTTCGGGGCGATCACCGGCGCCGGGATGGGCGTTTACATCACGGCCAATTGGGCCCTGGCGAACGATCTGGCGCCGGCTGGCCAGGCGGGCAAGTTCCTCGGCCTGACCAATCTCGCGACGGCCGGCGCCCAGGCGGTCAGCCGGCTGACCGGGCCGGGGATCGACGCCCTCAACGGACTGCGTCCCGGCCAGAACCTGGGCTACGCGGCCCTGTTCGCCGGCGGGGCGCTGCTCTCCTTGCTCAGCCTGGTCTGGCTGCGGGGCATCCCTGACTTTCGCCGTGCCCCGGCCGGGGCTTCTCCCGATCACACTCCGTCCCCTTGAGGCTGCCATGACGCCACCGCTCGTTGAATGTATCCCCAACTTCTCCGAAGGCCGGCGGATGGAGGTGGTCGATTCGATCGCGGCGGCGATCTCCGCCGTGGCGGGAGTCCGCGTTCTCGACCGGCACAGCGATGCGGACCACAACCGCACCGTGATCACCTTCGCCGGGCCGCCGGCGGCGGCCGCGCAGGCCGCCTTCGCCGCCATCGCCCGTGCGGCCGAGTTGATCGACCTGGATCAACAGCGAGGCGAGCATCCCCGCATCGGCGCCACCGATGTCGTGCCGTTCGTGCCGCTATCCGGGGTGACAATGGAGGAATGCGTCCAACTCGCCCGGGCGCTGGGAGAACGGGTGGGTCGAGAACTCCAGATCCCGGTCTACCTGTACGAAGCGGCTGCCACCCGGCCGCAGAGGGTCAACCTGGAGGACCTGCGTCGCGGCGAATACGAGGGACTGAAGACGGCCATCCTCTCCGACCTCGACCGGGCACCGGACTTTGGGCCCTCCCGCCTGGGCAAGGCCGGCGCTACCGTCATCGGGGCACGCGCGCCGCTGATCGCCTACAACATCTACCTGACCACCAACGACGTCGAGGTGGCCAAGGGCATTGCCCAAGCCATCCGCCACTCGTCCGGCGGGATGCGCTATCTCAAAGCGCTGGGCCTGCTGGTCGAGGGCCGCGCGCAGGTCTCTATGAACTTCACTGACTTCACGCGCACGCCATTGGCCCGGGTCACGGAAGTGATCCGGCGCGAGGCGGAGCGCTACGGCGTCGCCGTCGACCACGCCGAGCTGGTCGGGCTTGTGCCCCAAGCGGCCCTGATCGAGGCGGCCCGATGGTATCTGCAGCTCGACCAATTTCGTCCGGACCAGGTGTTGGAGACCCGGCTGTACGCGGCCGGCGCCGAGTCCGGAACTGCCAGGCAGGAGTTCCTGGACGATCTGGCCGCCGGCACGGCCACCCCGGGAGGCGGCTCGGCCGCCGCCTACGCGGGCGCGATGGCGGCCGCGCTGGTCGCCATGGTTGCCCGCCTGACTGTCGGCAAGAAGAGGTACGCCGCCGTTGAAGGGCGCATGGCGGCCATCGTCGCCGAGGCCGATCGTTTACGCGCCGCGCAGGCCGATTCGGTCGCCCGCGACTCGCGCGCCTTCGAGGCAGTGATGGCGGCAGCGAAGATGCCGAAGAGCACCCCCGAAGAGGCCGCTGCAAGGGAGGCGGCGATCGAGAAGTCGACTCATCAGGCCGCGGAGGTCCCGCTGGAAGTCGCCCGCCAGGCGGTGGCAACGCTGGACCTGGCGGTCGAGGCGGCTGGCGATGGGAATCGCAATGCGTTCAGTGATGCGGTCTCGGGGGCGTCGCTGGCTCAGGCGGCGCTGCGCGCGGCGGGGATGAATGTGCGCGTCAATGCCGAGACGGTCTCCGACCGCCGAGCAGCGCAGCGCTGGCTTAGTCAGCTCGAGGCGCTCGAGGCGCAGGCGGGTAAGGCGGCCGAGGCGCTGGAAGCTCTCATTCGGGAGCGGCGCGCTCCGGGATGATCCCGGCAGCGGGTGCGCTTGCGGGCGACGCGGGCGGCCCATGCCGGGAGGGGTGAGAGGCTCCTCTCGTGCGCCGGGCGCTCCGTGGAGGAGATTGCATCGTCGGCCCGCGTGTCGGGGTGCGCTTGCGGGCAACGCGGGCGGCCCACGCCGGTGAAAGGTGAGAGGGTCCATTCACGGGCCGGGCGCTCCGTGGAGGAGATTGCATCGTCGGCCCGGGCGTCGGTGCGGGGCGTAGCAGTCTCCTCCGATGGCCGCAGGCCCATGACCTGGGATGGCGCCGGTACGTCACGCCAGCAGCGGCCATGCTAGAATGGGCCGCAGGCGGTCCGTCCGGGGAGGTGGGGCCTGTCAGAGCGTAAGAAGAGCCTGTTGCGGTTGATGCGGTTCTGGCTGTTCGGCACCTTCGCAGTGGTGTTCGCGGCCATCACCGCCTACATCGGCATCTTCACCGGCGGCGATTGGTGGAGCGCGCTGCGCGGCGGATTCCCGATCTGGGGCCTGACCGGGGCGCTGTGCCTGGCCTTTTACCTGATCTACTTCCTGTGGCTGTGGCGCAAGCGCATCTGAGGCGCCAGGCTACTCGGTTCCGAACACACGCCTCGCAATCACCATCCGCTGCACCTCGCTCGTCCCCTCCCCGATCGTCATCAATCGGGCGTCGCGGTACATGCGTTCGACCGGATACTCGCTGCTGTAGCCGTAGCTCCCCAGGATCTGGATCGCGTCCCGGCAGACCTTCTCGGCCATCTCCGTGGCGAAGAGCTTGGCGACGGCGGCTTCCTTGTTAAAGAACGCCCCGCGCTGCTTGAGCCAGGCGGCGCGATAGATCAGTAGCCGGGCCGCCTCGATCTGCGTTTCCGCATCGGCGATCATCCACTGGATGGCTTGGAACTCCGAGAGGGTCTTGCCGAAGGCAGTCCGCTCCTTGGCGTAACGCACCGCCTCCTCCAGGGCAGCCTGGGCGAGGCCGATCGACAATGCGCCGATCCCGATCCGGCCGCCATCCAGAACCTGCAGTGTCTGGCGCAGACCGACACCGGGTTCGCCGAGCAGGTAATCGTTCGGGACGCGCACGTTCTCGTATGTCAGGGCGTGTGTGGGTGAGGCGCGCACACCCATCTTCTTCTCCGGCGGATGGATGTGCAGGCCGGGAGCGTCGGCCGGGACGACGATCAGGCCGTACGTGGGCCGTTCGCCGGGCAGGTCCAGGCGCAGGTAGGTGATGATGGTCGCGGCGACGCTGGCGTTGGTGATCCAGGCTTTGCTGCCGTTGATCACCCACTCCTGGCCATCCGGCCGGGCATGCGTCCGCACCGCAGCCAGATCCGACCCGGCGCCCGGCTCGGTCAGTGCCAACGCGCCCAGGCCGGGCTTGCCGGCCGCCAGTCCGGGCAGCCAGCGCTGCTTCTGGGCCTGGCTGCCGAAGAGCTCGATCGGGGCGCAGCCGAGCCCGTTGTGCGCGGCGACCGAGAGGGCCGTGCCGCCGCATGCCCAACCCACCTCCTCGACGGCAATGGCGGCGCTGATGGCATCCAGGCCCGCCCCGCCGTGCTTTTCGGAGATGTTCATGCCCAGCAGCCCAATCGGCGCCATCTTGCGGAAGGCCTCCGCCGGGAACTCCGCCGCGGCGTCCCACTCGGCTGCGTGCGGACGGACCTCCTTCGCGCAGAAGTCGTGCACGGTCTGACGCCAAAGGCGCTGCTCGTCGTTCAGTTCGAAGTCCATCAGGCTGCTCCCGAACCCCTCACCGCCTGGGGAGACCCGGCGCGGTTGACGCCTCAGCGGTCTCCGAGCGGAGTCGCAGGACCCGTGCGAGATGCTCTTGGTCCGAGCGCTTCGTCTGCCTAGCGCCCCGTGAGTCGCGGATACCAGTAGGCCAGGATCCCGGCCGCCGGCTTTCCGTATACCGATGCGGATTTATCCTGGAGCGCGACGATGGGATTGTAGCCGCGCACGTAGAAGCCGGAGATACCCGAGCGTGTGGCCGCTTCGGCCAGGACCGCGTTCAAGGCTTCGGCCTGCTCCGTCAAGTCGACCGGCGAGCCGGGATCCGCATCCCGGCCCAGGTCATAGGCGGTCGAAGGCAGACACGCCTCGGTCGGTCCCGGAGGGCAGCCCTGGGCGCCCCCGTCCACTGACAGGTACTCAACGCTGAGCACGATCGGCTTGCCGGACAGACGCGGCAGGATCAGCAGGCCCAGGTCCATCAGCCGGGCAGCCTCCTGCTGCATTTCGGTCAGACTGAGATTGGAGCGGCTGCCGAGCGGCGCGTGCCAGTAGACGTGCACCTCGTCCACCAGATCGAGAAAGGCCGGAGGGGATTGCAGCATGGCGCCGAACTCGATCTCGAACGCCAGTCGGCCGGGGTAGACCTCTCGGACACTTCGCAGCAGGTCGCGCCAGCGCGTTTCGGCGTCGGCTGGAGCGCCCGAGGCTACGCCGCTCGCCAGCGCCGCGCCCGGGAGTGCCGGCACCACGTCGGCGCCTCCGATGATCAGCTTCTCGACGCCGAACTCCGCCGCGGCGCGGGCATAGGTCAGCACCATGGCCCGGTACGACTCGAACCAGACGGTCCACCAATCTGTATCGCGTGTTGCGCCGGACCACCACTCAGTCAGCGGCTGGCGCGCAGATCGCAGTACCGGGTGGACGTTGGCGCGCAGCCCGAAGCGGTGTGCAGCGTCGACCGCGGCCTGCAGGTCGGCCAGGAAGGGGCTGTAGCGCGCGTCGAAAGACAGCACGGGCAGGGGCGTGTTCTGGCGCAACGTCCAGCCGGGCGTGATCGTGACCGCGTTGGCGCCCATCTCAGCCAGAGCTTGCATCGCCGGCCCAGCGGAGGGGAACATGGCCGATGGAAACGCCTGGGCCAATTCGACGCCGGCCTCGAAACCGGGGCGGGCGACGATTTCGGGAGCAGCGACGGCGGTCTGCGCCTGCGCACCCGACCACCATTGCCAGGCGCGTACATCATGGCGGAGATCCTGCTCGACCTCGGCCGGGCTGACCCTCAGGCCGAGCGCCTCCGGCCCAGCCGTCTCGACATCGTCCGCCGCACCACAGGCCTGATTGCGGCAGAAGCGGTAGCCCAGGGAATCTCCGAAGCCCAGGGGGCCGGTCAAACGGTACAGCCACTCGCCGCTGCCAACCCGCCACATCGGCAGTGGATTGAACCAGGTGAAGGGGTTGAGTTGCAGGCTGACCCCATCCTCGGTCGGCGTGTCATCCGGGACGGTCACGCTGAAAGCGAGTGCGCCTCCATCCCCCGACTGCCACGAGGCGACCTGATCCTGCAGAATGACATCCTGCTCGGGCACGATCAGCTGACGGACCACGAACTGGCCCTGGTCGGTGCGTTCGGCGTTCCACAGGCCATCGCCCAACGTGTACTTGTAGCGAAGGTCCGCTCCGGCGAACAGACTGGTGACCAGGATCGCGTGCGTCGCGTCGACGGCGGTCAACGTGGGCATCGAGCCGGTGGTTGTCAGTACTCCGCCGGGCAGCTCGGCGAAGACGCTGCCGAACTGCCGCAGGTTGCCGGCGACACGCACCGGCGCGCCGGAGAGTGTGTCGGTCGGGAGGGTGACCTCGAAAGCCACCTGGACGCTGGCGGCCGGCTGCATGGCCAGGTTGGCCGGCGTGGTGCTCTCCGGGGCGACGACCGCGCCCTGTTGCACCGTTCGGTACGATCCGTCCGCGGCGAACGCGCACAACAGGTGCTGTCCCGGCTGCAGACCGTCGAGTCGGAATGACCCATCCCCGGCGGAATAGGTCGTGACCCCGGCTGCGCTGACGAGGATTTCCGCCAGCGGATGGCCGTCGGTGGCGTCGGCCAGTACGCCCAGAATCCGGCCGGTCGGGCCGGTGTAGGGCGAGTCGGCCCAGGCGGCGGCGACATCGTCGATCTGCATCGGGCCTTCGGCATGGGCGAGGCGATACAAGACGGCCTCACCGTTCGCCGTCGCTTCGTCCGAGGCGCTGGGTGCGGTGCGCGTGTAGCGATAGCGCAGCAGTGAGCCTTGCGCCGTGTTGATCTGTGCCTGCCAGCGACCGTCGTCCAGCCTGCGCATCGGGACCAGGACCGGGTTGTAGGGCAGGCCGGTGACCTCGTCGAGGAGGACGAGCGAGACCTGCGCGTCGGCGGGTGTGTCCTGCGGCGGGATCAGGCTGAAGAGCAACGGGATGGTAGCCGGGGACGGCAATCCCCCCGTGGTCGTCGGCCCGGGGGTCGGTTGTGCGGACAGCGCGGGGATCAGCCCGCATCCGGCGAGGAGCACGGCGGCCGCGCAGGCGAGCGAAACGATCCGGGAGAGAGACTTCATCGGTGTTGTCCTACCTGCTCGAGGAATTGGAGAAGGACTTCGACATTCGGTACGCGGCGAGCCGCCAGCCTGACCCGGCGGCCCTTGTCGGCCTCGTCCGGCTGCAGGACGAGACGGCCTCGCGCCAATTCGGCCCGGCCGACTTGAGCCCACGGATGGACCCGGCCGTTCAGCCGCAGCCCCTCCGGGGCGACGACCACGGGGCCGAATGCCAGGGCCTGGCCTTCGTTGAAAGCGCGAGAGTACTCGGCCAGCAGCCCGGGGTAGACGCGCTTCTTGACCGTTTCCGCCAAAGCGTCCAGCCCGTCAATCGTGCGTGTCAGCCGTATGCGCTGCTCGCCCTCGGAACCGTCGAGCCTCAACTGATCGACCGTCAGCGTCAGTTCGGCCATCGAGCGCCTCGACGGCCAGGGCAGTGCGTCCCGGAATGCGGCGGTGTAGATGCCGCGCACGCGCTCCCAAGGGACGATCTGCAGCCTGGCGCCGCGCTCGATCGCCAATCCCGATTCATGGACCTTCACCCGGATCCGCCGCGTGCGCAGCAGCAGGGCGACACCCAGGCCCCCCAGCGCCCCCAACGCCAGCGCGGTCAGGAAGGCTGGGCCGGACCAGCGCCAGACTACGGCCGGTCCATAGCGGCTGAAGGCAAAGTACCAGCGATACAGCCCGTAGGCGAAGGCTGCCAGCGCACCGACAGCACCGACCACGGCCAGCGCGCCAAGACGCTGCCGCAGCCCGCGACGCAGGCTGTGCGTCTCGAGCAGTGGGCCCAGGTCGGCGCGGGATGGGCCTGCGTTCATGCCCATTTCACCCTGGGGCCACCCGCGCCGCGAGAAGCGCCGACAGGAAGGCCAGCGCGCCGGCGCCGACTCCGGTCAACGCCGCGCCGCGACGGTTTGTCGGCGAGAAGGCCGCGCCCAGGCCCAGGCCGATGCCGAACACGGCCAGTGCCCAAGCCAGGGCGAGCGCCGCAGAGGCCAGGTCCATTTCTCCCAGCGGGACGGCGGCCCAGGCCGCCAGAAGAGCGATCAGTCCGCACACGCGCGCCCACGAGGCCAGAGCATCCGTCCGGTTGGGTACGACTTCAGGGATTACCGGCAGAGTGTCGTCCAGCCCGCTGGCGCCCGAAGTGCCGTAGAGCATGCGGTAGAACAGGAACTGGTTCCAGGCAGTGATAGCCAGGATGACACGGGCGACGGCGGTCGCCCAGCCTTCCATCGTGCTGCCACCCAGGAGTCCCCGCAGGGGATCGCTGCCCAGCGCGGCGCCCCCCGGGACGAGGAATACCAGGGAGAGTGCCCAGGCCACAGCCACGAGCGCCAGCAGCGCCGGCTGGGCGACTGCGGCGAGCAGGGCGGCGCCGACCAGCCAGGCGATCCCGAGGACGATTGCCCCAAGAGGCGCCTCGCCTCGCAGTGCCTGCGCGATCGTCAATCCCGCGATCGCCAGGAAGAGCGCCGCCCAGGTCCACTGGATGCGGCGCAGGCGCGTGGCGGCGAGCTGCAGATTGGGGGAGTCAGCGGTCAGTGTCACGGGCACCTGCGACCGTCCGGGCCGGATCGGCCGGGGCTACTTCTTGGCGGCCGAGGCCGGGACAAAGTAGACATCCGTCGGCTTGAGCTTGCTGTTGCGCAGGAAGCGCGGTCGGACTTCCATGCCGACCCAATCGGTCGAGGCCTGGTCCGGGTCGACCCCCATCAGGCGCGTCAGGAACAGGGTATTGGCGCCCTCGAATTCGATCAGGGCCAGAACGTACGGCGTTTCCGGCAGGAACTCCTCCGAACCGAAGTGGCAGACGGTGAACGCGTGCACGCGCGCCTTGCGGTCGGTCAGATCGATCCACTCGGTTTCCCCGCCGCTGTACATGTCGTGGCCGCGCGGCGTCGCGTAGGTATAGCCGCTGTCCGGATCGCGCGTGGCCAGCAGATGGCGGTTGGAGGCCCCGGCGAACCAGGGGCTGTCCTGGCCGTAGGAATGCAGATAGGTCACCCGGTAGTCCTGTTCGATCTGGATCGGGGCCATGCGCTTCAAGAACGCCAGGGCATCGGGATCGGTCTCAACCGGGAACGGCAATCCGTGGACGATGTAGCCGCCGAGGGTCTCCGGTCGCTGATCAGGTAACTTGGCCATGGGGTCCTCTCTCTCAACTTCCGAAGTCCGAGGCACTTCGGATGTTGACAGAAGCTCTATTCCTCGCGTTCCAAGATCGAAATGGTGACGTAGGTGCCGGTCCCCGCGTGCGAGTGGATGGCGCCGCGCCGGGCGTCCTTGACTTGCAGGGCCTGATCGCCGAAGTGCCGGCCGATCGAACCCTGCAGTTGCCAAATGGCGAAGACTGCCTGCATCAGGCCGGTGGCGCCGACCGGGTGACCGCAGGCGATCAGACCGCCGGAGGGGTTGACCGGGCAGGCAGGCTTCTCAGGCAGCTTGAGGCCGTAGTCGATCCCCGGCATGAAGGCCTTGCCCGACGCGGCGAAGGGGCCGCCCTCGCCGTAGCGGCACAGGCCCATGTCCTCGTAGGTCTGGATCTCGGAGCTGGTGTAGGCATCGTGCA
>DAIRVC010000106.1:0-9046 GCA_036803025.1 Anaerolineales bacterium
GGGACGGACTTGAACTGGATGTAGATCTCGGACGACTTGCGCGGCAGCCTCTTTCCGGAACGCAGGTAGAAAGGCACGCCCTGCCAGCGCCAGTTGTCGACGAACAGCCGGATGGCCGCGTAGGTGGCCGTGCGCGAGCCGGACCGCACCCCTTGCTCGTCCTGATAGCCGTCGTATTGGCCCAGTACCGTATGCCGCCCGACCTCGCCGGGCTGCATCGGCCGGATCGCGTTCAGGACCTTAACCCGTTCGTTGCGTAACGCGTCGGCATCGAACGAGGCCGGCGGTTCCATCGCCATCAGCGCCAGAAGCTGCATCAGGTGGTTTTGGAACATATCCCGCAGGACCCCGACCGAGTCGTAGAACTGCGCCCGGTGCTCGACCCCGACCCGCTCGGCGACCGTGATCTGAACGTGATCGATGTAGTTGCGGCTCCACACCGGCTCGAAGACGCTGTTGGCGAAGCGGAAGATCAGCACGTTCTGGACCGTTTCCTTACCCAGGTAGTGATCGATGCGATAGACCTGCTCTTCGGCCAGCGAGGTGTGAATGATCCGGTTGAGCTCGCGGGCGGAGGTCAGGTCGCTGCCGAAAGGCTTCTCAACAACCACCCGCCGCCAGCCGTTGAGCGGCGCGGCCCTTTGATCGCGCCCGAGGCCGCGGATGACCGCTTCGTAGACCTGGGGCGGCGTGGCCAGGTAGTACAGGCGGTTGGCCTGGCCGGCGTTCTCGGACTCGAGGGCGCGCAGGCGCGCATCCAGAGCGGCGAGCACGTCCTCGCTGGCGGGATCGCCGATGTGGTAGCTCAGCCGTGCGGCGAAACGATCCCATCCGTCCGGATCGAAACCTGCACCCTGCACGGCCTGGCGCAGGCCGTCGCGAAAGGCGGAGTCGCTCAGGGCGGTCCGCCCAACACCTACCAGGCGAAAGTCGTCGGGAAGCCGCCCCTTGCATTGCAGGCTGTACAGCGCCGGCACCAACTTGCGGTGGGCCAGGTCGCCTGAGGCGCCGAAGAGAACAAGCGTTGTCGTGTCTGCCATGGGGTCCGCTCAGTGTGCAGGCTGCGGGGATTGTAGCAGGAATCGCCGGCCGGCCTGAAACGGAGAGAAGCGGTCTGTTATAATGCGCGGCCCATGCGTGACCGGCTGCCCTGGTTCCTGATCGGGGGCTTCCTGGCGGCGGGGCTCTTGGCCGCGGCGTACAGGATCCCCCCGATACACGCTCAGCTCGAATGGCGCTTCGACATGGCCGAGGGCATCGTGCGCGGCTGGCTGCGGCCGGGTGAGTCGTTGCCGGCGCCGACCGGCGCGGCTGCCCACGCCGTAACCCTCACGCCGCTGCCCTTGCCTGACTCGACGGCAACGCCTGCGCCGGAGTCGACCGCCCCGGCCATCTCCACCGCGCTCCCTGCCTCGGTGCACCTGACGGCGCCGGAATGGGAGAAGCAGGACTGGAACAACTGCGGTCCGGCCACACTCTCCCTGGCCCTGCGCTACTGGGGGTGGACAGGCGACCAGTTCGAGATCTCCGACCTGCTCAAGCCCGATCGCGGCGACAAGAATGTCAACATCGAGGAGTTGATCTACTTCGTACGCACCCGAGCCGGTTGGCTGCAGGCGGATTACCGCGTCGGCGGGACGCTGGAGATGCTGCGGGCGTTCATCGCTGCCGGCTACCCGGTCATCATCGAGGAAGGCTACGAGATCGAGGACGGCGGTGGGGGATGGGCCGCGCACTACCTGTTGCTGACCGGATACGACGACGCCCAGCAGGTCTTCATCACGCAGGATTCGAACCGCGGACCCGACCAGCAAGTCTCCTACCAAAGCCTGGATGATGGCTGGCAGGACTTCAACCGCGTGTTCATGTTCCTCTACCCGCCGGACGATCAGCCCGTCATCGATGCCCTGCTTGGTCCGCAGGCGGATGCAGACTTCAATCGCCAACATGCGCTGGAGACGGCCCGCGACGAGATCGCCGCCGACCCGCAGGATGCATTCGCCTGGGCCAACCTGGGGCTGAACCTGGTCTACTTCGAACGTTACGCCGAGGCGGCCGATGCCTACGACGCCGCCCTGTCCATCGGCCTACCCTGGCGCTTCACGCGCTACCAGTTCGGGCCCTACATCGCCTATTTCCACCAGGGGCGCTTCCAGGACATCGTCGATCTGGCCGATGCGACGCTGTATCGGACCTCTAAGGCCGAGGAATCAATGCTGTGGCGCGGTTGGGCGCGCTATCGCCTGGGGCAGTCGACTGCGGCGGTCGAGGACTTCCGGGCGGCGCTGGCCATCAATCCCAACTACCTGGACGCGCAGTACGCCCTGGAGTTCATCGGCTCGACCCCGTAGCAGGGGCGCCGGCCGTCGGCCGCAGGGCGACGACCGCCTTCCCGGCGGCAAAGGCCTCCAGTTCGGTCCGGCCGAAACCCGCCGGGAGCCCTTCGGCGCGCAGGAGCAGGCGCATCATGCGCGGGCGGCGCCGCAGGCGGTACTCGAAGAAGTCGGCGATCCGGCCGGCGTCGGTGATCGGCTCGGCCAGCGCATCGAAGCGGCGCTCCCCGATCTGGACCTTGACATGCGGATCAGCCGTCAGGTTGCGGAACCAGTCGGCGCGCAGCCCGCGGGCCGAGCCGACGAAGTAGACTCCGTCGATGTCCTCGTACTGCAGGGGCGTGACGCGTTCCAGACCTGACCTGCGGCCGCGTGTCGTCAGCAGGAGCACCATCTCGGCCGGCGGGCCGGCCCGGCCGTAGCGGCGCACCAGGCCCCGATTCAGGCGCCGCATCCAGCGCCAGATCCCATCCGGGAGACCGCGCGAGGAGCTCATCGTCTTTCTCCTGTCGGCCTGCAACGCGGACTGGTCATCAACTCCCCGGGCGGCCGCCGGCCGGACCGGGACGCCAGAGGGTCACCCATGAGTCTGCCTGCCGAGATCTACGACCGGATCATCACTTTTCAGAGGACGGAGATCACCGAGCACGAGATCTACACGCGCCTGGCGGCGACCGTCGGTTCGCCTGAGAACCGCAAGATCCTGAGCCAGATCGCCGACGATGAACTGCGGCATTATCGCGCCTGGCAGACGCTCACGCAGGCGGAGGTCGCACCGCGGCGGGCGCAGGTCGCCTTCTATACCTGGATCGGGCGCCTGCTGGGCTTCACCTTTGCGGTGAAACTGATGGAGCGGGGCGAGGGGGAGGCACAGGAGGGTTATCGCTCTCTGGTGGGGAAGGTCGAACAGGCCGAGCAACTGCTTCAGGAGGAGATCCTGCATGAAGAGAGGCTGCTCCGGCTGCTCGACGAGGAACGGCTGCGCTACGCCGGTTCGATAGTCCTGGGACTGAACGACGCACTGGTTGAGCTGACCGGCGCACTGGCCGGTCTCACCCTGGCACTCCAGAACACGCGCCTGATCGCGCTGACCGGCCTGATCACCGGGGTGGCGGCGGCCATGTCCATGGCCGCCTCCGAGTACCTGTCCACGCGCTCGGAGGGCGGCGGCCGCAATCCGGTGCGTGCCGCCATCTACACCGGCGTGGCCTACCTGGTCACGGTGATCATCCTGATCCTGCCCTATCTGTTTCTGGAAAACTACTTCGTCTGCCTGGCGTTGACACTGGCGGCGGCGATGATCATCATCGCCGGTTTCAATTACTACATCTCGGTCGCCAAGGACGAGCCCTTCCGCTCGCGCTTCCTGGAGATGGCCGGCCTGAGCTTCGGGGTGGCTATCCTGAGCTTCTTGTTCGGATACCTGGTACGCACGCTGCTCGGGGTCGAGATCTAGGCTGGGCAGCGAAACTGCGATCGGTCGATCGGGGTCAGGCGAGTCCGGTCACCAGCGCCAGGAGCACGCCGCCGGCCATGACACTGCCCAGTTGGCCGGCGGTGTTCGCGCCCATGGCGTGCATCAGGAGGAAGTTGTCGTAGTCCTCGTCCTGTGCCATGCGCGCCGCCAGCCGGCCGGCCATCGGGAAGGCACTGATCCCGGCGGCGCCGATGAGCGGATTGATGGCTCCCCGGCTCAAGGCCGAGAGCAGCTTGCCGAATAGAAGCCCGGCGACGGTATCGAGGCCGAAGGCGAACAGACCCAAAGCCAGGATCGCCAACGTCTCCCAGTTGAGGAAGGCAGGAGCGCTCATGGTCGAGCCGATCGTCAGCCCCAGGAAGAGCGTGGCGACGTTGAGGATCTCGTTCTGCGCCGCCCGGCTGAGACGGTCGACCACACCGCTCTCGCGCAGCAGATTCCCGAGCATGAGCATGCTGATGAGCGGCGTCGCCGCCGGCACCAGCAATCCGACGGCCAGCGTGGCCAGGATCGGGAAGGCCACGCGGGCGCGGCGGGAGACCGGGCGCGGCGCGTAGTCCATTCGGATTCGCCGCTCGGCTCTGGTCGTCAACAGCCGCATCAGTGGAGGCTGGATGATCGGGATCAGGCTCATGTACGAGTAGGCCGCCACGGCGATCGGCGCCAGCAGGCGCGGCGCCAGGCGCGTGGCCACGAAGATCGAGGTCGGCCCATCGATGGCGCCGATGACCCCGATCGCGGCCGCCTCATTCAACGGGAATCCCAGGGCTGCGGCCAGGATCAGTGTGCCGAAGATGCCGAACTGGCCGGCCGCGCCGAGCAGTGCCAGGCGCGGCTGTGCCAGGAGCGGGCTGAAGTCGATCATCGCCCCCACGCCGATGAAGATCAGCAGCGGGAAGAGCTCGGTGCGGATGCCGGCCGCATACAGCACCCCGAACAACCCGTCCGGACCCGCCATCCCGGTCAGGGGGATATTAGCCAGGATGCAGCCGAATCCGATCGGCAGGAGCAGGACCGGCTCGTATTCCTTGGCTACCGCCAGGGTGATCAGGATCGCCCCGGCGGCGATCATGGCGGCGTTGCCCCAGGTGAAGTGAGCCAGGCCCTTGAGGAGCTCGTTCAGCAGGCTGCCCAGATCCATGACGCCCTACCCGACGAACTCGAGCAACAGGTCGTTGTGTTTGACGTGCTGCCCGGGGGCGACGTGCACGACCGCCACCATGCCGTCTCGCGAGGCGCGAATGGCGTTCTTCATCTTCATCGCCTCCAAGACGCACAGCTCTTGTCCTCTATCGACCCGCTCGCCGGCCTTGACGCCGACGGAGAGGATGACGCCCGGGATCGGCGCCCGTACGGCCATGCCGGCCGCGGCGCGGTCCGGCCCCGGGCTCGGCCGCGGCGGCCCCCCCGGGGAGCGGGCCGGGGCGGGGCTGGGAGGCGTCCCTGTCCGCGCCTCGGCCTGCTCCGGCCAGACCTCGTAGGCCTTTCCATCAACGGTCACGCGCACCGGCCGCGAGGTCAGATCGCCGACCTCGACCGCAAAGTCACGCCCTTCAATGCGCACCCGAACCTTCATCGCACCGGACCTCGACGGTTGAGCTGGGCGGAACGGCGCACGGCCTGCCAGGCGCTGACCAGCGCGGTCGGCGGGAGCGGGAAGCGCGGCTGGGCCGGCCCCTGAGCCGCCAACGCTGCAGCCACCGCGGCGGCGGCGGCGCGAGCCGCGCGGTCATCGGCCTGCGCGGCGCTTCCGGGCTCGGTCGGTCCGGCGGGAACCTTCCGGCGCGCGGCCGTCAGGCGCACCAGGGCGGACATCAACAACCACAGCAGCAGGATGGCCCCGAAGACCAGCCCCATGCCGACCAGCGTGATCTGAAGCGCAAGTGTGAGTGTTGTGGTCATGGCATTCGCCAGAAGGGCCGGCGATCAGACCGGGATGTTGCCGTGCTTGCGCGGCGGTGAGGGTGCGTACTTATCGCGCAGGGCGGCCAACGAGGCGATGAGCTTGGGGCGTGTCTCGCGCGGCTCGATGATATCGTCGACGTAACCGGCGCTGGCTGCGTGATAGGGGTTGTTGAAGCGCTGGCGGTATTCCTCCGCCAGCCGGGCTTGCTCGGCGGCCGGGTCGGCTGCGGCCTCGATCTGATCCCGGAACAGGATATTGGCGGCGCCCTCGGCGCCCATGACGGCGATCTCGGCGCTCGGCCAGGCGAAGTTGACATCGGTGCCCAGGTACTTGCTGCTCATCACGACGTAAGCGCCGCCGTAGGCCTTGCGTGTGATCACGCTGATCTTGGGCACAGTCGCTTCGGAATATGCGTACAGCACCTTCGCCCCGTGGCGGATGATGCCGCGATGCTCCTGGTCGACGCCCGGCAGGAAGCCGGGCGAGTCGACGAACGTCACCAGCGGCAAGTTGAAACAGTCGCACATGCGCACGAAGCGGGTGATCTTGTCGGCTGCATCGATCTCGATCACTCCGGCCATCACACTCGGTTCCTGGGCGACGATGCCGAGGCTGTGGCCCCCCAACCGGGCCAGCCCGACGACAGCGTTGCGGGCGAACTCGGGCTGGATCTCCAGGAAGCTGTCCCGGTCGACGACGCGCTGGATGACCTCGTGCATGCTGTAGGGCAGCGACGGATCGAGGGGGACGATGCCGTTGAGCTCATCGTCCATGCGCAGCGGATCGTCGGCCGATTCGAGAAAGGGCGGGTTCTCGACGTTGTTGGAGGGTAGATAGCCGAGCACGGCCCGGCATAACGCCAGAGCCTCCGGCTCGGTGTCGCTGGCCAGATGCGCCGTGCCGCTCAGCGACATGTGCACCTCGGCGCCGCCCAGAGTCTCGACGTCGACGACCTCGCCGGTGACGGCCTTGATCACCTGCGGGCCGGTCAAGAACATGAAGGAGCGCTTGTTGACCATGATGATCATGTCGGTCAGCGCCGGCGAGTAGGCTGCGCCGCCGGCGCACGGCCCGAGCATGACGCTGATCTGGGGAATAACGCCGGAGTACTGTGCGTTGCGTCGGAAGATCTCGGCGTAGCCGCCCAGGCTCTTGACGCCTTCCTGGATTCGGGCGCCGCCCGAATCGATCAGCCCGATGATCGGGGTGCCGTTGCGCAGCGCCAGGTCCATCACCCGGCAGATCTTATGGCTCTGCATCTCGCTGAGCGTGCCGCCGTACACGGTGAAATCCTGGGCGTAGACGTATACGGTGCGGCCGTCCACCTGGCCGTAGCCGGTGACGACGCCGTCGCCCAGGAAGCGCTCCTTGGATAGCCCCAGCTCGTCGCCCTGATGGGTGATAAACGGCTCCAGTTCGTGGAAAGTGCCTGTATCCAGGAGCAGGTCGAGGCGTTCGCGCGCGGACAGCTTGCCGCGGGCGTGCTGTCTGGCGAGGCGGTCCTCGCCTCCGCCCAGGCGGGCGCGCTGGCGCACGGCGCGCAGTGCGAGGATGCGGGGGTCGTCTTGCGGCATGGTTTCCCTCGGTCAACGCTGGGGCTCAGATTAGGAGGCCGATGTCGGTCCGACGGTCCCGGGAGTGCGAGGCGAGCCGAGCGAGGCGGTCATTCTAACATCGAGGCCGCCGGGCATGGGAGGCGCCCGGCGGCCAAGTGTAATACCCCGGAGCGGCGCGACGCGGGTCGCGCCGAGGTCGACTACGCCGGCCGCGGCGCGGCCGGCCGTTGGCGGGTGGCGGCTTCCAGCGCCTGGCGCACCATCAAGAACTCACCAATGTTGTCCATGGTCACCAGCCCGACCAGCTGCCCGCTGCGCACCACCGGCAGGGTATGGCATTCGCAGGTCTGCAGCTGGGCCGAGGCTCGCTCGAGCATCATGCCCGGGTCGACCACCTCGAACTGGCGACGCATCACGCTGCGCACGGGCTCATCCTGGCGTCGGTGCGCCAGTGCCGTCATCAGGTCGGCGCGCGTCAACACGCCGACCACGCTGCCGTCCTCGGCGACGGGGAAGTCGTGCTGCGAGCCGGCCAGGATCAGCTGCACGGCGCGGCTGATCGGGTCGCCGGGTGAAAGGGTCTCGAACTGGGTGACCATTGCCCGGCTGACAGGGATCCCGCCCAGCGCCGAGCGCATCTGCACCAGGCTGGCTTCCTGCGCCGCGCCGATCCACACGAACAAGGCGGTGAAGATCAGGAGCGGGTTGCTGAACAGCCCGAACAGACCGAGCAGCAGGGCGATGCCCTGGCCCAGGCCCGCCGCCAGGTGCGTGGCCCGCGTGTATTCCAGGCGCGTCGCCAGCAGCGCGCGTAGCACGCGTCCACCGTCCATCGGGAAGGCGGGCAGCATGTTGAACCCGACCAGGATCAGGTTGACGATCATCAGCCGTTCCAGGAAGGATCCGCCGGTCAGGCTTAGGGAGGTCAGAGGCTCGATTGAGCCGCTCAACGCCAACCAGGCGAACAACACGGCGGCGATGACGACGTTGACCGCCGGGCCGGCCAGGGCCACCCAAAGCTCGTGCTTCGGGTTTTCCGGCATGCGCTCCAGGCGCGCCACACCGCCGATGGGCAGCAGGGTGATGTCGCGCGTCGAAATCCCATAACGGCGCGCAGTGAGCGCGTGTCCGAACTCGTGTAGGACAACGCTGGCGAACAGGGCCAGGATGAACGCGACGCCGACCAGGACGGCCGTCAGGTCACCGCCCTGCATCCAGTAACTGAAGGCCACCCAGCCGATCAACAGAAGGAAGGTGGCGTGCATGTACACGTCGATTTCCGCGATCCGTACCAGCTTCCACGACCACTTCATCGTTGCCACTCCTTGGCGATCCGCACCGGCGTCAGACCGAGGCGGATTGCCGGCTTATCAGACAGTCTAGCGGCGGAATGTTGGAGGAACGCCAGAGCCAGTTAAGGGGGAGGTGAGAGAGGCGCCCTGGCGGAATCTGGTGCGCTTCAACTGAGGTGTGGCTCCGTCGCGGGTGGGCCGCGCGGCTTATGTCAAACGCCCCGGGGAGGAATGCCCGGCTTCAATCTCCGAAGAGCGTGTCGGCGCCTTTCTTCGCCCGCGTCTTGAGCGCCTCGCCCTCGACCACGCCCAGCGAAGCGTACAGGCCCTGATCGTAGTCGCGGGTGCGGATGACGACCGGCATGGGGACGGCGTGGCCGAGAATCAGGGCCTGCTGGCGAGTATCCAGACGGGCCAGGACCTCGCGCAGCGTGCCGGCGCCGCTCACGCCGGAGAAGACGGCGCGGATGTCCGCCTCGTTG
>DAIRVC010000107.1:0-9045 GCA_036803025.1 Anaerolineales bacterium
AGGCGGAGGGCGTCGATATCCGCCTGTACGACATCATCTACCGGCTGACCGAGGATATCGAGAAGGCGCTCAAGGGCATGCTGGCGCCCGAAACGCGCCAGGTGGTCATCGGCAAGGCCGAAGTGCGGGCGGTCTTCCGAATTCCGAAGATCGGCAACATCGCCGGCTGCTTCGTCAGCCAGGGCGAGATCCGCCGCAACGCCAAGGCGCGGTTGCTGCGCGGGAAGGACGTCGTCTTCGAGGGCGCGGTCTCCTCCCTCAAGCACGAGAAGGAAGATACGCGCGAGATCCGCGAAGGCTTCGAGTGCGGCATCGGCTTGAAGGGTTTCAGCGACTTCCAGGTCGGAGATGTGATCGAGTGCTATACCTCCGAACAGGTCCCGGCTGAGTGAGGGCCGCAGGATGACGAGCGTAGCGCGTGCCCGCCGCATCGGCGATCGCATCCGCGAGGAGCTGGCGACGTTGTTCCAGCGTGAGGTGGCCGATCCACGCATCGGACGGCTGACCGTCACCGGCGTCGACGTCGATCGTGAGCTTTCGCTGGCGACGATCTACGTCACCGCCGCCGATGCCGGCGGGCGATCGGAAGAGATGCTCGCGGCCCTCCAGGGCGCCGGGGGTTTCCTGCGCACGGCGCTGGCACAACGCATCCCGCTGCGCACCTTCCCGCGCCTGCGCTTCCGCTGGGATGTGTCGGTCGATCACGGCGCGCACATCGAGGAGCTGCTGGCGGGGCTGCGCAGTCAGGACGAATCGGGCGAGGAGGCGGGGGGTGAAGGCTGAGGTAGCTGCCGCCCGCGCCCTGGTCCGCCAGGCCGCCAGTGTGACGGTGGTCAGCCACGTCCGACCGGACGGCGATGCCGTCGGTTCGCTTCTCGGCCTGGGACTGGCCCTGCGGAATTCCGGCCGGCAGGTGGAGTGCGTGCTGGCCGACGGCCTGCCGGGACGCTTCGAATTCCTGCCGGGCGCCGAACGTGTCATCAGCGCGCCTTCAAGGCCGGCCGACCTGCTCGTTGCCGTCGACTGCTCCAGCCAGGATCGATTGGGCCTTGCGGACGGCGCCGCCGGCCCGGTCGGACTGAATATCGATCATCATCTCACCAATACCCGCTACGCCTCGGTCAACATCATCCAGCCCGAAGCGGCCGCCACGGCCGAAATCCTGTATCCGCTGATCCCCGAGCTGGGCTTGAAGATCGACGCCGGCGTGGCCACCTGCCTGCTGACCGGGCTGGTGACCGACACGATCGGCTTCCGCACCTCGAACGTGACCCCGGCCGTCTTGCGGCTGGCCGCCGAGCTGATCGAGCGCGGCGCCTCGCTGGCGGAGGTCTACGACCGCGGTCTCAGCCGACGTGCCCTCTCGGCGGCGCGCTACTGGGGGAGCGGCCTGGCGAGGCTCGAGCGGCGGGACGGGCTGGTGTGGACGTCGCTCACGCACCGCGACCGCATCTGCACGGGCTATCCGGGTTTGGATGACGCCGATCTGATCAACCTGGTTAGCGCCGTCGAGGAGGCTGAGATCGCCCTGATCTTCATCGAGCAGCCGGGAGCCAAGGTCAAGGTCAGTTGGCGTTCGCGTGCCCCGGTCGACGTGACCCCGGTGGCGGTGCAATTCGGGGGCGGCGGACACGCGCAGGCTGCAGGGGCGACGGTCGCCGGCGATCTCGACCAGGTCTCGGAGCAGGTCCTTGAGGCCACCTCGGCCTATCTGGCGCAGGTCCGGGATCCAGCCCCATGAAGGACTACGGCCTTCTGATCGTCGACAAGCCCGTCGGCCCGACTTCTCACAGCGTGGTCAGCATGGTGCGCAAGGGCACGCAGATCAAGAAGGTCGGACACGCCGGCACCCTCGATCCGCGCGCCTCGGGCGTGCTGGTGCTGTGCCTGGGCGCGGCGACACGCCTGAGCGAGTACCTGTCCACGTCGGTCAAGTGCTATGAGGCGACGGTGCGCTTCGGCGCTTCCACCCGCACCTACGACTCGGACGGAGAGGTGACCCGCCAGACCGGCCAGTCGCCGGAGCTCAAACAGATCCTGGCCGTCCTGCCCCGGTTCCAGGGCGAGATCGATCAGGTCCCGCCGCCGTACAGCGCCATCAAAATCCGCGGGCGCAAGGCGTACGAGATGGCCCGCGCTGGCGAAGCCGTCGACCTGGGGCCGCGCAAGGTGATGATCCACCGCCTGGAAGCGAAGGACTACAAAGCGCCGGACCTGTCTTTGGTGGTTGAGTGCTCGGCCGGGACGTACATACGCTCGCTGGCGCATGATCTGGGAGAGTGCCTGGAGACCGGCGCGCATTTGACGGGCTTGCGCCGGACCAAGGCCGGGCCGTTCACGCTGCGCGATGCCGTGCCCCTGCCGAAGCTCGAGGTGGGCTTCATCACCGGGAAGTGGGAACAGCACCTCCGTCCGGCAGCCGACGCGCTGCCGGGGTTGCCGGAGGTGCGCGTCGACGAGCAGGGCGTGGAACAGCTGCGCTTCGGCCACCGCATCCCCCGTGCGGCCGAGGCGGTCGGCATGGCCAAAGCCATCGGTCCGGACGGCGAGCTGATCGCGATTCTGGAGGCCGTCGAGGGCGCGCCCGATTGGCATCCGCGCAAAGTGTTCATCGGGTGACCACAGCCATGCCCCACGTGCGCGACCTCGCCGCCTTGAGCCTGCCCGCCTCGGCTGTCACGATCGGTTCATTCGACGGCGTCCACCTCGGGCATCAGGCGCTGACGGCGGCGCTGACCTCGCTCGCACAGGCCAGCCGGCTACCGGCCGTCGTGCTCACCTTCTTCCCACACCCTTCGGTCGTCCTGCGCGGCCGCCGGCCGGTCTTCTACCTGACCTCGCCGGAAGAGAAGGCCGAGCTGCTTGGCACACGCGGGGTCGACTACGTCATCACCCAGTCGTTCGACCTGGCCCTGTCGACGGTGCGGGCAGAGGCCTTCCTGGGCAGGCTTCAAGCGCAGCTGGGTATGCGCCACCTGTGTATCGGCGAGGATTTCGCGCTTGGCCACGGCCGGGAGGGCAATCGGGCCTTTCTTGAAGCGGCGGCCCCGCGCTTCGGCTTCGAGCTGCACGTGCTGCCACCGGTCATGCTGGACGGGCGGACGGTCAGCTCGACTCGGATCCGGGAGGCGTTGCGGGCGGGCGACGTGGCGCAAGCGGGCGCCCTGCTGGGCCGGGCGTTCAGCGTTCCTGGCACCGTCGTGCGCGGGGCAGGGCGCGGGCGTTCGCTGGACATCCCCACCGCCAACCTGGACATCTGGGAAGAGCGCGCCACGCCTGCCGCCGGCGTCTACGCCTGTTTCGCCGAAGTGGGTCCGGAACGATTCAAGGCCGTGACGAACATCGGCATCCGCCCGACGTTCGATTCGGGCCAGGTCAGACCGATCGTCGAGAGCCACTTGCTCGATTTCGACGGGGACCTTTACGGCCGGGAGATGCGCCTGGACTTTGTGGCCCGGCTGCGCGAAGAGAAGCGCTTCAACGGCCCGCAGGAGCTCGTGCAACAGATCCGCAGCGATATCGCTCGGGCACGTCTGAACCTGGACGGCAGTGCGGAGGGGGCCGATGGCTGACCGGCTCGAACGGCGGGTGTACCTGTTGAGCCCACGCCAGCTCAGTCCGGAGACGATCGCGGTGACCTTCGCCAAGACTTCGAGGTCACCGCTCTCGTTTGAGGAGATCGCCTCCGAACTGACCGAGGCCAAGTCGGCGGAGTTCCACGAGAAGTGGGTGGTGGGCTACGGCCACGCTTCCGTCGCCGAGCACGCCGTGCTCCATATCGCTTTCGAGAATGTCTCACGATTGGCGGTCGAGACGATCGAATCCAACCGGCTGGCCTCCTACACAGAGAAGTCGACGCGCTACCAGAAGTGGGAGCCGCAGAGCTTCCATGTCCCGGCCGAGGTGATCGCCACGCCGCACGAGGCGCGCTACCGGCAGGCGTGCGGTCTTCTGTTCGAAGCCTATCAGCGCTCGCTGGCGCCGGTGCAGGCGCTCGTGCAGCGGAGCACGCCGCGCCGCCCGGACGAGAGCGACGAACGCTGGGACGGACGCATTCGCTCGCGCTACGTGGATGCCTGTCGCTATCTGCTGCCGATGGCGGCATTGGCCAACGTCGGCATGACGGCCAACGCGCGCGTTCTCGAACACGCGCTGAAGAAGATGCTGGCCCACCCGCTGGCCGAGGTGCGGCAGATCGGGCAGGAACTGCGCACGGCGGCGCAGGTCGAGCTGCCGGCGCTGCTGAAGCATGCCGAACCGACCGGCTATCTGCCGGAGACCGAGGCTGCGCTGGCGGCACTTGCGCCGGGCCTGGGCGAAGGCGAAGCGCACGAGCCGCTCCGTCTCATCGCCTACGATCCGCAGGCCGAGGTGCGAGTGTTGGCGGCGGCCCTGTATCCGCACGGGGAGGCCCCCTTCGCACAGCTAGAGTCACACCTGGCCTCGCTCGGCGCCGCCGAGCAGGCGAGACTTGCTGCGGAACTCCTCGGACGCCTGGGGAGGTTCGATATCCCGCTGCGGGCGCTGGAACACGCCGTCTACACGGTTGAGGCCTTCCTCGACCAGGGCGCGTACTTCGAGCTCAAACGGCATCGCATGATGACCCTCACCCCCCAACGCCTCAGCACCCGGCACGGATACGCCGTCCCGCGGCTCATAGACCAGGCCGGCCAGGGCGAGTCCTACCGTGCGGCGATGGCCGCCGCGGCTGAGGCGTTTGAGGCGCTGGCAGCCTGGAACGCCCACGTGGCTGCGTATGTGGTCCCGAACGCCTACCATCGCCGGGTGGTGATGACCCTCAACCTGCGCCAGGTCTACCACTTGAGCGAGTTGCGAGCGGCGGCCAATGCCCATTTCGCCATGCGGCGTTTGGCGTTCGGGCTGGCGGAGCTCGTGCGGCAGGTGCACCCGTCGCTGGCAGGGTTCTTGCGGCTGCCGGAGGACGCCACGCGCAACTCGATCGAAGACGAGCACTTCTCCGCTGCGTAGGTCCCACGGCCCGCTAGGAGCCATGTCCGATTGAGCCGCGCGCGGGTGACTGCTATAATCCTTTGTCAAGTATGGATGCGATCTTCACCGAAGCCCTGACCAAAGTGTTCGACGGATTCACAGCCGTCGAAGATGTCAACCTGCACGTAGCCGCCGGCCAGATCCTGGTCCTGCTGGGTCCCAATGGGGCAGGCAAGACCACGACGATCCGCATGCTGGCTTCGATCCTGCGGCCGACACGCGGGCGTGTGGTCATCGCCGGCCATGACGCCAGCGTCGATCCGGTCGCCGTGCGGCGCAGTGTCGGGTTGCTGACCGAGCACCACGGGCTGTACACGCGCATGCGGGCGCGCGAATACCTGCGCTTCTTCGGGCGCGCCTATGGCGTCGCGCGGCCGGAGGCCGATCGTCGGGCGGACGAACTGCTGGAGCGCTACGACCTGGGTGAGAGCGCCGGCCGTCGGCTGGGCGAGTACTCCAAGGGCATGCGGCAGAAACTGGCGCTGGTGCGCGCGCTGCTCCACGACCCCCAGGTGCTGCTGCTCGACGAGCCCACCTCGGCCATGGATCCGGCCAGCGCCCGGACCGTGCGCCAGGGCATCGCCAGCCTGCGTTCGGCCGAGCGCGCCATCGTGGTCTGCACCCACAATCTCACGGAGGCCGAACTGCTGGCCGACCAGCTGGCCATTATCCGGCGCGGCCGCATCATCGCCCTGGGCGGGCCGCACGAGCTCAAGCGCGCCATGCTGGGCGATCCCATCATGGAGCTGCGCCTGTCGGGGTCGCTCGACGGGGCCGTGAGACTTCTCCCGCCCGGCGCTCGGCCGATCGAGAGCGGAGATACCTGGCTGCGCTACCGGACTGCTCATCCGGAGGTCGACAACCCGCTCCTGCTTCAGGCGTTGGCCGAGAAGGGCATGGCCGTGGTGACCCTGTCCGAGGTTGGCCGCAGTCTGGAAGACATGTATCTGCAGGTCGTCGGGGCCGCCGCCGAGGCCGAGGCGGCGAGGGCCTGAGCGCCATCCCAGCTCCGGCCAGGCCGCTCCTTTCCGGAGCCATGCTCGTCGCCGGGCGCGAGATTCGCGATCAGCTGCGTGACTGGCGGATCCTCGCACCGATCGCGCTGCTGACGCTGTTCTTCCCCGTGTTGATGAACTTCACCGCACGCGAGGCGGTCGGTTTTGTCAATCGCTACGGAGCGCCGCTGATCGGCGAGCGGCTGATTCCCTTTCTGCTGATGGTCGTCGGCTTCTTTCCGATCTCGATCTCCCTGGTCATTGCGCTGGAAAGCTTCGCTGGTGAGCGCGAACGGTTGTCCCTCGAGCCGCTCCTGGCGACCCCGCTCACGGATGCCCAGCTGTATCTGGGGAAGATGATCGCCTCGTTGATGCCTCCTCTGACGGCCGCTTACCTGGGTATCGGCGTCTACCTGATCGGCCTGGCCGTGCAGATCGGCTGGACGCCTCCGCCGGCGCTGCTCCTGCAGGTCCTGCTCCTCACCACCGGCCAGGCGGTCGTGATGGTCAGCGGCGCAGTGGTGATCTCCTCGCAGACGACGTCGGTGCGCGCCGCCAATCTGCTGGCTTCATTCATCATCATCCCCATCTCGCAGCTGATCATCGGCGAGAGCATGATCATGTTCTGGGGGCGCTACTCGATCTTGTGGTGGATCCTGCTGGCGCTGCTGATCATGGCCATCGTCCTGGGGCGCATGGGCATGCAGATGTTCAACCGCGAGGAGCTGCTCGGGCGCGAGATCGATATCCTCAACCTGCGCTTGGGCTGGCGCGTCTTCTGGGAGGCCTTCCGCGGTGAAGCGAACAGCCTGACCTCCTGGTACCGCAGCGTTCTGTCCGAGACGCTGCCGAGGCTGCGCGGCGCGTTGCTGCTGATGGCCGGGCTGCTGGCTGCCGGCTACGCCATCGGCGTGCACCTGGCTTCGATCTACACGCTCCCGGCGGACCTGGTGCGGCTGGAGGGAATCGGCGAGGGCCTGGCCGAACAGATGGCCCGCTTCGGGATGCTTTCCGGCCGGGGCCTCGCCTGGGTGGTGATCAACAACGTGCGGGCCATGGCGCTGGCCAGCCTGCTGGGGGGATTCACATTCGGCGTGTTGGGGGTCGTCCTCCTGATGACGCCCATTGGTCTGGTAGGCTACTTCGCCGCCAACGTCGCCCTGGCCGGCGGCGACGCGCCGCGCTTCTTGCTGGCCCTGGTCGCGCCGCATGCTCTCCTGGAGGTTCCCGCCACGCTGTTGGCCGGTGCCGCCATCATGCGGCTCGGTCTGGCCGTCATCAGCCCCCCGGAGGGCCGCTCGCTGGGGCATGCCTGGCTCACGGCGCTCGCTCGCTGGGCGCGCATCATGGCCGGCATTGTGCTGCCGATCCTGATCGCGGCTGCCACGCTGGAGGTCTTCGTCACCCCGCTCGTCGCAGCCAGGCTCCTGGCCGGACCCTGAGCCATGCCGAGACTGGTCATCCTGGGCACCGCCAACGCCATCCCCGATCCTGCGCGCGAGAACACGCACATGGCGCTGGTGGGCCGGCGCAATGCCGTCTTGATCGATTGCGTAGGCACGCCGACGGTGCACCTGGCGCGCGCGGCCGTCCCGCTCGACAGCGTGACCGATCTCATCGTCACGCACTTCCATCCCGATCACGTTTCGGGCGTGCCGCTGCTGCTGATGAACATGTGGCTGCTGGGCCGCCAGGAGCCGCTGCGGATCTACGGCCTGCATCACTGCCTGGAACGACTCGAGCACATGATGAGCCTGTACCAGTGGGACAACTGGCCCAACTTCTTCCCGGTGTCATTCCACCGTCTGCCCGAGCGCGAGCACATGCTGGTGCTGGAGAGTGAGGATTTCCGGGTGTATTCCTCCCCGGTGCGCCACATCATCCCCACCATCGGGCTGCGCATGGAGACCGCCGACGGCGGGCGCGCGGTGGTGTACTCGGGGGACACCGAACCGTGTGAGGCGGTCATCCGGCTGGCCGGCGGCGCGGCGGTGCTCATCCACGAGGCCTCCGGGGGCGGGGTGGGGCACTCGACGGCCGAACAGGCCGGCCAGGTGGCCAGGACGGCCGAAGTCGGCCGCCTGATGTTGATCCACTACCCCGGCGGCGCGCTGAGCGACGGCCTGGTCGAGCAGGCGCGGGCGGTCTTCCCGGGACCGGTCGAGCTGTCCCAGGATTTCACTGAAGTTGAGCTTTGAGCAGCCGGGGGGCGAAGGGCAAGCGCGTCCGCGGCGCGGGCGCGCCGCCGGTACGCGGCTCAGGATCGGGCGGGGGCCAGCGTCGCGTGCAGGTAGTGGAACTCGCCCCGGGCCGGGATCAGCTCGACCACTTCCGTAACCTTGTAGCTCTGATCTCCCAGCCGGACGACATCGCCGACCTTGGGCGGCCGTTCGACGTTGGCAATCGTCCCGGGGTGGTCGTTGCCTGTGACGACGTAGCTGACCTTGTAGATCGGCGACATGAAGACGCCTCAGCGGTTGGCCAGGTTGCGGTGGCGCAGTTTGAACGACAGGTCGGCGGCCATGTTGCGCATCACCACGAAACCGAGGTGGTGGTTGGCCTCGCACAGGCTGGCGAAATCTTGCCGGTGGATGATCATGACGACCGCGCCGTCGACCAGCGCCCGCACGGTCGCCGAACGAGGCCCGTGATCGACGAGGGCCATCTCCCCGAAGATCTGGCCGCGGCCCAGGTGAACCATGGTGCGCGGGGCCTGATCTCCCGGGGGCCGGCTCAGGATGACCTCCACGAACCCGTCGCACACCACGAACAGGTCGTCGCCGACCTCCCCCTGGGTGGTGATGACCTGGCCAGCCTGGTACGTCCGTTCGCGACACAGAGCCGCCACTGCCCCGAGCTCAGCCGGCTCCAGCCCGTCAAAGAGCTCGACGGTCTTCAGCACCTCGATCGGGTCCATCCGATCCTCCTGCCCGGGCACCCGGGGCGCCGGGCGGGATTATCCCTATCGAATTGTACAGCCTGTCCGGCAGAGCGCCAGTGGGCCGCAGGGTACAGGCTCCGCGCCGCGGCAATTGAGGGG
>DAIRVC010000108.1:0-9021 GCA_036803025.1 Anaerolineales bacterium
CGACGGCGCCGGCCGTCGGGCCAGTCGGCACGCGCCGACGGCCGGGGGACCAGCTTCGCTCGACTAGCGCACTCAGCCGGTCCAGCGCCTCGCGCCGGTTGCGCTCCTGGGTGCGGTACCTGCGCGCCTCGATCACCAGAACTCCCCGCGCATTGATCCGGTTGCGGGCCAGGCGCATCAGCCGATCGCGGACCGCCTCGGGCAGGGAGCGCGAGCGGAGGACGTCGAAGCGCAGTCGGACGGCGGTCGACACCTTGTTAACGTTCTGCCCCCCCGGACCGGAGGCGCGGAAGAACTCGAGTTTCACTTCCGCCGGGTCGACTCGCCCGCGTCGCTTCATGATCCACTCCTGCGGTTCCAGCGCGGCAGCCAGGCAGGCACGCGCGCAGCATAGGCCCGCCACTCCGCCGCGAATTCCTCTTCCAGGACCTTCTCTTCTCGCCGGGCCCGGACCTGCAACCCGAAGATGAACAGCGCGAAAGCGAGTGCCGCCCAGGTCCGGTAGAGCAGCAGGCTCCCCGCCCCGGCCGCGCACACGCCCAGGTACATCGGATGCCGGACGAGGGCGAATGGTCCGGTCGTGATCAGGCGGTGCTGAGCGTACAGGCGCACGCCGAGACTGACGGAAGGACCGAACATCGCGCCGAGGGAGTGCAGGCCCCAAAGGTACAAGCCCAGCCCGCCGATGAAGACCACCGCGCCCAGGAGATCCGCCGCCAGCCGACAGCCCACGCACAGACGTATGGGGATGGGACGCCACAGGAGTGCGCCAATGACCAGGAAGAGCACCGAACTGATGGCCAGGAAAGGCAGGCGCAGCCAGCGCCGGGCGCCTGGCTCCTCCCGTCCGGGAGCGCGCCGGAGCGAACGGAACATGGCCGCCAGCGCGAGCGCCAACGTCAGCAGCCCGGCGACGCCGGCCGCCCTGCCCAACCACAACTCAAAAGCGTCCATCGCCAGCCTGGCCCTCCGCCCGGCCCGTTCGGGTCAAGAATCCGGTCAGGACGTCAGACTCCGGATGATGTAGCAGGTCGAGGTCGCCTTGGCAATCAACCGGCCGGCGCCGTCCTCGATCTCACACTCGACGTGGCCGACATTGGCGCCTCGCCGGAGGATCCGCCCGCGGGCGACCAGCGACTCTTCCCGCAGCGCCCGGAAGAACTGGATTCCCAATTGGACGGTGGTGAAGGTTTCACCGGCCTCAAGCGCCGAGGCCATGGCCACGCCCATGGCGGCATCCGCCAGGTCGCACAGGATTCCGCCGTGGACGATCTGCATGGGATTGTAGTGTTGAGGACCGGTCTTCAGGGTCAGTTTCGCTTCACCGCTCCCGGCCTCCAGGAGGCGGATACCGATCAGCTGTGTGACCGGCGGCGGTTCGGCCGACCCGCTGAGCCAGCCGGCCAGGTAGTCGTGCATCTCCATGCTGCCTCCCGACGTAGTTGCGGACGCCATGTGGACTAGGTCGGCAAGGTGCGGCCCGACGCGAAGGGCCGCAACTGCGCCAGGTGCGCCTTCTCATCGGCCAGCTCCCAGCGCAACAGCCGTTCGATCGTGACGCGCACCCCCCTGACGCGCACGCCGAAATCGCGGTCACAATCCGCCGGATCGATCCCTCGGACCGCGCCCATCAGCCGGGCGTGCGATTGTCGCGCTGCCCGCGCCAGCGCCGGTAGGCGCCCCGTCTTGCACTCGGCGACCAGGTGGCGATTGAGCGTCTCCCAGTCGCGGTCGTGGAGCGCGTAGAAACCTGGCAGGCGCCCGGCCCGCACTTCATGGATTGCACCCAGGTTGATCCAATCCCAGCCTTGCAGGTGAGCGAGCAGGTCCTCGGCGGTCCAGAACCCGAGAAACACTTCGGACCAATCCGATGGACGAAGGCCCCTCGCCGCGCCCAAGATCGCGGCGCGGACCTCTTCCGACTCCGTCACCAGCTCATCGCGCTTGTGTTCTCGCATCAGCCTCGGATCCGATAGTCTGTGTTGACGGCGTTACAGCCCCGGCGCCGGATCAGCCTTTGACATAGGATAGCTTCTCGGCGATCTTCCCCGATTCGAACCGGAACACATCCACCCCGCGCACGAATCCTCCGGACGCATCCCATCGGTAGATCCAGCGTTGGAAGCCGCGCTTCCCGAGGATCACCATCTCCTCGATCTCGATGGCCGCCTGCGGGGCCTCCCGGAAGAAGGCCTCCCAGAACTGGCGGACAGAAGCCTGGCCCTCGTGGCGACTCCCGCTCGGCGGCGGATAGGTATTCTCGAACACGCAGTCCTCGGTCATCAGCCCCATCATCGCCTCGACGTCGTGGCGGTTGAACGCCGCATTGAAGGCGTCGAGGACTCGGGTGTCAGCTTCACTCATGATACCGTCTCCGCGGAGGGCCCCCGGCACAACACATCAATCGATCTCGTCAAGGCATACCCGTCGGTCGGCCGGGCCGGAGCAGCTACGGGCACACGCCCTCCGGCAGACGGCCGGCGAGGGCCTCGCCGTACCCGGCTAACCTGCCCAGATCGATGCTGCGGCTGGCATACACGTTCAGCAGTGCATGGCAAGCCACCAGCGCCACCCCGTGCCGGCCGTTCTCGTCATAGGCCACTGACTGCTCGCCGACCGGTGCGATTTCGGGGTGCTCCTGACCGGCCACATTCTGTGCCACCTGCGAGAAGGCCTCCTGCAGGTCCGCCTGCGAGTCAAACAGGAAGATCGAAACCCAGCCGACATACTCTCCGCTCGCGTCGACCAACTGCTGGGAAAAGTGGCGCTGGCCGTCCGCTACCCCGCTGAGCGGCCAGATGAGCGGGTTCGTCCGGCTGGCGACGCCGAGCTGCACGCCCAGCTCTTCCGGACCGATCAGGCTTTCGTCGAGCTGTACGTCCGCCATCGGCGTCGTTTCGGCAAAGGACTCGCCCGGAGTGCCGTCGGCCTGGTCGTCGCCCGAGCCGCAGGCTGAGAGCATCAGCATGCCCAACAGCAGACCCGCCAAGAATCGTTTCACACTCATCCTCCTGTCAGACTCGAAAACAAGATCGTCCGCGCCCGCGCGGCGCATGTCTCTCGACTACGGTACGCCCTATCCCCCGGTCTCCGTCAGTTCGAATGCGGAGGTCAACTCGACCGCGTCCTCCAATGTTGCGAAGACCGAGCAGTACTTCCCCTCCGTCAGTGCGATCGCTCGCCGGATGGAGGGCTCCTGCAGATTCCGTCCAGCAATGCGGTAGGTAACCAGGATCCGGCGGAATCGCCAGGGCGCCTCGTCATCCCGTTCGCTGCTCGCTTCGACAGCGAACGACGCGACCTCCTGGCGCTGCTTCACCAGGATAGCCAGGACGTCCCAGGCTGCACACCCGATCAAGCTCAATGGCAGAAGGTCGGCGGCATTTACCCCATCGGGGCGAGCCATGCGGATCGCGTAGCCGTCCCGATCCTGCAAGCGGAACTCTCGCTCGCCCAGCCATTCGACGCTCACCTTCTCGGTCGGCACCGCCACCTCCCCAGTGCTCGCAGGCTCTCTCGCACGCAACCTTCCCCCGCCCTATCGGCGCGACCGCTTCAGCGCTTCGGGCCGTCAGGCCGCCGATTCGACCAATCCCAGCTGGCGAAGCTTCGGCTGCAACTCGGCCAGTGCATGCTCGTAGTCTAGTCCCTCAGCCGCGACATCGAGCACCTGGAGATCGCTGCCAGTCACACCACTCAACCACTCTTCCAGGTAATGCTCGAGATCCGGCAGATCCTCCACGCCGGCGATGCTTAACGCGCGGCTGCGTGCGGCAAACCTGCCGGCCACGATGTCCAGCGGGGCCCGGAGCCAGATGATCAGGTCGGGCGGCGGGAGACCGGCGCGGAGGCAGTGGAACAGTCTCTCACACAGCCCGTATTCGTCCGCATCCAGGTAGCCGCGCTGGCGAAACAAGCGGGTGAATACGCGAAAGTCCATGTCCAGTCCGCCGTCCAGGATCCCGACGCCGCCGGTCCGCCGGAGGGCGCGTTCCTGCTCTGCCCGGTAGAGCAGGTAGTCAACCTGATTGGCCAACGCGAAGCGACGGTGGTCCCGGAAGAAGCGTCGCTGAAACGGGCGCTCCTCGTGCTGCTCCATGCCGGCCCTGAACGAGAAGCGCTGCCGGAGGACACTCACCAGCGTCGTCTTTCCTACGGCCGTGTTCCCTACGACCGCGACGATCTTGCCGTGCATGCCTGCGCTCCCTCGGATGTGACGCCGCGAAGGCCGGCGAGGCCGGCGCACACGGCGATGCCCATGCCCGGCGCCCCAACGCTCCCCGCCATCGACCTCAAGCATCGCCTGCTGGACCGGAGAGGGCGACCCCGGACTGCCGCCCTTACATCTCCGGCCCCGGATCTGGGCGATACGGTGCTTCCCCGTCGATATCCCCGACGAACTCCGGCAGGGAGGCATGCCCCAGCAGCTGGCGTATGGCCATGTTCTCGCCGGTGTGGTACCAGTAATGATAGATGACGCGCTGGAGCAGCGAACCGAATAGATAGGGGCTCGGTCGTCCGCGCCGGACGACATGCTCGAGCAAGGAGTCCGACGTCAGTCGGTCGAGCCAGGGATCGGCCTGGCGCGTGATTTCTTCCCAGGCTTCTACGGCGTGCGCCAGGGTCGGTGTTGAGCCCGGTGCTCCGTAGGCAAATGCGGCATTCACGTCTGCGCGCGGTGTCCGCTCCTGCGCGTAGATCAGGAAGTAGCGCTGTTCCTGCCAGGCCAGGTGCCCGACGTTCCAGGAGATGCAATTCATGGGCAGGATCCGAATGCGTGCATCCTCCTCGCCGACGCCGGTCAGAGCGCGGGCGAACTCACGCCGCGTGAAGCGCAGTTGGCTGACGAGTGGGTGAGGCACAGGGACCCTCCTCAGGTGGAACCAGGACGCTCGGCCCCGCGGCCGCACAGTAGACGGATGTCCCGCCAGACGTAGGCAGCCTCGCGCACGCGAACCTCGTCGTCGAGCTGCACCGATCGTTCGCCGGCTTGTTCTCCTCCAAGGCGTCGGTAGAAAGCCGAGGCCGGGTTACCCAGGAGAACCCAGACGATCAGCCGCTTCGCCCTCCGAGCGGCCAGCTCTTGTGCCATAGCGCGGATGAGTTGCCGCCCGATCCCACGCCGCTGCTGCTCGCTGCGAAGATGTAGTGCCACCAGTTCACCGCAAGGCGGGTCTTCCGGCGGCTCCGTCAATCGCCCCAGCGCGTAGCCGGCCAGCCCACCCTCCACCGGGTCTGCGACCAGCAGGACGGCTCCGGAGGCGAGCAACGATGCCTCCCAGTCGGATTGCTGCTCGACCGGATCGAACCGGTCGAGGTACGCCTGCGGAAGGAGCCCGGCGTACGCCGACAGATAGCTGTTGATCTGGATGTGGGCGATCTCGGCGGCATCGCCGAGCTCGGCCGGGCGGATGATCATCGTCGGCCGCCCCGCGCGAGCGATTCCACACTACACCCCCAACTCGAAGATGCTGGCATGTCCTTCGAGCGTCCCCGGCGAGGTTGTCAAGCGCGCGTAGGCCTCGGCCAGCCTCGCGCGGTTGTTGTCAACGAAGTCATCGTACTCGGCCTGGCTGAGATAGATGCCCGGCCGCCGCCCGTACCACTCTTCGATCTCGGCATCCGTCCGCTGATACAGGTCCTTGATTTCCCGGATACGCAGCCCGATCGCGTGCGGCGGGAGGAACGGCAAGTAGTCCCCCCGATACTCGGCCCCCATGAAGGCGGTCCAGTACAGGCAGCCGGGATTGGCCCGCACGAAGGCCAGGTCGAGTCCGTACCAGTCGCGCTTGACTTGCCAGATGAATTCCTGGTCGGCGTCGAACTGCGGCTTCAATCGGGCGCGCGTCGGCGTGTCGATCTGCTCCAGCCACAAGGTATCGGCCAGGAGGTGGAAGAAGTAGCCGAGCAGGAACGAGGCTCGCTCGGGATCGGCCGCGGCCGACAGGGCGGGCTTGAGGTACTCACGGTAGAAGTCCAGGTCGGCGACCGGGAATGGGGCACTTGCCGGCGCGCGAAAGTGGGTCACCGCGCCCGGCGGGGTGAAGTGTTCGTGCCGCTCGTCGGGGATCCCCGAGTCGGGCGCCACGCTGCCGATGGAGAACGCCGCCGCATCCAGCCCGGCAACATCGGCCAGCATGTTCTCAGCCAGTCTCAGGTGGGCAATCCAAGGGGCCATTCGGGGACTCCGGGGGCGCTCTGGATCAGCCGGCCGCGTGCCGCAGCCTGCGCGCGGCCCGTCCTGCTGGCCGGCGCTCAGCCCTCGCTGAAAAGCTTGCGATCGCGGTAAGCGTTGTAGTCGGGCAGCAGCCGGTCGTACTCGCCATCCATCAGCGGGGAAGAGATCATGAAATCAGCCGAGGCCCGGTTGCAGGCAATCGGGATGTTCCACACGACCGCCATTCGCAGCAGAGCCTTGACGTCCGGGTCGTGCGGCATCGGCTCGAGCGGGTCCCAGAAGAAGATCAGGAAGTCGATCTCCCCTTCGACGATCTTGGCGCCGATCTGCTGGTCGCCCCCCAGCGGGCCGCTCTGCAGTTTACGGATGGCGAAGCCGAGCTCGCGTTCGAGCACATCGCCGGTGGTCCCAGTGGCGTAGACCAGGTGATGGGCCAGGAGTTCGCGATTGTACTTCGCCCACTCGATTAGATCGCGCTTCTTGTTGTCGTGTGCGACCAGCGCGATGCGCTTGTCGTGGTCCATCGGTATGCGCTTGTGCACCATCTGTCACCTCCGCCGCTATCGGCCCGCGCGGCGCGGCCGCCCGACTCCGGCGCTCCGCCGTCAGAATTCTACCCCACCCAGGCGGCTTGCCTGCGGTGCAGGCTGCCCGGACCAGAAGCCGCGTCGAGGCTACGAGACGGCAGGGGGCCCGCCCAGAAGGCTGGCGACATCGCCGGGCGTTGGCGGCATCACATACAGGAAGATCAGGTCCTGGCGGTCGAAAGCAACCGGCCGCCATCCGGCGAAATCGAAGGCGACGGTCACGACTCGGGCTCCCGGGCGGAGCTGGGCCTGAAGGATTGGCCCCAAGCGAGGCGCCTCGCGGCCTGTCAGGTAGGCAAAGACGACGTCCGCCGGCCGCAGATCGGCCTTGTGGTAGTCCCCCAGCCGGATTTGCACACGGTCGCCCACACCTCCCAGCCGCGCGCGCATCCAGGCCACCGCACAGTGCAGGGGGCTGATCTCGACACCGACCGCGCGTGCACCAAAGTCACGTGCTGCGAGCGTGAGCACGCGCCCGTCTCCCGCGCCCAGGTCGAAGAGCACCTCCCCCGCCCGCAGGCCGGCCAACTCAAGGGCGCGCCGGATGCGCGGTCGACGCGTCGGAATCCAGGGCAACCCAAAGACCATCGGGATCACCAGCCACAGGACTCCCAACACGACCAGCAAAGCCCCCAGGAGGACAAGCCATCCAGACAAGTGCACAGCGATCAGCCCCTCACGCGCACAGATTCGAGCCGCCCGTGTCCCGCCATTCAGGCTGCCTGCTCCCAGGCCAGGGCGAGCCAGTCTTCGACCTGCTGGTCGATCTCCTCGACCGTGCGCAGCTCCAGGTGATGTGTGAACCGTCCGGGCGCCGGCTCGACGACTTCCTTCCAACGCGCCGAGCGATCCCGGTGGCGCAATGCGACCGTCAGCACCAGAGGCGCGGGACGGCCGCGCAGGTACCTCCCCGGAATCCATGCCCAGGCAAAGGCGGTACGTCGGCGAAAGGAGATCTGGCTCTTCGTCACGCGCAGCTCGAAGGCGCCCAAGCCTTCGGCCGCTCGGCGCAGCGCCTCGAACAGACTCCGAGCCTCATCTTGCCCGGTGAAGAACTCATCCGTGGTCATCGCAGTCCGCGGCCCTCGCAGGTCGCCGCTCGGCATACGCGCCGGCACGAAGAGAGCCGAACATCGGCAGTGCCGGACTGTTCGGGTGCGAAGGATAGACCCTTTCACGGTCCGGCGCAGAGGGCGCCGGCCTCGAGTTGGCGCAGCTCGACGCCTAGTCGGCGAGGTCCGGGCTGGTGAATGCGCTCGAAGGGCGCGGCCTACCGGCCGGTCCGGGAAACAAAGCGGATGAAGTCCAGATCACCGGGCGAGAAGCCCAGCGTCGACAGGTGCCGGCCGATCTCACTCCGGTGGTGAGTCCCGTGATTGACGATGTGCATCAGGAGGTGCCACACGGGCCGCGTGCGTGGCCGCGCCCTCGGCCAGGTGTAGGTGACTTCCCCGTTCAACTGGCGCACCGACATCCCGCGGACGTACTCGATGAGGCGTGCATCCTCTTCCTGCCACCGGCGCAGGAACGCCGACATGCGCGGGAAGTCCGCCGAGGTCAGCCTGGCAGCGGGCAGCAGGCCGGTCTGCGCCCCCTCCCTCCAGTACCACTGGGTGTCGAGGATGTGGACCAGGCTGTCGAAGATCGTGCCGTGGCTCAACGGCGCCGAGGCCCGCAGCTTCTGAAGGGGGAGTCGCGCGGCCTTTCGCGCGAGGCGGCGGTTGGCCCAGCCGGTGTAATCCGCCAGGGTGAGAGCCTGCGCCTTGTCCATCGACCCCTCCAGAGCCAGGTCTTCCGGCGAGATCCGGAATGCCCCGCATTCCCGCCGGAAATGAAAAAGGCGCAGGAGCCTCGCCGGACGGGGAAACTTCGCGAGGGCTGCGCCTGTATTACGGTGAGTGGTGAGGCTAGAGGCCCTTGACGATCGTGGCGACCAGCATCAGAGCCAGCCCAACGAGAAGGAACCAGAAGACCAGGCCGGCAAGGGCGGGGATCGCGAATTGCCCCAGCAGTCCGAGAACGCCCAAAACTAGAGCGATGATCCAGGTTACGAACCTTGGTGCACTGAGCGTCATTCCGAGCCTCCCATAGGCAAGGCGCACCCGTGTGCGCGCGGTCAAACGATGGAGTCCCCGTCCACTATATATAACAACACCGTTTCCGAGGAAGAGGTACGCCGGCGGGGGGACCGCGGGCGGCCCAGGCCACCGATCCCGGCGGACGATTCCGACGGATCCGGGGGGCCTCTGGCAGCAC
>DAIRVC010000109.1:0-8862 GCA_036803025.1 Anaerolineales bacterium
GCGCAAGTCGCCGCTGCCGATGTGCCGGGCGCTGACAGCCTCGGTCACCAGCTCGCTCGTCTCCCCGGCCAGGCCCGGCCGCAGCGTTTCTACGCTCATCGCTCGTCCCCGACCGCCACGGCGATCGCCACGGCATGCTCGTGCGTATGCGTCAGGCTGACGCTCCACTGCCTCAGCCGCATGCGCTCGGCCTCGCGGCGCGCCTCACCGTGCAGCCGCACCTGCGGCTCACGCGCCGCGCCGCGCACGATCTCGATATCCTTCCATCCCACCCGCCCTATCCCGGTGCCGAGGGCCTTGGCCACCGCTTCCTTGGCGGCCAGCCGCGCCGCCAGCGCCGGCGTGTGACCGCCGCAGTCGATCATCTCCTGCATGGTGAAGAAACGGTCGAAGAAGCGCTCACGATGGCGCAGGATCGCCCGGTCGAGGCGTTCGACCTCGACAATGTCGACACCCGAACAGATCACTTCGCCGCCTCCCCGGGGCCGGCTACCGCGACCACCAACCGGTCCGCGTCCAGGAAGCGCGCCGCCGTCTCCAGGATCTGATCCCGCGTGACCGAGCGGACCAGATCCGCGTAGCGCTGATAGTAGTCCAGACCCAGCGAGAAGCGCTCCAGGGCCAGCAGCGCGCCGGCGACGCCCTCGTTGGCTTCCAGCTGCAGGGGCAGCCGCCCGATGAAGTTGGCCTGGTTGTCGCTCAATTCGTCGGCCGTCACGCGGCGCGTTGTGAAGCGGCGCAACTCTTCCCGGATCAGCCCGATGGCCCGGCCGGCGTTGGCTGGATTGACGCCCGCCAGCACCTCCCAGGGATCCGGCCCCGGGCTGGCACCGATGCTGCTGTACGCGTAGTAGGCCAACCCGGACGACTCTCGCACCGCATCGCCGATGCGGCCCATGAGGCCGAAGCGCCCCAGGATGCTGTTGCCCAAGGCCGCGGCCAGGTAGGCAGGCTCGAAGCGCGAAGGCCCGGGCGAGCCGACGACGATATCGCACTGTGACTTGCCGGCCAGCGAAACGTCTTTGCGGACGATCCCCTGCGGCGGTCGGACGTCCGGCATTGGAGGCCGTTCCGGCCGCCCCGGGTCGGCCCACCCGCCCAGTGCCCGCCGGACCTCGTCCAAGGCCGCTTCGGCGGGCACACTCCCGACGATCGCCAGGACCATGCCGCGCGGGCCGAAGTGCGTCCGATGGAATCGGCGCAAGTCCTCTACCGCCAGGTTCCCGACGGTGTGGAGGTACCCGTCTTCGGGGATGGCATAGGGATGTCCGGGATAGGCCAGCGCGTCGAAAGTCATCCCGGCGACGGCGCCAGTATTGTCATCGCGGATCTTCAGCGAAGTCAATTTCTCGCCGCGCAGGCGCGTGACCTGCGCTTCGGGGAAGGCCGGCGACTGCAGAGCTTCCGCCAGGAGGCCAAGCACCAGGCCCAGATCCTCAGCCAACGCCTTTCCGTGAAAAGAGGTGAAGTGCTTCCCCGAGCCGATGCTCAGGCTGGCGCCGGAGGCTTCCAGGGCTTCGTAGATCTCGTTGAAGGTGTGATGTGCGGTCCCGCGCAGGAGCGCCGAAGCGGTCAGGTCGGCCAACCCGGCCTGCTCGGGTGTCTCTTCCAGAGCGCCGACCGGGAGGTAGCCGGAGACGACGACCGAGGGGCTGGAGAAGTTCTCGCGGCACAGGACCACGATGCCGGAGGCGAGCGTCTCGCGCCGGATGGTTTCCGGGCCGGGAAGCGAGGAGGGCTGGTCGCGGCGCGTGCGCGTCGACCGGCGAGGCGCGGCGGGCCTGTCACGGCGCTTAGCCACGGGCGCCTCCGCCATTCGGCCGGTAGATGCCGACCACGCGATTGGTGGGGGCAAGAACCTTGCGAGCGGCGCGCAGTATGTCTTCTGGTGTCACCGCCGCCAGCCGTTCGACATAGCCCTCGAACCAGTCGTAGTCGGCGAACATCTCGCTATAGCCCAGCCAGAAGGCCTGATTGGTGATGGACTCGCTTCCGTAGGCAAACAGCGCGCGGGCCTGCTTGATAGCCTTGGCCACCTCTGCGGATTCCAGCGGGCTATCCAGGACGCGCTGGATTTCCCCGTCCAGGGCCTGCAGAACGGCTTCGGGAGTCCGATCCGGGCGCACCGTGGCCCGCAGGACGTACAGGTAGGGATCGATGGTCGCCGAGAGGCTCCCGCTGATCGAGGCCGCCAGTTCTTTCTCCACCAAGGCCCGGTACAGCCGCGAGGTCTTGTTCGACAGCCCGCCGCCGAAGAGATTCAGGCTCGACGCCCCGGCCAGGACGCTGTCGAGCACCGTGATCGGGAAGAAGTCGGGATCGCCGCCGGCCGGGGCATGGTAGGCGACCTCCAGGTAGGTGGTCTCGCCCGGCCCTTCCAGCGTGACGCGACGCTCCCCGAGCTGGTCCGGCTCGGGCCGCATGCGGACCACCGGCTGCGGGGATCGGGCGATCGGCCCAAACAGCGACCGGATGCGATCGAGCATCGGCTGGATGCGGAAGTCCCCCGCCACGGTCAGCAGCGCGTTGTTGGGCACGTAGTAGGTGCGGTAGTGCGCGTGCAGATCGTCGCGCGAGATCGTCCCCAGATCGGCCATGTCGCCGACGACTTCGTGGTGGTAGGAGTGCACGCGGAAGGCCGCCGCGGTCACCTCCTCCGACAGACGGAAGGTCGGCTCGTTCTCGCTCCCCTGTCGCTCCGAGATGATCACCGTCCGCTCGGATTCGACTTCGGACCTGTCGAACAGTGAGTGGACCATGCGGTCAGATTCCAGGCGCAGGGCCAGGTCGATCCTGTCGGCCGGCATCGTCTCGAAGTAGGCGGTCCAGTCGACCCAGGTGAAAGCGTTCCACGCGCCGCCGTCGCGTGAGATCGCCTTATCCAGCACGCCGGCCGGGAAGGTCGGCGTTCCTTTGAAGAGCATGTGCTCGGTCCAATGCGAGATTCCGGTCAGCCCGGCGCGCTCGTTGCGCGAGCCGACGCGGTACCACACCCAACTGCTGATCAGCGGCGCGGTGTGGATCTCCTTGAGACGGACTTCCAGGCCGTTGCGCAGTCGGGTTTGCAGCATGCCCTGACGTTCGACGGTCATCGGGCGGCGGCCTCGGCGGCGGGGGCACCTTCCTGTTCGAAGCCGCGTCCGAAGGCCCGGTAGAGGAAGCCGAGCTCGGACATCTTCGACGGGTCATACATGTTGCGGCCGTCGACGATCACCGGCTGGCGCATGGCCTCTTTGAGACGCGGCAAATCGAGCTGCTTGAACTCGTTCCACTCCGTGGCCACGACCAGGGCGTCACAGCCCTCGGCCAACTCGTAGGGGTTGTCGGTCATCTCGAGTTGCGGCATGAGGGCCGTCGCCCCGGGCATCCCGACCGGGTCGTAGGCGCGCAGTCGGGCGCCCTCGGCCAGCAGCTGCCCGGCCACTTCGAGCGCCGGCGCTTCGCGCAGGTCGTCGGTGTTGGGCTTGAAGGTCAGCCCCAGCAGACCGATGGTCTTGCCGCGCAGGCCGCCCAGCGCGCCGCGCAGCTTGTCGACCAGCTGACGACGGCGGTCGGCGTTGATCTCCATGACCGCCTGCAACAGCTGCGGGTGGCGCCCCTTCTCGGCCGCCATGTAGGCCAGGGCCTTGACGTCCTTGGGGAAGCACGAGCCGCCGTAGCCCAATCCGGCCTGGAGCATCTCGCGCCCGATACGCGGGTCGTAGCCCATCCCGGCGGCGACCTCTTTGATGTCGGCGCCCAGGGCCTCGCAGATGTTGGCGATCTCGTTGATGAATGAGATCTTGGTCGCCAGGAACGCATTCGAGGCGTACTTGATCATCTCCGCCGTGCGCAGATCGGTGATGACGATCGGCGCCCGCAGCGGCAGGTGCAGTTGGGCGACGCGGTCGGCGGCCTCGCGTTCGAGCGAGCCCAGGACCGTCCGGGCCGGGCTCATGAAGTCGGCGATCGCCGAACCCTCGCGCAGGAATTCGGGGCAGGAAACCACCGAGAAGGGGATCGGCTTGGGCTGGTTGGAGCGGATGATGTCGGCGACCCAGTCGCCGGTGCCGACCGGGACAGTCGACTTGTTGACGATGATGAGCGGCGAGGTCATCGCCCGGGCGATCGACTCGGCTGCGGCGCGCAGGTATTTGAGGTCCGCCTCACCGTCGACGCCGGAGGGCGTGCCTACGGCGATGAAGACGAACTCGGCCTCGGCCAGCGCTTCCGGGTAGGAAGGGGTGAAACGCAGCCGTCCGGCGGCGACGTTTCGAGTGACCATCTCTTCCAGCCCCGGCTCGTAGATCGGCATCTCGCCGCGCTGCAGCCCGGCGACCTTCTCCGCATTGATGTCCAGCGCCACGACCCGGTTGCCGAGATCGGCGAAACAGGTCCCGGTCACCAGGCCGACGTAGCCCACGCCGATTACCGCAATGTCCTTCATTCTCCCTCCCCGGCAGGTAGTCCGGAATGATACCACGCAGGCGCCGCGCCCCCGCCGCTCGCCGAAGGTCATGCACCGCTTATGACACTTCTCACTTGAAGGCCCCAGGCCGGGGCCGTAGACTAATTCAGTAGAAGGGGACATTTATTGTCCCGAAGGGCCAAGAAGGAGGGGCAATGCAGATTACCCGACAGGCCGACTATGCCGTCCGAGCCGTACTCTATCTGGCGGAACTGGGCGACAGCGGCCGAGCCCCGACAAGCCAGATCGCCCGGAAGCAGCATATCCCGCCGTCCTTCCTGGCCAAGATCGTCTCGCAGTTGTCGGTGGCCGGCGTGCTGCACACCTCACGCGGCGCGCGCGGCGGCGTTTCTCTGGCGCGCCAGCCGGGCGACATTTCGCTCCTGGAAGTCATCGAGGTCATCGATGGCCCGATCACGCTGAACGAGTGCGTCACCGACGCCACGGCCTGCGTGTATCAGGACGATTGCCCGGTGCATGACATCTGGTGCCAGGCCCAGGCGGACATGGTCCGGCAGCTGTCGCAGACCAATTTCGGACTGCTCCTGCAGAAGCGGCACAACGGCAAAGACTCCTGAGCCGCACCGAAACAGCGGCCCACTTCGCGATCATCAGATCAGCGCCTGGTCCCCCAGGCGCTGATGATTCCTGGCGTCGACCGCCGCCGAGAAGGGCAGCCCGGCCGCTCCCTCCGCTCCGGCATGCCCTATAATCAGGTCAGCCCGTGCAGGAGCTGGCGATGGACGTTTCGGAAGCTATTCGGATGAAGCGGGCCGTGCGCGAGTTCGCGCCGCAACCCCTCCCGGAGGAGGTCGTCGACCGCATACTCTGGGCCGGCCGGCGCGCCCAATCCTCCAAGAACACCCAGCCCTGGCGCTTCATCGTCGTGCGAGATCCACAATCGCTCAAGGAGCTCGCCCGCCTGGGGACCTACGCCGGCCACCTGGCCGGCGCAGCCATGGGCATCGTCATTGCCACGCCAGACCCGTCTCAGCGCTGGTCTATCCTGTTCGACGCCGGGCAGGCGGCCGCTTACATGCAACTGGCCGCCTGGGAAGTGGGGGTTGGATCATGCCTGGCCACGCTGTACGAGCCTGACATCGCACGGGAGCTCCTGGCTATCCCCTCCGATTGGCAAGCCCACGTTGCCATCTCATTTGGGTTCCCTGCCGACGCCTCCAGGTTGACCAGCGCCCCGGCTCGCGGCGGGCGACGCGTGCTAGACGAAACTGTGTACTTCGAACGCTGGCTCGGCGAGAGAGGAGGGCTACCATCGTGATAACCCGCAAACGCGCGCGCCTACTGGCTTTGGGATCGGCGTTGATTCTCACGCTCGCTTGCAGCCTGCTCCAGGCTCCGCCGACGGCCACGCCGACACCGACGGAAACGCCCGCCCCGACATCGACAGCGACGGCCACACGTACGCCAGTTCCAACCATAACAGCCCGTGCGACGGCCGATTCGTCCGCCGCCGGCGGCCGGCCGGCCACGCGCACGCTGGCGGACGGCTCGATCGAACTGACGGACTCGCTCATCGGCTACACCCTGACCCTGCCCTCCGGTTGGATCGTGCTCAACCCGGGCGCGGAAGAAACGGAAGCGATCCTGGAGGCAGCCGGCGAGGCGAATCCGGAATTGCGCTGGATGCTCGAGGGGTTCGGGCAGGACCTCGCGCAGGGCATCCGCTTCACGGCGCTCGACTCGGATCTGGTTGCGGGCGACACGGACTCTCTGGCCTCGATTACGCTGGTGGCCCTGGAGATTGTTGAGATTCCCCTGGACTTGCTTCTGGAGACGACCGCCAATTCCTTGGAGAGCATGGTTCCCGGAGCCGAGATCCTCTCCCGTACGCTCATTCCCGACCTGAACGGCCAACCGGCGGGGCGGATCGATTGGCAGCTCGAGCTGACCACGCTCGACGCCGCCCAGGTGACCCTGCAATCGACTCTGGTGATCCTGCACTCCGGGGAGCACTTGATCGAAATGGCACTTCAAGCCGAGCAGGGTGTCTACCCGAACTATCGGCCGGCGTTCGAGCAGGTCATTCAGTCGCTCACGCTCCAGTGAGTGCCGCGCCCGCCATCCGTTGACCGTCGGAACCAGATTGCGGAGGCCGGAATGCCATCTCCCCGCACGGTGCGCGCTCCACGCGGCAGCCAACTCACCTGCAAGTCCTGGCTGAGTGAGGCCGCCTATCGCATGATCCAGAACAACCTCGATCCGGAGGTTGCCGAGCGCCCGGAGGATCTGGTGGTTTACGGCGGGCGGGGACAGGCGGCGCGCAACTGGGAATGCTTCGACGCCATCCTGGCCGCGCTGCGCGATCTGGAAGACGATGAGACCCTGCTCGTGCAATCGGGCAAACCGGTGGCCGTCTTCCGCACTCACCCGGACGCGCCGCGCGTGCTGCTGGCCAACTCCAATCTGGTCCCACATTGGGCCACCCAGGCACACTTCGATTCTCTGGCCGCCCGCGGCCTGATCATGTTCGGGCAGATGACCGCCGGCTCGTGGATCTATATCGGCACGCAGGGAATCCTGCAGGGCACCTATGAGACCCTTGGATCCCTGGCCCGCCAGCGCGGTTGGGATTCCCTGCGCGGCAAGTTCGTGCTCACCGCCGGGCTGGGCGGCATGGGCGGCGCCCAGCCTCTGGCCATCACCATGAACGAGGGCGTCGGGCTGATCGTCGAGGTCGATCCGGCGCGCGCGCAGCGCCGGCTGGAGCACGGCTATGTCGACATGGTCGTCGACGACCTGGAAGAAGCCATGACGCTCGTCGAAGAGGCCCGCGCCGACGAGAAGCCGCTCTCCGTCGGCTTGATCGGCAACGCCGCCGACGTCTACCCCGAACTGGCACTGCGCGGCGTCCACGTCGACGTGGTCACCGACCAGACCCCGGCTCACGACGTGCTGATGTATGTCCCGCACGGCCTGTCGCTGGATCAGGCCGAGGCGCTGCGCCGGACGGACCCCGATGAGTACGCCCGCCGATCGGTCGGATCGATGTCACGCCACGTTGAAGCCATGCTGGCATTCAGACGCCAGGGCGCGGAGGTGTTCGACTACGGCAACAACCTGCGCCAGCGGGCGTATGACGGGGGCGTGCGTGAGGCGTTCGAGTTCCCCGGCTTCGTCCCGGCCTACATCCGTCCACTGTTCTGCGAGGGGAAGGGCCCCTTCCGCTGGGTGGCCTTGTCCGGCGACCCGGAGGACATCTATCGCACAGATGAGGCCGTGCTCGAACTCTTCCCGGACGACCATCATCTGCGGCGTTGGCTGAAGCTGGCGCGTGAGAAGGTGCCCTTCCAGGGGCTGCCCGCCCGCATCTGCTGGCTCGGCTACGGCGAGCGCGCCCGCGCCGGGCTGCGCTTTAACGAGCTGGTCGCGCGCGGCGAGGTCAATGCGCCGATCGTCATCGGCCGCGATCACCTGGACGCCGGCTCGGTCGCCTCGCCCAATCGCGAGACCGAAGGCATGAAGGACGGCAGCGATGCGGTCAGCGACTGGCCGCTGCTGAACGCCATGCTCAACGCGGTCGGCGGGGCGACCTGGGTCTCGTTCCACCACGGCGGCGGCGTCGGCATCGGCTTCAGTCAGCACGCCGGGCAGGTGATCGTGGCCGACGGGAGCGCGGCGGCCGCCCGCCGCCTGGAGCGCGTGCTGACGACGGATCCGGGCATGGGCATCGTCCGGCATGCCGACGCCGGATACCCCGAGGCCATCGCCGCCGCTCATCGACACGGGATCAAAATGCCAATGCTCCGGTAGGCGGGCCCCGCCAGAATGAGCGCGTGGCAAGGCAGGAGCATCTCCCATTGCCTTCGACGCGCCTTGGCGGGAGCATGCCGAAGCTCCCTACGGTCCGTGCCACTCGGCCCAGCACCTCCCCGACCAGCGCGGGCCGGAGGCCAGACGATCCACCCATCGTTGGTAGAGCAAAGGCATGCCCAGTCTCAGAAACGAGGTGAAGGCGCGCATCGTCGAGGAGCAGCGCCTTCGCGACAATGAGGACATCCAGACCGGGGTTAAGGCACTGGGCAAGATGACCGTGGTCGTGATCGGCCTGGCGATAGCGGCAGGCCGCGGTAACTGCGGTTGCGGCGCGCTGGTCCCGGCGGGGACGAACGGCTACTTGAGCAGCCTGGGCTTTTGATGCCCGCTGGAAGGTAACGCAAATCAAGCCCACCGACCGACTCGTGACCCGGCACGAATGGACTTGGCTCCAACTCGGCATCGCGGAATACCGCGCCGGCAACTTCACCGCCGCCCGGGAGGCGCTGGCGAAAACGCAAAACGCCTTCAATCTCGCCGCCGCCGGAACCGCCTGCGCCTTCTCCGCCCTCGCCTCCCACGCGGCTGGCCAGCCGACCGAGGCCACCGGGTTCCTGGAACAGGCCGAATCGCGTTTCCAG
>DAIRVC010000110.1:0-8753 GCA_036803025.1 Anaerolineales bacterium
CCGAAGAAGCCGTACTCAAACGCCTCATGGGCGCCGGTGGCCACTTTGGCGGTGGCGATCTGCTCGAAGACCTTCTGCATGACCGAGATCGGATCGGCGTTGGGGATGCGCATGACCGGGTTGATCACCCGGCGCATCATCTCCTTGGTGCCCGTGCCGGCGGGGATCAGGCCGACGGTGCCGCACTCGACCAGGCCTATGAAGGTCTCGGCGGCGGCGACGCGCTTGGCGCAGGCCATGCTGATCTCCGCCCCACCCCCGAGCACCATCCCGTGCGGGGCGGCGACGATCGGCTTGGGGAAGAAGCGCATGCGCATGACGGCCGTCTGCATGCCGCGCACCATGCTGTCGACCAGTTCGAAGTCGCCCTGCTGCGACGCCATCCAGATCACGAACACGTTCGCCCCGGCCGAGAAGTGGGTGCCTTCGTTGCCGATCACCAGCGCATCGAAGCGGTCCGCCTCGGCTTCGTCCATGGCGGCGACGAGCATGTCGAAGATGTCGGCGTCGAGCGAGTTGGCCTTGCTGTGGAACTCAACCAGGCCGACCCGATCGCCCATGTCCCACAGGCTGGCCGACGGATTGGCCTTGAGTTCGGCGCCGGGTTTGGCCTTGATGGTGCTGATCGGCAGAGTGCGCGCGTCACCGGGCAGCGGCTTGTAGCCCTTGGCCTTCAGGTCGTAGTACCCGACCGTGCGGCCGTCCTTGGTCTGATAGAACGACGGGCAGCCGGCGGCGATCATTTCGCCCACCCAGCCGGCGACCTCGTAGCCATCGCCCTTCATGCGCTCGACGGACTCCTTGACGCCCAGGGCGTCCCAGACCTCGAACGGTCCAAGCTCGTGCATGAAGCCCCAGCGCATAGCCTTGTCGATGCTGACGATGTCGTCCGAGATTTCCGGGACGCGCCGCGAGGCGTAGGCCAGGGTGTAGGCGGTGGTCGCCCACAAGTACTTGGCCAGCCGCTTCGACTCTTCGTCGGCCTGGGGCTCGGCGGCCTGCAGCATCAGCCAGCGCAGCCGTTCGCGCAAGTTCTCCATCTTGCGGCCCTGGCCGACGTAGGCGAAGCGCGGGTTCTTGGGGGGCTCGTGATCGAGCGTCTTCAGATTGAGGACCCAGAACTCGCGCTCGCCCTTGTCGTTGACCACCTTCTTCGAGAAGCCGACGTCCGTCTTGTTGCCCAGCCACTGGCGCTCGATCAAGGTAGTGAACATCTTGGCCGAGCCGGGGTGCTTGAGGATGGCGCGCGACTCGTCGTCCGGGATCAGGTCGTGCAGGTTGGCGCCGACATGCCCGGCCACATCGATCCCGACCAGGTCGTACAGGCGGAAAGTGCCCGTCTTCGGACGGCCGATCAACTCGCCGGTCAGCGCGTCGACCTCCTCGACGGAATAGCCGTTGTCGAGTGCGTAGGCCACGGTGTAGGCGCTGCTCAGACTGAAGAGGCGGTTGGCGATGAAATTGGGCCGGTCCTTGCACACCACCACGCCCTTGCCGAGCAGCTCCTCACCGAAGGCGATCATGAAGTCGAGGACGTCCTTTTTCGTCTTCGGGTGCGGGATGATCTCCAGCAGCTTGAGCCAGCGCGGCGGGTTGAAGAAGTGCGTGCCCAGGAAGTGCTCCTGGAACGCAGCGCTGCGGCCCTCGGCCATGTCCTGGATCAACAGGCCGGAGGTGTTGCTGCTGACGATGCACTCCGGCTTGCGCACTGCCTCGATGCGCTCGAACAGTGAGCGCTTGATGGCCAGGTTCTCGACGATGACCTCGACGATCCAATCCACCTCACCCAGGAGGTGGAAGTCGTCCTCCAGGTTGCCGAGGGTCACAAGTTTGAGTGATTCCTGGCTCAACACGGACGGCGGGCGGGCCTTGGCGGCCGCCTTCCAGCCGGCCTCGACGATGCGATTGCGGACTGCCCGGTCCTTCAGGGTCAGGCCGGCCTTGTCCTCGTCCGGCTTGAGTTTGTTGGGGACGATGTCGAGCAGGACGGTGGGGATGCCGACGCCGGCCAGCAGCGCGGCGATCCCGCTGCCCATCGTCCCGGCCCCGATGACGGCGGCCTTCTGGATTCGATAGCGCATGCTCGCCTCTCCTTTCACGTCTGACGCGAGGGCCGGGCCGTCGCGCCTACGAAAGCTCTTGGCGCCCGTAGTCCAGCATCCGGCGCGCAACGATCAGGCGGTTGATCTGCCCGGTCCCCTCGTACAGGTCGTTGATCTTGGCGTCGCGGAACCATTTCTCCAGCAGGTGCTCGCGCGAATAGCCGACCGGTCCGAGCAGCTCGACGGCCCTCTGCGTGATCTTGACCACGGCGTCGCCGGCGCGCACCTTGCCCATGGAAGCTTCCAGGTTGTTGGGCTTCTTCTCGTCCATCATCCATACCGATTTGAGCACCAGCAGCCAGGTGGAACGCAGCATGACCTCCATGTCGATCAGCTCGCGCTCGATGTTGGTCAGCCGGCTGCGCGGCAAGCCGTAGCGGACGGTGATTCCCTTCTGGGCCAGGAAGTCCTTCAGCGTCTCGAGCGTGGCGCGCGCCACGCCCAGCGCCGAGGCGGCCACCATCGGCCGGCTGGCGTCGAAGGTCGCCATGGCGCCCTTGAAGCCTTCGGTCGTCTTCTTCTCGACTTCCGGGCTGCCCAGGATGTTCTCGAACGGGATGCGGCAGTCCTGCAGCACGACGGAGGCTGTGTCGCTGGCGCGGATACCCAGCTTGTGCTCGAGCTTGGTGACGGTGCAGCCCGGGGTGCCGGCTTCGACCACGAACGGGCGCACCCCCGCCCGGCCGGCGCTGGGGTCGATCGTCGCCCAGACAACGACGAAACCCTGCGTGTCGACCAGCGCCTTGTGGCCGGCGGTGACGAAGATCTTCTCCCCGTTCAGCACCCACGAATCGCCGTCGCGCACGGCGGTGGTTCGCACCATGGCCGGCATGGCCGAGCCGGCATGCGGTTCGGTCAGCGCCATCGCGTCCAGCACCGGCTTGTCGCCGCCGAAACGGGTCAAGAAGCGCGCCTTCTGGTCTGGCGTGCCGGTGGCTGCTACGGCGGCCGCCCCCAAAAGCCCCACCGGCGAGCACAAGTACAAGCCGGTGTCGCCCCAGGAGAGGACTTCGGCGCTATGGGCCAGCCGCTGATAGCCGATGCGCGGGCCCTCCTTCTTGGGCTCCCCGCTCTCGCTCTTCTTCGGTTTCTCAGTCGAGGGCACGAATCCCCCGCCGCCCATCTGCTTGTTGGCGTCGTGCATGAAGTTGATGTAGTCCCAGGGCACCTCATGCTCGTGTTCATCGAAATGCCGCGCCACGGGGCGCATCATGTTCTCCGCCACCATCGTCATCAGGGTGACGGTCTGCTGGATCTTCTCGGGCATCTCAAAGCTGATCATGGCTCACTCCTTCCCCTTCCCTGGCCTAGACCATCGCCAGACCCGGGAAGGTCGAGATCCCGCGTCCGGTCCGGTACCAGCGCTCCACCGGGTGCTCGCGAATGTAACCGTGCCCGCCGAGAATCTGCACAGCGCGGTCGGTGACCATCATGGCCATATCCGAGGCGCCCGAAAGCGCCAGGTACGCCTCGCGGGCGGCATCCTTGCCCGAGTCCAGCAGCCAGGCCGCTTCCCAGACCAGCAGCCGGATGGACTCGATCTCGATTGCCATTTCAGCCAGCATGAACGCGATCGACTGCTTCTGGGCGATCGGCGTACCGAAGACCTCGCGCTCCTTGGCGTAGTTGAGCGAGTACAGGTGCGCCGCACGGCTCAGCCCGACGGCCAGCGCAGCGACGGCCACACTCGAGGCGGCGATCAGCGGGCCGGCATCCTTGGTCGGGGAATCCCCTAGCCAGGCATCGCCGCCCAGTTTGACTGACTCAAACTCGACGCGGAAGAGCGGCAGCGCGCCCAGCCCAAGCAGCTTCTCGCGTTCGCCGACCTTCACGCCTTCCGCCTTGGCCGGGACCACGAAGGCCTGCGTCTTCCCGTCCAGCGCCGCGTAGGCAACGAGGCCTTGCGCCCGGTCGGCGAACGGGACCATTGCCTTGACGCCGTCGATGACGTAGCCCGATCCTTCCTTGCGGGCCTTGGTGCGCATGTCGCCGGAATAGAAGTCGAAGTCGGGCTCGATGAAGGCAGCCGTGAACGGCTTCCAGCTGTCGCCGATGACCGGCGGCAGCAGCGCTTTCTTCTGCTCCTCGCTGCCCGCTAGCAGAACCGGCAGGGCGTAAGCCGCCGGGGCCATGACGGCCAGCGCGCCGGCCGGATCGCCGTAGGCGAGCTCTTCGGCCGCCAGGACGCCGGTCACAGCAGAGTGCTCGCCGAAGCCGCCGTAGGCCTCCGGGACGCTGGCCTGCAGCACGCCCAGCTCCCAACCCTTCTCGACCAGCGCCTGCGGGAGTTCGCCGCTCTCGTCAGCATCGTGCGCGGCGTTGCGCAGATCGTTGATCGCATAGCGCTGAACGGCATCGATGAGCATCCTCTGCTCTTCTGTGGGCTCGAATGAGTACATGGTCTCTCTCCTCGGGAGGCCCCACGGGCCCTCCCTGCAAACGTCCCGGCGCCGGGGTCAACTCGCCAGGCCGGCGTCCGGCGGCCGGCGCAGGCCTGGCAAAAGCAGGCGCGCCGTCGTCGGACCATCCAGCCGGCGGTATTGGATCGGCGTCGGTCTTTCGGACTCGAGATCGTGCAGATTGGCGATGCCCAGCAGGCCTCGCTGGGCCAGGTACTCAACGTGGGCGCCCGCCTCCTCCAGGGCCAACAACACGTCGTAGCCCCCGACGCTGGGGAAAAGCCCCTCGGCGATCTCTGCAACGCTCTTGGGTGCATCCATCAGGCCCATGACCTGCTCCAGCCGCTCGGCGTGGATGCGACGGATCGCTTCCACGCGCGCCGGCAGGTCCGCGAAGGGCGGCTCGTGGCCGCCCAGGGCCTGCCGTGCGCTCACGCCCCAGGTCGCGACGCGCTCAAGCGACTCGAGGTAGTGACCCAGGCCGGTGTAGTGACTGAGCACCTCGGGAGCCTGATGCGGACTGGTCTTGGGCAGAACATGGTCGGAGGTCAAGACGATATCGTCCACCCGGGCGACGATCTGACCGGGGCAATGGCCGGGGACATGCAGGAGCTCCAACGGGCCGACCCGCATGCCGGCGGCCTCGAAGGTGAAGTCGACGGGCTGGGAGGCGAACAATCCCTTGTTGAGCAGGTACAGCTCCATCAGCTCCTGTTGTCGGTGCCCTTCCACGCCGGCCTCGACCAGGAACACCCGCAGTCGGCGGGCCACGACCGCCAGGCGCTCCTCGTAGTTGACCAGGACAGGCAGGTCGAGCTCATGCACACCCACCGGCGCGGCGGTGTGCCGGCGGACGGAGGGCAACCCGCCGAAGTGATCGATGTGACCGTGGCTGATGATGACCGCGGTCAGGGAACTCCAATCGACCGGCTCCTGATAATCCGTCCGGACGGCTTGCAGGCCGGCCTGGAGGTCGTCGTCCGAGTCCCCAAAGCCGGAACCGACGTCCAACAGCACGCGCGCATCCGTACTGCAGATCAGGTGGGCGAATCCGGCTAGCCCCGGGAAGAGTGTCATCGGGATCCGATACACCCGGGTTCCGCCGTTCGTGCGCACGAGTTCGACGGTCGACATCAGCTCAGCTTAGTGGACGGCTCTTTGCGCAGGCCGGATAGAAAGACGTCGGCGAATTGGTCGGCGATCTCCACAGGCGTCAGGCGGCCGTCGGGGCGGTACCAGGTGACCATCCAGTTCTGGACCCCTAGGACGGCGAAGGCCACGATATCCTCGTCGACCGCGCGGAAGGTGCCCTTGTCCACGCCGCGGCGGATCAACTCGCGCCATAATGCATCGTAGCGGTCGCGCCGGGCGATGTGCCGTGCCCGAATGCGCGGCTCCAGATTGCGGTGCTCCAGCTGCAGGACGGCCGCCAGGCTGACCTCTTGAGTCATCCGCTCGACGTACGATCGGATCGCCTGGCGCAGCTGCGCGTCCGGCGGCAGGTCGGTCGCCAGCACCGCTTGCATGTCGTTGATCAGAATATCGAGGGCCTGATCGAGGATTTCGACCAGGATGTCCTGCTTGCTGACGACGTGGTGATATAGACTGGCTTTCTGCAGGCCGACCGCGTCGGCGATATCCTGCATCGAGGCGGCCTGGTAGCCCTTCTGGCGGAAGATCTCGGCAGCTGCCTGGATGATATCCGTCCGCTGCATGAGCCTCCCTACCGACCGGTCGGTAGTTTCAGTGTAGCACACGATTCCCGGCCGAGTCAATCAGCAGTTGGAGGATTGCCGCCGCGGATCGGCGCGATCATCCGGGAGGCCCCGGGGGGGCTCGGCCGGCCGGGGTCTGTCCGAACCGCGCCCGGCGCTGGGCGGTAGTCCAGCACGCTCTCCTCCCGCCGAGGTGTCCCGCAGATGAAACCAGGGTCTCAGCGCCATCCCGTCCTTCGCCTGGCCGCCCTTGCCGGGCTGATTCTGGCGGGCGCCTGCCGCCCCCAGGCGCTCCCCGCCCCGCTCCAGCCCGGAATCGGCGACCCGTACTTCCCCTCCTCCGGCAGTGTCGGCCTGGACGTTCTCCACGTCGAGCTGGACCTGCGCCCCGATTTCGCCGCCCGGACGATCGACGGTAGTGCCAGCCTGTCGATCGAGGCCACTCAGCGGCTGGAGCGCTTCAGCCTGGATCTGGCCGGGTTGGCCGTTGAGCACCTTACCGTCGACGGCCGACCGGCGGCGCTCGAGCGAGAGGGGAGCGAGCTGTGGATCGCGCCCTCCGCGCCCATTGCCGCCGGCACGACATTCAACGTCGAGATTGCCTACAGCGGCGCTCCCGGTCAGGAAGCGCCGGAGGCGACCTTCCGCTTCTCACAAGGCTGGCAGTTCTTCGACGGCGGTGCCTATGTGGCGTCGGAGCCGGATGGCGCTTCGCGCTGGTTCCCGGCCAACAATCACCCGAGCGACAAGGCCACGTACATCTTGCGCCTCAGTGTCCCGCTGCCTTACGTCGCAGCCGCGAACGGCCGGCTGCTCGAGGTGGTCCAGGAAGGGCAGACGCGAACCTTCGTCTGGGATTCCTCCGATCCTATGGCTGCCTACCTGGTCACCGTGGTCATTGGGGACCTGCAGGTCCGAGAAGGCCTCGCGCCGGGAGGGCTGCCACTGCGCAGCTACTACCCGGCCGAGGCGGACGAAGCGGTCATCGCGCAATTCGACGGAATTGCGCAGATGCTGGGTTACTTCGAGACGTTGTTCGGGGAATACCCTTTCGCCGCGTATGGGACCGTCGTCGTCCCCACCGAATTGCCCTTTGCCCTGGAGACTCAGACATTGACGCTGTACGGCCGCAACTTCGACGGCAGTCAGAACGTGATCGCCCACGAACTCGCTCATGAATGGTTCGGCAACAGTGTCAGCCTGCAACGCTGGCGTGATATCTGGCTGAATGAGGGGTTCGCAACTTACGCCAGCTATCTTTGGTATGAACACCTCACCGATCGAGAGCACGCGCAGGTTGAGCTTCACGCGCTGTACAGGACCCTCCGGCAGAGCGATGAGCGGATCAACCTGGCCATCGGTGACCCCGGGCCAGAACGCCTCTTCGACGAGGCGGTCTACGTACGCGGCGCTTTGACGCTGGAGGCACTGCGAGATACGGTCGGCGACTCGCGCTTCTTCGAAATCCTGCGCACCTACGCAGAGCGCTTTCGCCACGGGAACGCCTCTACGCAGGACTTCATCGACGTCGCCGAAGAGGTGGGCGAGCGGGATCTGGATCGCCTGTTCCACGCCTGGCTCTACGAGGTGGAGGTACCGTTCATGCCCGGCTGGGGGGACGAGCCGGGGCTCTAGCGCGGCCCGCAGTTCGTCCCTCGGGGAGGCCGCCTCGGGCTGACGGCGGTCCGTGCGTATGCCCTGGCGGCCAGCCTGCCGACCTGAGGAGCACTCTCTCAGCCAGCGCGCTCAACACCCCCAGGATTGGCCAGGTGAGCGCCGCGGCCATCAAGCTGGTCGTGGTCGAGCAGTTCCACCGCAACGTGAACAGTAGGGCGGGAGGCGGTCTGAGCGCGCGGGAGTCGATCGCCAGCGCGGCGAGGCTGGGGCTACCTTGCAGCTGTTCAGGTAGGAGTACGCGAACGCCGGGGCGAGCAGGGCCGGGATCGTTTCGCCCTGGCCCGCCTGCGAGGCCTCCCCTCGTCCTCGGGATCGCGCCATCCTGCACGGCCGCCGGGCTCCGAGCGCGCCCTTGGTCGCTGGCCGCGATCAGGGTTGCACGTAAAGCCGGCGGTAGATGGAGAAGATCTCATAGATCCGACGGATGTAGTTGTGCGGCTCCTGCAGGCGGATGACCTCCAGGAAGAGGTCGGGGTCATCGGGGGCGAGGGATTCCCAGATCTCGGCATTGCCGGGACCGGCGTTGTAGGCAGCCAGTGCGGCATATAGATCCCCATCGAAGCGTTGGCGCTGCTCGGCCAGGTAGTGGGCGCCGAAGCGCACGCTGACGAACGGGCGGTACAGATCCGGCGTCGTGTAGCCCGGGGGCCAACCGAGCGCATCTGCGATAGCCTGGCCCGTGCTGGGGATGACTTGCATCAGCCCGCGCGCCGAAGCGGTCGAGACGGCGAAGCCTTCGAACAGGCTCTCCTGGCGGACCACGGAGAGCAGGAACATCCCATCGAAACCCTCGGCCAGCGCCGCCGGCAGAATCAGGTCGCCGAAGTACGGGCCGAAGCGGATGCGGTTGAAGTAGACCG
>DAIRVC010000111.1:0-4699 GCA_036803025.1 Anaerolineales bacterium
TCACGGGCGAGAACGTCGGCAAGATCAGCAAGAAGGTCAAGATCATCGCCGAAGGAGCCAACGGCCCTGTCACCATCGAGGCCGACAAGGAGATCCAGAAGCGAGGCATCCTGGATGTCCCCGATTTCCTGTGCAACTCCGGCGGCGTGACCGTTTCCTACTTCGAGTCGGTCCAGAACGACATGAACTTCTACTGGTCGACCGACGAGGTCCTCAAGCGGCTGGATGAGAAGATCAGCACCGCCTTCCACGCCGTGCTGGACACCTCACTCAAGCAGAACGTCACCATGCGCGACGCGGCTTACCTGGTCGCCATTGAACGCGTCGTCAAGGCCATGCAGTTCCGCGGTTGGATCTAGGCTTTCAAGCCTTTTGAGTTGGGAGCGTCGATCGGGGGCCGGATGGCCCCCGATCTGCTTTTGACGATAGAGAAGACTCTCTCTTCCCTCTCACCAGATAGTGGACCTCGTAGTCGTCGTAGGGGCTGTGGATGTGTGGATGACTGCCATGGGGGGCTCCAAGTACCGAAGATATGGGCTCGTGCGGAGAAGGCCGACAGCAGTGGCGCTCCTTCAGCTGCGGTCCATGAACAGGGACACAGGGGACAGTGTGTGAAGAACGCCGGCGCCAAGGCAGCGAAGTTGGGCAAAGCGCCACATGTGGGCTGCCCGGACCGGTCAGTGTCACTCGTACGGTCACCAGGTGTGGCGACTGGTTCAGACAGCCGGGCGTTCTCCCCAAAGGGAGACGGTTCTCCACAGAAAGAGGCCAGTTATCCACAAGGGAAGGGGGCTGGTGGGCTGTCGTCAGCCCGGATTCGGGCAAGCAAGGGTGGCTGGGCTACAATGGCGACATGAGCGAACGAAGTGGGTTCTCGGAGTTTGTTGGCCGCCAGGCGGACGAGATTCGACGTGCCTGGGATGCACTGCCCTTCGGCAGCCAGTCCGAACTCGGCAAGGCACTGGGCTTGCTACCGTCCGATATGAAGAGCTGGCGCAGCTTGATCGGCGAGGCAATGGAGCAGCTGCGCGTCGCCGCCGGCGACAAGCACCAGGTGGTCATTGTCGGCCCGGCGAACAGCGGGAAGTCGACGCTGTATAACACGCTGATCCGCTCCGGGAGGGACCGGGCTGAGGTGAGTGCGCTGCCGGGGACGACGCGCCAGGCACAGGCGGCCGATGCCGGGCTGTTCTCAATCGTTGATACGCCGGGCGCCGACTCCCCCGGGACCGTCGGTGCAGAGGAACGCGGGCGGGCGCTGCAAGCGGCGCAGACCGGGGACCTGCTGGTCGTACTGTTCGATGCAGAACACGGCATTCGTCCCCCGGAGCAGGCGCTGTTCAACGATCTGGCCGGATTGGCCAGGCCCATGGTTGTGGCGCTGAACAAGATCGACCTGGTGGGACGCGAGCGGGCGGCGGTCCTCGGCCGTGCGGCCGCGGCACTGGGCATTGATGTCTCCCAGTTGATCCCAGTCAGCGCTAAACAGGGGCAGGGCATCGACAGGCTGCTCGTAGCCGTGGCGAAATCCGAGCCGGGAATCGTCGCCGCGCTGGGAGCGGCGCTGCCGGCCTACCGTGGAAAACTATCTCAGGCAGTCGTGGCCCGGGCGGCATCGACGGCCGGGGCGATCGCGCTGGCCCCATTGCCCTTCGCCAGCTTCCTGCCTCTCATCGTGGTACAGAGTGCCATGGTGATGAGCATCGCCCGGATCTACGCCTACCGGATGACATTGAGCCGGGCACGCGAGTTGGTGGCTACGTTTGGCATTGGGCTGTTGGCGCGCAGCTTGTTTTACGAGTTGACCAAGTTTGGGGGCCCTCCCGCGTGGCTGGTGGCGGCCGCCGTGGCCGGCGGAACGACCGTGGCACTGGGGCGCGCGGCGACGGCCTGGTTCGAACGCGGCGAGAAACTCTCAGGGGAGACGCTGTTTTGCTATGAGCCGGCGACCACCGAGAGGCTGATGGGCCGGCTTGGGCGGCGCGGCCGGCGCGCCCCGAGCCGGAGCGTACTGCAGGATGATGTCCGTCAGGCGCTGGCCGAGATGGAGCCCGGGGCGGGTGAGCGGGGTTCGGCGGACGCCGGGCCGGGATCCTGAAGCGGGCCGGGCTGGCCCAAAGAAAGGCATGATGTCCGACGGTGCGCGCGACCTCCTTGTCCGCGGGATCGCCGCGGCGAAAGCCGGCGAGCGGGCCGAGGCGCGCCACTACCTGGAATGGGCCCTGCGGCAGCAGCCGTCGTCCGATGAACAACTCGAGGCGTGGTTGTGGCTGAGTGACGTGGCCGAAGCCCACGACGAGGCGCGCCGCTGGCTGGAAGAGGTTCTAGCGAACGACCCCCACAACCCGCGCGCTCTCCGACGGCTGGCAGTCATCGAAGGGCGCCTGCTCCGCGCGGACATGATCGACCCGGATCGACCTCTCCCGGCGGCCACTTCAAGCGACGGTCCTGTTGACATCGAACGATTCGCCTGTCCTGCATGCGGCGGGCAAATGGCCTACGCACCGGACGGCGAGGGGCTGCAGTGTGACCACTGCGGCCGGCGGACCGCAGTCGGCGGCGTCCAGATCGTCGACTCCGACGCCGAGAACGACTTCGTGCTCGCGCTGGCGACCGCGCGTGGGCATGCCACACCTCAGGCGAGCCCGACCTTCGCCTGTGCAGCGTGTGGTGCGCGCTTCCTCCTGGCTCCGGAGACACTCTCGCTCACCTGTCCCTACTGCGATGCCACCTATGCTGTCGAGGCGGGCGATGAGCGCATGCTGATCGCACCGGATGCCATCGTGCCCTTGATGGTTTCAGAGGATGAGGCCCGCCGGAGTCTGGAGGCATGGTCGCACAAGTCCGCCGGCATCGGCGGGCCGTTCATCATCGACCGCCTTGCCGCGGTGTATCTGCCGGTCTGGCAGTTCGAGATGGGCGGGGTGATCGATTGGAACGCAGCGCCTGGCGAGAGCAGGTGGGCGATGGAATCCGGCCCACTGAGCGGGACTGAGTCTCCTGTGAGCCCGATCGCCGTGCTGGCCAGGTCGCGGCCGCAGCCAGGGCAGGCGGCGGCCGCAGAGGACATCTCGGCGGACCTGCTGATTCCCTATGCCACTGAGTATCTGGCCACTTGGCCTGCGGAGACCTACAGCCTGTCCCTGGCGGACGCCGCACTTCGGGCGCGCGAGCGCTCGCTGGATGCGACCGAGGCACGACTGAGTGCGGCGGCCCGGGGGCTAAGGCCCGCGGTTCGATCGGCGCGCATGATCGTCGAGTCCTTCCGGCTCACGCTGGTGCCGATATGGTTGGCGGAAGCCCACGTCGGGCGAACGCACCTTGGGTTTGTCTTGAGCGGCGTGACCGCGGCCGTATATCGCGGGACACGGCAAGCCGGCCGCCTGGCAGGCTGAGCCCCACCCACGGTCCGGAACACGTAAAGCCGGGGACGACTGTGAGGCCGAGTGTCTCTCGGCCTGCATCTGAGTCGGCAGGGGCTGAGTTGGCGTGCCTAGTGCAACGGGAAGCCCGATGCCTCACGGAGCGCGGCGGCGGACGCCGCGTCGGGCGCTTCGATCCAAAGCGTCTGATCGTTGCCAACATCGAGGACCACCACGCCGGACGGCGTCGTCCAGGTGAGCGATGTGCCCGCGCGCCGGGAGGGTCCGAACCGATTCTCCCCATACGTCCGGAAGGCGCCGGAGAACTCGTGAGCGTCCCGAACGGTATCCCAGCGGGTCAGCAGAACCAGGGCAGTCCGTCCATCCCCGGGGCTGGAGAGCAACGCGTAGTGATCTCCGTCCCAGCCGGATGCAGCCAGCGCGGTTTCGTTGGAGGCGAGGAAGGACTCGAGCACCAGCAGCGTGCGCCATTCGCCCAGCACGCCGGAGTCATCAGTCGTCCACTCCGGGCCGAGGGAGGGGGCCAGGTCCGCAAGCTCGGGAGGGCGCGGCTCGTCGTTCGGGTAGCGTTCCGGGTGGAGGATCTGCTCGGTGGAGATCGGCGGCACGGTATAGGACTGGTCCACGCCGGCCCAGCCCGCTTTGAGAAACAGGCCGCGGGCAAACCCGACACCCTGCTGGATCGGGAAAGCAAGGACCCGCACCAGGCTCGAAGTGCCGGGTTCGATCGCGAACGGCGAGGAGGCGCACCCGGGAAAAGCGTCGCCCAGTGCGAGGGACGATGACCCAAACGTGCGTTGCCACTGTTCGGCGAGGAGGGCGGCATCGCCTTGAATGAGGGCCCGGCTCGCCAGACAAGCGTCGGTATCCGATGGGCAAGCATCGGTCTGATGCCCGGAGGCGAGGCCGGGCGTGGACCCCACGACCAGCAAGCGATCATACGCGCACGCGACCTGCGTCAACTCCTCGTCCACCCCCTGCAATTCGGAGGTGATGGCCAATCCCCCATCCGGCGACTCCGATACCACTGGGGTACCAAGCCCAAGCGCCGCAAGGATCCCTTCCAAGTCAAGATCTGGCTCAGCCAATCCGAACCGCCGCAGCAAACGAACTTCTCTCTCGAGGGTTGGGCGAGGCCATGCGGCGAGGAATGCAGTCCGGGTCAGCCGTTCGATCTCGACCTGTGTGACCATGCTGGTGGCCAGACTCTGTTGCGCCTCGATGCCGCGCAGCCCGGCGACCTGAAGGAGGGTCCGATGGAGATAACACAGTGGCGCCTGCGGGAGCATGGAAGTAGCCGCGACTGTGCGGGTGGG
>DAIRVC010000111.1:4709-8038 GCA_036803025.1 Anaerolineales bacterium
GTGGGTGGGAGCAGGCGATGTCGTTGGCGGGATCGGAGATGCAGTCGCGGTCGAAGTGGCGGATGAAAGCGGCGCGCAGGCGGCGCACAGCGAGAGGAGCATCACGAAGCAGGCGGGGCGTATCCGGTGATGCATGACGGCCGACCGGCCAAGCATATCATGCGGCTGCGCTGACAACGTGACACGTGTCAGGGCCACGTGTCACGTGGTGAGTTCTGAATCGTGGCCGGACGTGGAACTGCGAATGCTGTCGTAGAGCGGGCGCAGCCTGTCGTACATCCGCAGGTAGACCTGCCGGTACAACTCGTCGTACGTGCGATGCGCGCGCGGGTCCGGCTCGAACGTGCGCCCAAGATGCGTCATTTCCCGCAGGGCGGTGGGGAAATCCGGGTGCAGGCCCAGGCCGACGGCGGCGTCGATGGCGGCGCCCAGGCCGGACGCCTCATAAACGTGCGGCCGTGACGCCGGCAAGCCGAAGACGTCAGCGGTGAGCTGCAAGGCAGCATCGCTCTGGCTTCCTCCCCCAGCGACGCGCAGCTCGGTGATCGGAACGCCGCTGCGTTTTGATGTGCGTTCGGCACCCTCTCGCAGCGCGTAGGCCAGGCCTTCGAGGATCGCTCGGTACAGGTGTGCGCGCGTGTGCGCAGCTCCGAAGCCAATGATCGCGCCGCGGGCTTCCGGGCCGGGATGCTTCAGGCCGGGCGACCAGTAGGGTTGGAGCACCAGGCCGTCGGACCCGGGCGGGACGGCCCGCACCAACTCGTCGAATAGCAACTCGGGGGCCAGGCCGCGCTCGTCGGCGATGCGCTGTTCGCGCAGCCCGAACTCGTGCTTGAACCAGCTCACCATCCAGTAGCCGCGGTAGATCTGGACCTCCAGGCTGTACGCACCCGGGACGGCGGAGGGGTAGGGCGGGAGGAGCGGAATCACCTCCAGGTAGCGCCGGTGGGTCGTGTTGATCGTCGCTGCAGTTCCATAGCTCAGGCATCCAATGTGCGGCTCGAGCGCACCGGCGCCGATGACCTCGCAGGCTTTGTCGGCCGCGGCAGCAATCAATGGAAGGCCCACCGGAATGCCGGTCGCTTCGGCGGCGGCAGGCATGATCTCGCCTAACGGCTGCGTCGGGACGACCAGGTCCGGCAGCAGCGAGGGATCCATCGGCAGGGCCTGCCACTTCCAATCCCAACGCTTGGACCAGTGCAGGCCCTTGTAGTCGAAGGGGATGTACCCGACCTGGCAGCCGACCGAGTCCACGAATTGGCCGACCAGACGGTAGGTCAAGTATCCGGAAAGCAGCAGGTACTTGTAGGTCTTGCTCCAGACCTCGGGTTGATGGGTGCGGATCCAGTTCGCTTCGGCTTCGGCCTGCAGGTAGGCGACGGTCCCGGACATGCCGGCCAGGCGGAAGAGCACCCCCCATGCGCCTCCCACGGGAGGCAAGCCCTCGGTCCGACGCTGGTCGAGCCAACTGATGGCCGGACGAAGGGGGGTCCCGTCCCGATCGAGGTTGAGCACGGTCGAGCGCTGTGTGGTGAGTGCCACCCCGGCGATACGGTCCTTCGAGACGCCGGGCTCGGACCACAGCGATTGGCAGGCCCGGCATACAGCCTCCCAGAAGACGTGCGGGTGTTGCTCGGCCAGCCCGGGTGCGTCGGAGAAGTAGGGTTCGATCGGCGCGCGGGCTTTGGCTACCAGGGTGCCGCGCAAGTCGAAGACCAACGCGCGGGCGCTCTGTGTTCCCTGGTCGATTGCGAGCAAGTGATCACCGGGCATGTGCGACTCCTGCGGGGTTCCCCGCCGTCGAACAGAACTGATGGACGCGGGCCGAGGATCATTTTCCGATCCTCATGTTGAACACCCGCATGCCGGCTTGCGCCCGAGCCCAAGCCTTCGCAAGGCAGAACCTCGCGGCCACAGCATGATGAGACGGGTCGGTATCGCGCCGTCCGGCTCACGCGGGCAACTAGCCGGGCGGCGAATAGCCAGCTCGCCACAGCTCCCGGTAGCGTTCGACTTCCTGGACCCACCGTTCGTTATCCCATCCGAGTTCGTTCTGAGCAACGGTGCGAACGCGGTCGAGCAGCGCCAGGCCGCCCTGCGGCAGCGTCAACCCGAGCCGGACACGGCGCAGCAGCAGGTCGTCGAGGTGGACCACACCCTCCTGCTGGGCCGCCCAGCGGAGCTCAGACCAGGTGAACAGGGTGCCGTCGATCTGCCGCAGGTCTCCGGGTTCGGCGGCCTCGACCAGCGACGGCGTCTCCACGCCGTGGCGGCCCAATAACCGCAGGCAGAGCGCAGGATCGACCTGGCCCTCGAGGCAGCGGTCCGGCGGAAGCGGATCGAGGACGGGGAGGCGGGCGTCGAGCGTCACAGGACGCGGCAGACGCGCCTGCGCCGCGTGCAGCGCGCTGTGAGCCATGCGCCGGAAGGTGGTCAGCTTGCCACCGGTGACGGTCAGCAGTCCGCGCTCGTCCCACAGGACATACTCGCGCGACTCCTTCGAGGGGTCCGAACGGCCGGAGTTGATCACAGCCCGGACCCCGGCCTGTGTCGCCATGACGTCCTGCATCCCGAGTTCGAGCGACGGGAAGGCGAATGTCGCCATCGCCAGCAGGAAGCTGGCCTCCGACGAATGGATAGCCGGCTCGCGCGTCAGGTCGTCGGCATGGTCGACGTCGGTCGTCCCGATCAGGGTAACGCCCTCCCAGGGCACGGCGAAGACCGGCCGGCCGGTGGCAGGGTGCAGGACGCTGACGGCCCGGTTGAGCGGCAAACGCGCGAAGGGAAAGATCAGGTGACTTCCCCGCAGGCGGCGCAATCGCGGACGGCCGCCGAGCTGCAACCGCAAGTCATCGGCCCACGCGCCGGTGGCGCTGATGACGACCGGCGCCTTTACCTCGGCGGTTCGGCCGGAGCCGGGCGCCTGATCGCGCGCCACGACCCCGCATACCTGCCCGGTGCGGCGGGTCAGCAGGCTTTCGACGCGCGCATAGTTGAGTGCTAATGATCCGCCGCGAACGGCTTCACGCAGCACGCGCAGTGCCAACCGGGCATCATCGGTCGTGGCGTCGATGAAGCGATACCCGCCGAGCAGACCTTGCGAGGCAAGCACCGGGCACAGCTCTAGCAGGCCGCGGGCGTCGTAGTGGCGGTGTCCCCACTTCAGCGCCAGCAAGTCGTAGATCACGAGGCCGAGGCCGAACACCCAGCCGGGCGTACGATCGCCGCGGAAGCTCGGCATCAGGAAACCCAAAGGTGACACCAGCCCGCGGCCCTCGCGCAGCAGGCGTTCGCGTTCGGAGACCGACTCCATCGTCAGCCGGATCTGA
>DAIRVC010000111.1:8048-8676 GCA_036803025.1 Anaerolineales bacterium
GAGCGTTCTTGAGGTAGCGCAGCCCGCCGTGGACGAGTTTGGACGAGCGGCTGGACGTGCCCGAGCCGAAATCGCCGCCTTCGAGCAGCAAGGCCCGTAGGCCGGCGCGGGCCGCCTCGCGCAGGATCCCGGCGCCGGTGATCCCGCCGCCGATGACGATCAGATCCCAGGCAGTGTCCAGTTGAGACCAGGCTCTATCGCGCCAGCCGCGAGACCACATGAGGATCGCCTCGGTCGCGACCTAGGGCGTGTGGGCCTTCAGCCACTGGATCATAAAGGCCAGCACCTCGCCTTGCTGCGGCTCGTTGTGCGTCTCGTGATACAGCCCGTCCCAGATCTTGAGGCTGAAGTCGCCCCGTACTTTGGCGGCGACCTCGCGGCAGGCCTGGGCGGAGGTCAAGCGGTCTTCGCTGCCGATGTAGATCAGCGCCGGCAAGGCGAGCTCGGAGGCGTGATCGAGCAGCCACAGCCCGACGTCGATCAATCCGATGCCGAGCCGCGGGGTGACACGGTCGTGGACCAACGGATCGTCAGCGTAGGCGCGGACCACGGCAGGATCGCGCGAGAGGGCGGCGCGTTCGAGGCCGGACGGCATGCTGAAGGACGGCCCGAAGTTGAACAGCAACCC
>DAIRVC010000112.1:0-8620 GCA_036803025.1 Anaerolineales bacterium
CGGCGATCGGGCAAAGCCTGTGCCGGGAAGGCGCGCCGTTGGGACTGGCGCAGGCTGAAGCGCTCTGGCTTGATCGCGCCCTGACCCATTTCGGCTTTGTGCAGGCGGCTGTGGACCTGCTGCCTAACGTGCGGCCGAAGGAGTTCTTCCGCCCGGGGCAGGTCGACCGGCACGGGAACTTCAACAACATCGCCATCGGTAGCGATTATCGGCGCCCGCGCCTGCGCCTTCCGGGGACAGGCGGCATTCCGGACGTCACCCCGGTGTTAAGCGACATCTACCTGTATGTCCCCCGGCATTCGCGCGTGACGTTCGTTGAGCGGGTCGACTTCCTCTCCGGCCTTGGGCACAACCCGGCGCGGCGGCGCGGCGCCGGGCCGCGCTACCTGGTGTCGGATCTGGGCCAGTTCGACTTCGAGGGTGGGCAGATGCGCTTGACGCATGTTCACCCGGGTGTCACCTCCGCCCGCGTTCAGGCTAAGACGGGCTTCGCCTTGACGGTGGCCCCGGGCCTGGCTGAGACGGCCCTGCCGAGTGCTGAGGAGCTGCGGCTCTTGCGCGAGGAAATCGACCCACTCGGCATTCGGAAGCTGGAGTTCCTCAGCGGTCCGGAGCGGCGTCGCGAGATGGAACGCATGCTGCGTCAGGAGGCCATGCTCAACGGCCGGTAGCTTTTGGGCGCGCCGCGGTCGGCTGCTTGTGGTCCGCAATACGGGCGGGTATACTGGCCTGTGCATGCGGCGCCTGCTTGTTCTGCTCCCTCTATTGATGGCACTAACCCAGCCGGTTGTCGTGTCCGCCGGACGAGAGCCTCACCTGCAGCGTGACGCCGCCGCAGAGTTGTTGGCGTCGATGACGGCGGAGGAGCGCGTCGGCCAGCTCTTCTTGGTGACATTCACGGGCAGCGCCCCCGGGCCGGACGCGACCATCATGGACTTGATCCGCCGCGGTCACATCGGCGGGGTGGTGCTCAGGACGCGCAACGACAACTTCGTCGAGAGCCCCGACACGGCTGCCGCGGCCCGGGCGCTGATCGCCTCACTCCAGGAAGCCGAGTATCGGGCCTCGCAGGCCGCCGCCGAGACAGGGTCGCCGACGCCTGGTGCGGGCGGAGGAGCCTACGTCCCGCTGCTGATCGGTCTGTCGCAGGAGGGGGATGGAGCGCCATACGCCGAGATCCACTCGGGGCTGACGGAGCTGCCCTCCGAGATGGCGGTGGGCGCGACCTGGGATACCGACCTTGCCCAGGAAGTGGGCGAGATCCTGGGGAGCGAGCTCGAGGCCATCGGGGTCAATCTCCTCCTCGGTCCGTCACTGGACGTGCTTGAGAATCCCCAGACGGCCGGCGAGAGCGACCTGGGCGTGCGCGCCTTCGGAGGCGATCCTTACTGGGTCAGCTTGATGGGGGAAGCCTACATCCGGGGTGTGCACGCCGGATCGGGCGGTCGAGTGGCCGTCGTGGCCAAGCATTTCCCCGGGCACGGCGGCAGCGACCGGCCTCTCGAAGAAGAGGTGGCGACGATCCGCAAGTCCCTGGAGCAGCTGCAGCGAATCGAGCTGGCGCCCTTCTTCGCCGTCACCGCAGCCGCGCCCGGCGATGCGGGCGTGGCGGATGCGCTCCTGACCTCGCCGATCCGTTACCAGGGCTTTCAGGAGAACATCCGGGCGACGACGCGGCCGGTGAGCCTGGACCCTCAGGCGTTTGGGGAGCTCATGGCCCTCGAGCCCCTGGCCACCTGGCGGGCTGCCGGTGGTCTGACGATCAGCGACGCGCTTGGCTCGCGGGCGGTGCGGCGCTTCTACGACCCGCGCGGTCAGGTATTCCGCGGGCCGCTGGTCGCGCGCGACGCATTCCTGGCCGGCAACGACCTTCTTTACCTGGGCAGCTTCCAGGGTTCTGACGACCCGGACGAGGCGACGACGATCCGGCAGACACTGGCCTTCTTCGTCCAACGATATCGTGAGGACCCTCTCTTTGCCGAGCGGGTCGACGCCTCGGCGCTGCGCGTCCTGCGGCTGAAGATGCGTCTGTACGGCGAATCGATGGATTTCGAGGATGTGAGTACGCCGGAGGCGGGACTGGAGACGATCGGGCAGGGGGGGGCAACCGCCTTCCGGGTCGCGCGCGCTGCGGCAACGTTGATCAGCCCGGTAGATGCAGAAGCATCGGTCCAGCTCGGCGGCCCGCCCCAGCTGGCCGAGCGGATCGTCTTCTTCACGGACGTCCGCCTGCAGGGCCAGTGTTCGACCTGCCGGACCGTGCCGACTCTCTCGCAGACTGCGCTCGAAGACGCGGTCCTGCGGCTCTACGGGCCCGCCGCGAGTGGCGAGGTGGGAGGCTGGAACCTGACCTCCTACACCATGGCGGACCTGGCACTGTACTTCGACGAGCCTGTTCCGCCCAACTTGGGACTGGCATTGACGGCGCCTGAAGTGCTGGACGAAGCCCTGCGCACCGCAGACTGGCTGGTCTTCTCATTCCTGGGAAACAGCGAATCCGTCTACGGCTCGAACGCGCTGCGACTGCTTCTGGATCGGCGGCCCGATCTGGCGCAGTCGGCACACATCGTGGCGATCGCCTTCGGGACGCCCTACGATCTCGACGCCACCGACATCAGCAAACTCGACGCGTACTTCGCCTTGTATTCCAAAGGCGCGGCGTTCGTCGAGATGGCGGCGCGGCTGCTCTTCGAGGAGGCCACGGCTCGCGGCGCCTCGCCTGTGAGCGTGCCGGGGATCGGCTACGACCTGATCGAGGTCACTGCGCCGGACCCGAACCAGATCATCCCGCTGACCGTGCGAACCGAGGAGAGCGAGGGGACTCCCGAGGGCCTGGCCGGCGGCTACACAGTTGGCGACATTGTCCAGGTCGAGGCCGGGATCGTCCTCGATCACAACGGGCATGTGGTCCCGGATGGCACGGTGGTTGAGATTAGTCTGGGGTACGCGAGCGAAAGCGCCTCGTCGACCGTCGTGCGGGCGACGACGGTCAACGGCTTGGCGCAGGCCGATCTTGCACTGGAGCGCTTCGGCCTGGTGATCATCACCGCTACCAGCGACCCGGCCCGGGTTTCCGAGATCCTCCAACTGGATGTGCAGGAAGGCGTGCAGGCGTTCGTCACCGTGATCGCGCCCTCGCCGGTGCCGACCGCCTCGCCGGCGAGCACTGCCACGCCGACCAATGGCGAAGAGCCGGAGGTTAGCGCGGAAACGGGGCCCGGCGAGAGGCGTGCGTTCGGCGTCCTGTCCTGGCTGCTGGGCGTGGCCGGGATAGCGCTGGGGCTAGTTGGGCGTCGGCAGCCGCGCCTGGTCATGTTGCTGGGCAGACCTGGGCCGCGGAGTGACCTCCTGGTCGCCATCGGCGGTCTGCTGGGCGTGAACCTGGTGGGGTGGACGTTGGGGGCTTCGGGAGGCTGGTCGCTGCTCTTGAGTCCGCTACTGGCTGCGCTGGGGGGCGCGGCTGGCAGCCTGGCTGAGTGGTTGTGGATCAACGGCGCGCGGCGGCGCGTTACCGCAGGTAGCCGGCCAGGGCCAGGACCAGGAGAGTGAGCGCCGCGGCGGCCAGCGCGCGGTCGGTCGACGACGAAAGCCAACGCGCCAGGCGTGCGACCGACAGGTCCGGGTTCTGCGGCGAGGCTGGGAGCGTGTCGCCGCGTAGCGCGTGTCGAAATGCGGCGATGCTCAGCGGGCGGTCATCGGGGTGGAGCGCCATGCCCCACAGGATTGCGCGTTCGACGTCGAGGGGGATGGCCGTGTTGAGGCTGCGCGGGGATTGCAGGGAGCCGGGATCGAGGAAGCGCTGCTTGGCTTCGGCCGGCGCGGAATTGGTGACCAGATGGTAGAGCGTGGCGGCGAAAGCATAGATGTCGCTGCGGGCATCGGTGTGTCCGGAATCGCCGCCGTACTGCTCGAGCGGCGTGTAGTGTGCGGTGCCGCGACCCTGGATGACGGTGACGGTCATCTCGTCCGGGACCAGCTGTTTGACCAGGCCGAAGTCGACGAGTTTGAGGAGCCCCGAGGGGGTCAGCTTGAGGTTGCTGGGTTTGATGTCTCGGTGAATGACGGGAGGCGTCTGACCGTGCAGGTATTCGAGGGCGTCGGCCAGCTGTCCGGCCCATTCGAGGACGCGCACGATGGGCAAGGTCTTCCCGTCAAGGCGGGCGCGCTCCATCAGGGTGCGCAAGTCGTCTCCGGGGACATAGTCCATCACCAGGTAGTCGCGGTCTCCCTCGGTGAAGTAATCGGAAACCTTGGGCAGGTTGGGATGGTCGAGGCGGGCCAGCACGGAGGCTTCGTTGTAGAACTGATCGCGAGCCTGGGCATGAACGGCCTCGGGCAGCGTGGCGTCCTGCTGGACCTCTTTGAGCGCACACAGTCGGCCCGGCAGGCGGCTGTCCTCGGCCAGGTAGATGGAACCCATGCCGCCACGTCCGATGATCTGGCGGATGAAGTAGCGTTCGTGGAGGAGCGAATCGGTCTGAAGCGGCTCGGGCATCGTCGGCGCCTGATTGAGAATTATACTCCGCTGGTTCGTGCGGGAGCGCAGGGAGGTGGACGTTGAGCGATGCTTCCAGCGAGCTGCCTGTATTGTTGGCGCTGACGCGCGGGATGAAGGGCGCACGCTGGGTGCTCGACCGTCCGGATTTTGTGATTGGGCGCGGGGCGGAATGCGATCTGACGGTGGCGGATCGCCAGGTCTCCCGCCGCCATGCCCGAATCCGACGGGCGCGCGACGGTTTTGTGCTGGAGGACCTGGGCAGCAAGAACGGTACGCACTTGAACGGGGCGTTGCTGGCTCAGCCGACGACGCTCCAAGACGGCGATGTACTGCAGATCGCCCTGGCCTTGGAGCTGGTCTTCGTGGGGACGGAAGCGACGATGCCCCTGGCTGTGTCCGGTGAGGCTGGCGGCGGTGTGGCTCGGTTGCAGATGGATGCACAGGGTCACCGTGTCTGGGTAGGGGAGCGGGAGGTGGATCCTCCCTTGTCGCCGCCGCAGTATCGTCTGCTGGAGCTGCTGTACGAGCAACGTGGCGGGGTGGTCAGCCGGGAGCAGGTGGTTGCGGCGGTGTGGCCGGGCGCAGCGGGTGAGGGGGTTTCTGAGCAGGCGATTGACGCGCTGGTCCGCCGGTTGCGCGACCGACTGGCGCAGGCCGATCCTGGGCGAGAGCACGTGCTCACGGTCCGCGGCCACGGTTTCCGTCTGGCGGATGACACGTAAACGGGCGGGGAACGCGCAGCCCCTCCGCGAGGCGGAGGGGCGCTGGTGGAGATGGCGGGAATCGAACCCGCGTCCGAAAGACTCGACCGACGAGCATCTACAAGCGTAGCCGGTCTATTCTCGTCTCGCGCGTGTCAGCCCGGCCAGCAGGGCGGCGACAGCGCCAGCCGTTGGGACCCGAAGGCCCTCTTTCGCATCGGTCACGGCCGCCGATGCGGCACCCGAGCCATTGGTCACCCGACCCGCGAGCCGGCCCAGGGGGGTTGCGGCGGGTGGCCCCCTTAGCGGGGGCGGGCTTCCGGCCCAGCAGGGGTTAGGCTGCTAGGGGGAGAGCCGCAAAGTCAGTGCGGTTGGCACTTTGGTTGTGCGCTGATTTTGCGAGGTCGGCGCCTCTCGGCTTGCAGCTCGGGGCCAGCCTCTTCCGTCGAAGCCTGTCATCCCCGGTAACATCATTTTACCACACTCTCGCCGACCCCAATGCGCATAGCCACTTCCACCCTCCCAACCCCATCACCACTCTCACTCTGATGCACATGAGGCTATGCGCAGTGCGATCGCAACTCACCATTCGCCGCTGGGGTAGGTGTCCACACCGGCCGTCTTGCCAACCCGCTTGTACATCGTGACCGCGGTGAACGGCTCACCCAGGACGCCGTCGTGAATCGCCCAACTGCGCCCGAGGATCGAATCGGCCATCTCCGGCTTGCGGAAGGGCGTCGAACCGTCCATCCGATCCCTGAACCGGCCACGCGGCTCGAACCCGCTGTGTATCTGCTCCATCAGGCGGCGGCCTTGCTGGTAGGCGAAACCGTAGCGCTCGAAGACGATCGCATTGTGGTAGGCCAGCGGCTCGACGAAATAGGCTTCGTGGCCCAAAGAGGCGACGAAGGACTCGAAGGATTGCACGGCGTGCGACAGCATGCGCAGCCCGCGGCGCACTTGTCCGGGGGCCAGCCCGGCCGCCAGTGCCGCCTCTTCGGCCGGCAAGTTGCGGCCCGCCGTCCCGAACTCCGTCTTGGTCCCGTCCGGCATGCGATCGACGTCAAAGCGCGGCGATGCCGGATCATTGACCACATACAACAATACGTGGACCTGGCCGGTCACCGTATCCGTCAGGTGCGCGTACAACAGCGGATCGGGCGCCCCGTACTCATGCCGCAGGTCGACGACCACATCGGTCGTCCCGGGTCCGCAGCGGAACGTCGCCAGCCGGCGACCCTGTGTATCCACCAGATCGGGGGATATGCCGAATCTCGCCAGAAGGGGAGGGGGAAGGAAGCGCGCGTAGATGCGGATCTTCTCCTCCACCGGAAGCTGGTTGACGCCGGCGATCGATGATGGTCTCACACGCCCCCCTTGCGCCGAAGCACTCGGGCCAGGTCCCGTTCGCTCTCGCGCCGGGCGATCTCCTGCCGCTTGTCGAACTTGCGCTTTCCGCGCGCCAAGGCGATTTCCACTTTCGCTCGGCCGCGCGCCAAGTAGACGCGCGTGGGAACCAGGCTCAGTCCTTTCAAACGCGTCTCGTTGAACAGGCGGGTGATCTCGCGGCGATGGAGCAACAGCCGGCGGGGCCGTCTCGGTTCATGATTCAGGCGGTTGGCCGGCTCATAGGGTGCAATATGGGCATTGATGAGCCAGACCTCTCGTCCATCGTTCTTGACATACGCCTCGCGCAGACTGATCTGACCCGCCCGCACTGACTTGATCTCGCTGCCCTGAAGCGCCATCCCCGCCTCGAAACGGTCTTCGAGAAAGTAGTCGTGCTGCGCCTTGCGGTTCGTGGCAACGACCTTGATCTCCTTGTCGCTCACGGGCCGCCTCCGTGCGCGTCGATCCAGGCGATCGCTGCGGCGGCAAACGCGTCGCCCAGGGAACCGTTTGCGGGGTCGACGAGAACGTCGGGCGTCAGGCCGCTCCCATCCAGCGTCTGGCGATCCGGCGTCAGCCAGCGGGCGGAGGTGATGTGCAGGCTGGATCCATCGGCCAGTTCGAAGATCAACTGGACCGAGCCCTTGCCGAAGGTCGCTTCACCGATCAGCGGGGCCCGCTGGTTGGCCTGCAGGGCGGCTGCGACGATCTCCGCCGAACTGGCCGTCGAGCCGTCGACCAGCACCGCCAGCGGAATTACGCTGGCCGGGCCGGCGTCCTCGGCTCGATGCACGACCTCGCGTTGGCCCCGCCGCTGCTCGATGACGATCGTCCCCGACTCGAGGAAGAAGTCCGCCACCGAGACTCCGGCGTCCAGCAGGCCGCCCGGATTCGAACGCAGGTCGAGGATCAGGGCCTGTATGCCGCGCTCGACCAGGTCATCGAAGGCCTGCCGCACTTCCTGCGCCGTATGTTCCGTGAAGCCCGTCAAGGCAATCACGCCGATGTCCGGCCGCTCCGGCTGCAGGAAGCCCGTGGCCGAGGGAAGGGGGATCGACCGGCGTTCGATCGCCAACTCGATTCCGGCCTGATCCACAGCCCGCGCGGCCAAGCGCACCCGCACGGTTGATCCTTCCGCGCCGCGCAGCGCCGCGCCGATTTCATCCTGACTCCAATCCGCGTCGATAGCCGCTCCGTCGATCGCCAGCAGGATGTCGCCCTCCACAATCCCGGCCTGAGCAGCCGGGCTCCCTTCCATGGGGACCAGCCGGATGTTGCCTTCAGCATCCCTGGACAGCAGGACGCCGATCCCGCCGTACTCGCCGGTAAGAGCATCAGTCATCAACTCGTGAGCGGCAGGTTCCAGGTAGACCGTGAAGGGATCCCCGATGACCTCGAGCATCCCGCGAATCATGCCCCGCTGGAGATCCTCCGATCCTGGAACATCATTCAAGAAGTGCGAACGGAGCAAGGCCTCGGCTTCACTCAGCAGGGAGTGTGTCTCAACCCGCACCGGCGCCCACAGCGACCGGGCCGCAACGCCGGCGGCAAAGCCGATGAGCACCAGTGCCAATCCAAGCCCGGCCAGGCTGAGTCTGCCGCGATTCACACGCAACCCCCGTCGGAGTCTGCATTCTAGCACGTCTCCACGCGCAGTCGCCCGTGCCCATTTGCGGACGTGGACAGGCTATAATGCCTGCGAAGGAGCCCGCCATCCATGTCCCGTGTCGTGCGCACCGAGTCGGCCACACGCTCCCGCGAGCGGCTCCTGCAGATAACCGCCCTCGCCTTGCGCGGCTTGGTCCGCACCGACCTCCCCAACGGACAACTGCGAGACCGGCTCGCCTTCGCCGGGTTGGCGCTGGACGAGATCGCCTCCTCGGTCAATGACACCTGCACCGCGTGGGAGAAGCGCGGTTATTGGGTGAAGGCCGATCGCTTCCGGGCCGATTGGGGGTGGGTGGAGCAGCCCCGCCAGAACCTGCGCGCGACGCTGGAAGCCGGCGACCTCGATTCCGCCGCCGGGCACGCT
>DAIRVC010000113.1:0-8575 GCA_036803025.1 Anaerolineales bacterium
CCTATCCCGACCATCAGCGCGGCGGTGGAAGCGCGCGGGCTGTCGGCGCTCAAGGCTCAAAGCCTGGCCGCCTCCCGCCTGCTGCATGGGCCGCAGCCGGGAGAACCGCCGGCGCGGGAGGCTGTCGAGGCGGCCGCGCGGCAGGCGCTGTATGCCGGGACGGTCTGCGCCTACGCGCAGGGTATGGCGCTCTTGCAGCGCGCTTCAGGCGAACGTGACTTCGGGATCGACTTGGCCGAGACGGCGCGCATCTGGCGGGCCGGCTGCATCATCCGCGCTGCGATGCTCGAAGACATCCGCCGCGCGTATGCCGCCGAATCCAGCCTGAGCAGCCTGCTCACGGCCTCACCTTTTCGAGAGGCGCTGGGGGAGATGAACGCTGGCTGGCGGCAGGCGCTCGAGACCAGCCTGCGGCTGGGTATCCCCACCCCGTCGGGCAGCGCCTCGCTAGCGTACTACGACGCCATGCGCAGCGCGCGCCTGCCGGCCAACCTGACCCAGGCTCAGCGCGACTACTTCGGAGCGCACACTTACCAGCGCCTCGACCGCGAAGGGGCTTTTCACACCGACTGGCTGGCGGAGGGCTGAGGACGGAGCACGGGTCTCCGCCGCGGACACTGCCGGCGAGGAGATTGCTTCGTCGGGCTTCGCCCGCCTGGCAATGACACCCCTGTTCAGGTCACCGAAAGCCCCGCGCGCCTGCGCGGCGCGGACAACGACCACCCGTGACGGAAGAAGCCATGAGGGAGAAGCGAGGCCGAGCCTCAGCGTCCGAGCTTGCTCGGCCCGAAGGCCTCCGGCAAGAGCCCGGCCACCGTCGTCTCCAGGACCACCTGACCGTCGGCGCGGGCGATGACCACCAGCGTATCCAATCCAAACTCGGACAGCACCTGGCGGCAGGAGCCGCAGGGGGTCCCGCCGTTCTCAGTCGCCACGGCGAGCGCGCGGAAATCCCGTTCCCCTTGCGCCACCGCACTGTAGACGGCCGTCCGCTCCGCGCACATCGAGGTCGGGTAGGCGGCATTCTCGACGTTGACACCGGCGATGACCTTGCCCGAAGTCGTCAACAACGCCGCACCGACGGCATAGTTCGAGTAGGGAGCATAGGCGCGCTGGCGCGCTTCGAGCGCCCGCTCGACCAACATGCGCCGCTCCTCAGCTGTGATCTGCACTGTCGTCGCTCCTCGCCTCGGACTCCGGTGTCCGGACGGCCCGCACCCGACGGATCCGGCGGCCGGTCACCTGTTCCACCGTCAGCCGCAGCCCGCCGACCTCAACCGTTTCCCCCAGCGCCGGGACGCGCCCGGCCAGGCTGAAGATCAGACCGCCCAGCGTTTCCCCGGCGTCCTTGGGCAGCTGCGATCCCATCACTTCATCGACGTCGTCCAGGCTCAGGTGGCCGTTGAAAACGGCGGAACCGTCAGGAAAGCGTTCGTAGGGCAGCTCCTCGGCCTGATCGTACTCATCCAGAATCTCGCCGACGATCTCCTCAACGATGTCCTCGATCGTCACCAGGCCTGCCGTGCCGCCGTACTCGTCGACCACGATCGCCATCTGCACCCGGCGGCTCTGCATCTCGGTCAGGAGGTCATCCGCCTTCTTGGCCTCGGGGACGAAGTAAGCCTTGCGGGCGATCTCACCCACCGTCACGTCTTCCCGGCCCTGTCGCATCGCCGCCAGCAGATCCTTGGCATAGATCAGGCCCACGACGTCATCGATCGAGCCCGCGTATACGGGCGCGCGCGAGTGTCCCGCCTGAAGCAGCGCATCGGCCGCCTCACCCAGCGGCGTCGAGCGCTCGAACGCCTGGATGTCGATGCGCGGCACCATCACCTCGCGCGCCAGCGTGTCCCCCAACTGGAAGATGGAGAAGATCATGGCCTTCTCCTCCTCCTCGATCACCCCGCCCTCCTCCCCGGCGTCGACCAGGGTCATGATGGCTTCTTCGGTGACCAGCGGGTGCCGTCGTCCCTCGGCCGGGCCGGCCAGTCGGCCGGCGGCGCGCTGCAGCACCCATCCGATCGGTGAGAAGACCCAGATCGCCGGCGCCGCCAGCGGCGCCAGGCGCCTGGCCCACCTCTCGGGCGAGCGGATGGCCACGTTCTCGACGATGAACTCGCCCAGGCTGAGGAGCAGCCCCGATCCGATCACCCAGGCGATCACCGACGTTGGCCGGACCGCCGCAGCGCCGCCGGACATCGCCTGTGCCGCGCCCAGCCCGATCACAACCAGCCGCAGCAGGCCCTGGCCCGCCCGCAGGGAGGACATGAAGCGCGAGGCGTTCGAGGCCACGCGCAGCGCCAGGCCCGCTCCCGACACATCGGCGCGCTCGAGCCGCCGCAGCGCTTCCTGATCGCTGTTGAGCAGCGCGCTGCGCGCCCAGGCCAGGCTCAGATCGAGCGCCAGGGCCACCACCATCCAGACCAGCAACGCAGGCGACTCAATCAACGGATTCGAGCCTTCGAATGACACGCGCCGGGTGGCCGACGGCCAGGCTGTTGTCGGGGATATCCTTGGTGACGACCGAGCCGGCCCCGGTCACGGCCCCGCGGCCGATGCGCAGCGGAGCGACCAGCATGCTGTCGCTCCCGATGAAGGCGCCCTCGCCGATCTCGGTGTGATGCTTCGTGCCGTCGCGGCCGAAGTTGCAGGTGATCGTCCCGGCGCCGATGTTCACGCCGGCGCCGACGGTCGCATCCCCCATGTAGGAGAAATGCCCCATCTTCGTTCCGGGTCCGAGGGTGCTGTTCTTGACCTCCCCGAAGTTGCCGACGTGCACCTTCTGCATCAGGTGCGCCCCGCGCCGCAGATGCGAGAACGGCCCGACGTCGGCGCCGTCATCGACTTGGGCCCCCTCGACGACCGAGGCCTCGATCCTGACCCCGTCGCCGAGCACCGAATCGCGCACGATCGCGTTCGGACCGAGGCGGCAGCCGGCGCCGATGCGCGTGTGCCCCTCGAGGTGCGTGTTGGGCAGGACGACCGTGTCCTCGCCCAGCTCGACCTCGGGGCCGATGAAGGTGCTCAGCGGATCCACCAGCGTCACCCCGGCTAACATCCAGCCCCGGTTGATCCGCCGGCGGAGCGCCGTCTCCGCCTCCGCCAGGTGGACGCGGTTGTTGATTCCGATCAGCTCGTCCGGATCCTCGGTGTGCAGCCACGCCACACGGCCCGCCTCGCTGGCAGCCATCGCCACCAGATCTGTCAGGTAGTACTCGCCCTTAGGCGATAACGGCAGAAGGGAGACGTGTTCCCACAGCCACGCTGCACGGAAGCAGTAGATGCTCGAGTTGAGCTCGGTGACGGCCAGCTGCTCGGGCGTGGCGTGGGCCTCCTCGACGATCTCACGGATCTCCCCCTCCGCGCCGCGAATGACCCGTCCAAAACCACGCGAGGTGTCGGATACCGCCGCCAGGAGCGTGAGGGGACCGGAGTTCGCCTCCTGGATCTCGATCGTCCGCCTGAGAGTCTCGCCCCGCACCAAGGCCATATCGGCGTTGACGACCAGCACCAATTCGGACTTGCCCTGCAAGTGCGGGCGGGCCTGCAGGACCGCATGCCCGGTGCCGAGCCGCTCACGCTGTTCGATGAACTGCGCCCGGTCGCCGAAGGCCGCGCGCAGCGCCTCGCCCTCCGGACCGATCACCACATGCGGCGTCCGTCCGCCGGCCTGGCGGCAGGCCTCCAGGCTCCAAGCCAACATCGGCCGGCCGCCGAGCGTGTGCAGCACTTTCGGGATGCGGGAACGCATGCGCGTCCCCAGCCCGGCGGCCAGGATGATCGCTTCACAGTTCATGGGACTCTCCCAACGGGTCTCGCGGCGTGCATCACCGACGTAGACAAAGTCATCCGAGGCGTCGGGTGCAGGCCGGTCTCAAGGGGCCGCTGCAGGGTTCGTTGAGCCACACGCTCATGGGGCCGTCCGGCGAAGGAGGCTGGGGCGCCAGGATTCGAACCTAGATCCACGGCTCCAAAGGCCGGTGTGCTGCCATTGCACTACGCCCCAGGGTCCGCCGCGAGGGGCGGTCGAGGAAATTGTAACACAGCCGTCGCGCACAGGCCGCGCGCCTCCGGGTCGGCGCATGTGCATGCCCCGCCGGAATCGACGGCGGCGGATCGTGATCCGCCGCCGCAAGCCGGCTCTGGTTCGGGTCAGGCTGAGGGTCAGTCGACGCGCCAGCAGGCCGCCCAATGGCCCGGGCTGACCTCGCGGAACTCGGGCTGCTGCACGGCGCAGTGCTCGAGCGCCACCGGGCAGCGCGGGTGGAAACGACAGCCGGAGGGCGGGTTGACCGGGCTGGGCACGTCGCCGCTCAGAAGGATGCGCTGACGGCGCAGGTGCGGATCGGGGATCGGGATGGCCGACATGAGCGCCTGCGTGTACGGATGGAGCGGGTTGCGGAAGAGCTCCTGCCGGCCGGCCAACTCGACGATCTTGCCCAGGTACATGACCGCCACGCGATCGGAGATGTGCTCGACGACCGACAGGTTATGGGCGATGAACAGGTAGGTCAGGCCGAAGTCGCTCTGCAGGTCGCGCAGGATGTTCAGGACCTGCGACTGAATCGAGACGTCCAGCGCCGAGACCGGCTCGTCGCAGACGATGAACTTCGGCCTCAGCGCCAGGGCCCGGGCGATGCCGATGCGCTGCCGCTGGCCGCCGGAGAACTCGTGCGGGTAGCGGCGGGCATGGTATTCCTCCAGTCCGACGCGCCGCAGGGTGTCCACGACCGTTTCGTGGCGCTCGCGCGCCGTCCCGATATGGTGGATCTTCAGTCCCTCGGCGATCGATTCGCCTACCGGCATGCGCGGATCCAGCGACGAATACGGATCCTGGAAGATGATCTGCATATAGCGCCGCAAAGCCTTCAGGCCGCGTCCGCGCAGGCTGAAGACGTCGGTGTCGTCGAAGCGCACCTGCCCGCCCGTGGCCTCGATCAGGCGCAGGACGGTCCGTCCGACGGTTGTCTTGCCGCAGCCTGACTCGCCCACCAGACCGAGCGTCTCGCCCTCTTTGATGCTGAAGCTGACGTCATCGACGGCCTGCACCCAGGCCACGACGCGCTGGAACACGCCGCCGCGTACCGGGAAGTACTTGACCAGGTTCTTGACCTCGACCAGGGACTTCTTGCCGTTGCTGCCGGATGGTGTCTGGATCATCGGGTCTCAACCTCAGGGACGGGTGCCGCGCCTATGCGGCCCGCAGCGGCGCGCGATGTCCCTCGGCGCTTTGAAACAACCAGCAGCGGACCAGGTGGTTGCTCTGGGTCGGCAGCAGGTCCGGTTCGCGTTCGGTGCAGATGCTCAGCCCATGATCGACGCGCGCCTTGCAGCGCGGGGCGAACCGGCAGCCGGCGGGCATGTCGATCAGATCGGGGACGGACCCGGGGATGACCTCCAGGCGGTCCTTGACCTGGCCCAGGATGGGGATCGACGCGATCAGCCCCTGTGTGTACGGGTGGCTGGGGTGATCGAACAACTCACTGACGGTGGCTTGTTCCACGATGCGCCCGGCATACATGACGGCCACACGGTCGGCCAGCTCCGAGATGATGCCCAGATCGTGGGTGATCAGGATGATGGAAGCATTCGTCCGAGTTCGGAGGATGCGCAGCAGGTCGAGGATCTGCGCCTGGATGGTCACATCCAGCGCGGTGGTCGGCTCATCGGCGATCAACAGGGCCGGCGAGCAGGCCAAGGCCATGGCGATCATCACACGCTGCGCCTGGCCGCCGGACAGCTCGTGCGGGTATGCGTGGGCGCGCTGTTCCGGATCGGGCAGGCCGACCATCTGCAGCAGCTCGACGGCCTTGCCCCAGCCTTCCTGACGCTTGAAGGACTGGTGGATCTGCAGCACCTCGGCGATCTGTTCGCCGACCTTGAAGACCGGGTTGAGACTGGAGAGCGGTTGCTGGAAGATCATGCTGATGCGGTCGCCGCGGATACGGGTCATCTCGGATTCGGACAGGCCCATCAGTTCCTGCCCGTCGAAGACCATCTCGCCGCCGACGATCTCCCCCGGCGGCTCGACCAGCCGCATCACCGAGAGCGAGGTCACACTCTTGCCGCAGCCGGACTCGCCGACCAGCCCGAGCACCTCGCCCCGATAGACCTCCAGGTCGAGGCCGTCCACCGCTTTGACCAGTCCGGCGTCCGTGTCGAAGTAGGTCTTCAGATCCTTGATCTGCAGGAGCGGACCGGCGGCGTAGGAGGGTTTGACGGCTGCTTCCATGTCGATGCCTCGGAGGCGGAGCGAATGGGCTGCGGAGCTCCCCGATTATACTGCCTCAGGCGACCGCCCAACGCCTCGGCTGTGCTCGAGGAACCATCTTCTTTTCTACCCCACCCCCTACACCCTCCTCACCGACGACCGCCGTTCCTGACGAAGGACCATGGCGGAGGGGGGATGGGATCGAGATCATCCTCTCCTCCCCTGGCGTCATTCTGCGATCAGCCACGCTCCGGCCACATCTGGGAAGGGGCAAGCGCTGCGGGTCGCCTGAGCCAAGCTTCGTCCTGCAGCGCCCTAGCCAGGCGAGGCTGTGCGCCCCGCCTTGCGGGCCAGCCATGCCAGCCCGCCGGCCGTAGCCAGCAATCCGGCCGCGCCGACCAACAGGACTACCGCCCAGCGGGGATCTCGGTTCGAGGCGGGCTGTTCGGGCGCAGGCGCGGTCGGGGTCGCCGCGCCGCTGGTCAGGCCCAGCGCCGCGGCGCTCTCAGGACCGAGCAGCACGGACTCCGGCAGGCGGCCGTTCTCCCGGGCCAGGTAAGCAACGACCTGCCAATACGTCTCTTCGGGCAGACTGCCCGGGTCGTGCCAGGGCATGGCCGCGCGCACGAATGCAAACAGGGCCTGGGCGTCGGCGAAGCGGACGAGCGCCGGCGAGCCGATGACGGGCGGGATCGCGGTCGGCAGCGTGAAACCGTCCTCGTACGGGCGCGCCCCGTGGCAGCCCGACTCCCAGCAGTTCTGGTCCTCCGGCGGGTACTGGGCCCGGAATTCGGGCGTCAAACCCTGACCGCGGTCGCCGTGGCAGGGCATGCAGTGCAGCCAGAACGCCTGCGCGCCGAGGTCGGCCTGCGAAGGCGCGGCCGGCAGCGTCGGCTCCGCCAGTCGATCACCGGCGGGCCGCGGCATGCCCGGGGCCGGCAGCGTGGGCGTCGGGGTCGCCGCCTGGAAGGCGGCCGCCGGCCGCGCGCTGGCGGCCAGCCTCCAGCCGGCCGCGGCCAGGCTCAGCCAGGCGAGACCGACGCGCCACCAGACGGATCGAAGGCTGCGAGCCCTTTCCAAGTCCCCGGCCTCCATTAAGCCCCCCGCGAGCCATAGGCTCGCGGGGATTTGCCATTGGATGGACAGACGGCGGCGGCAGGCGCTAGGCGCCTCCCCGGCCGCGCATGCGTGGATCGAGGATATCGCGGACGGCGTCGCCGACCAGGTTCCAGGAGAGCACGTAGAACAGCAGCGCCAATCCGGGGAAGACGACGATGTACCAATAAGTGTCCAGGGCAGTGATCCAATCCCGGGCGAAGGAGATCAGCTGGCCCCAGTCGGCATAACCCACGTCGACGCCCACGCCCAGGAAGCTCAGGGCAGCGAAGGTGATGACGATATCGCCGATACTGAGCGAGGCCACTACCAGCGTGGGGAAGATCGCGTTGGGCAGAATATGGCGGAACATGATTCGCCGGTCTTTGGCGCCGATGACCTTGGCGGCGGTGACGAAGTCGCGTTCCTTGATCGATAGGATGTCGCCGCGAATCAACCGGGCGAAGCCCATCCAGCCGAAGACGACGATGGCGACCATCGCCGGCCACAGGCTACGGCCAAACAACGGGGTCAGGATGGCCGAGAGGGTCAGGGCCGCCAGCAGGAACGGGAAGGTCATGAAGACGTCCGTGATGCGCATCAAGATCATGTCGATGGCGCCGCCGTAGTAGGCCGATACGACGCCGACGATGATGCCGACCACAAGCGTGATGCCGGTGATGACCAGACCGACATAGAAGGCCGTACGCGTCCCCCAGACGATGCCGTAGAAGATGTCCCATTGACCGGGCGTCGTCCCGAACAGATGGATCCACTGCTCCGAGCCGGTCAGCGGCCGGAGCCAGAAGGCTGTTTCGGGCGTGCGGCGCGTCCACTCGGTGCCCGGCCCGCGCGGGTTCTCGCTGAAGCCTTCGCGAGGAATGGTGTAAGGATCGTCGGATAGCGGCGGGGCGATGGCCGGCGCAAACACCGCCACCAGGATGAAGAGCGCCATGATGAACATGCCCAGGATCGACAGCGGATTGGTGACCAATCCGCGTAGTAGGCGGTACACCTCCGGGCCGAGGACGCGTTCCAACCAGGGGATTTCCCTTTCGGGCAGTCCGTCCAGGGTGCCCTCGATGCCGCGCCGCGCCTTGACTTCAACCGCCATGGGGACCTCCGCTAACAGCTTCCCGCGGGCTTGAAGCTCGCGGGAAGCTAACTGCCTTCTACTCAAGCGTCACACGCGGGTCGATGAACACGTACAGGATGTCGATGATCAGGTTGGCGACCACCAGGATGAGCCCGTTGAACAGGATGAAGCCC
>DAIRVC010000114.1:0-8487 GCA_036803025.1 Anaerolineales bacterium
GGCCCCGCCCCGGCTTCGCCCTTCGGCTGGGTTGCAGCCGGCTTGTTGGGTGGGCTGGGGCTGGCGGCCGGTCCGTCCGCCGTCACGGGGATCGTGGTCTTCTCGATCGGTTGGCTGCTGGTGCGCCTGATGGACCGTCAGCCGGCGGTCGTGCCGGCAGGCCGGCCGGCAACGCAGGTGCTCGTGGCGGCCACGCTCGCCTTGGCTCTCGCCAGTGGTCTGGGTACGCGTCCGCAGGGAGTGGCCGGGCTGTTCGACTCTATGGGCACATGGCTTACCGGCTGGGGTGGGGCGGGCGGCATGCCGCCACTCGCATGGCTGCTGACCCTGCCCTTCCACGACGTCCTGCTGCTCGCCTTCGGCGTGTGGGGCGCCACAACGGGGCTGCGGCGCGGCGAACGCCAGACGGCTTTCCTGGTTGCGTGGGCAATCGCCGGCCTGGCCGTGGGCCTCGTGTATCCTGGACGCCAGGCGGCCGACCTTGTCTGGACGTGTGTTCCCTTGGCGCTGTTGGCCGGCTCGGCGCTGCGGGATGTCCTTGAGCGCGCCTGGGAGTCATGGTCGTGGGCCGGGCACGCGCTCCTGGTCTCGGCCCTCCTGCTCCTGTCGCTGTTCGTCGTCTACCAACTGGCCGCATACGCCTTGGGCCGCGGCCCTATCATCAATCCGGGTGAACCGGCGCTCAGCCTGCTCCTGATCGTGGTCGCTGGGGCTCTAGCACTTCTGATGGTCATCCTCTTCGCCTTCGGCTGGTCGCGGGAGGTTGCATGGACCTCAGCCGGCATGGCCGGGTTCCTCGTGGCGGTGCTCATCAGCTTGTCGACGATCTGGGATATCAGCCTGGGAAGCTCGGCCGCCGGTGCCGGCGGGTTGTGGCGCTCACAGGCGAACACGGCTGGAATACGCATGCTGGCGGAAACGGTTGAGCGCATCTCGCAGTCGCGCACCGGGCGGGAGGACGCGCTCCCGGTCAGCGCCAGCGTGTCCCTGCCGAGCGGGCTGGCCTGGGCGCTGCGCGACCTGCCGCGCGCCGGAATCCAGGACGCGCCGCCTGCGCTCGTTCTGGCGCCGGAGGGTGGGGTCCCCGGTGACCTTCCGGCCGAGTATCTCGGCCAGGTGATCAAGACCGGCGAGCACTGGGGATGGCTGGGCGGCCTGCCGCCTCTGAGCGGGCTGACGGCGGGTGACGCGGGCACCCTGACTCTGGCCGAGCGGTGGGTGCTGCTGGTGCGCGCGGACGTGGCCACGTTCGGCACACTGACCGAGGGCCTGCCGGGATCACAGTAGAAGGACAGGATGAATCCTCCGAACCGCATCACCATCGATGGCCCCGCCGCGTCGGGGAAATCCACGCTTGGCCATCGACTGGCTGTGCGGCTCGGCTATCTATACCTCGATACGGGCGTGATGTACCGGGCGGCGACGTTGGCGGCGTTGGAGCGCGGCGTCCCCATCGAAAACGAGCCGGCGGTGACCGCGCTGGCGGGGAAGCTCGACATCGACGTCCGCCCGCCTAGCGAGTCGGATGGTCGCCAGTACGACGTGCTGCTCGACGGCAAGGACGTGACCTGGAAGATACGCTCCCCGCAAGTCGATGCGAATGTCTCGGCCGTCTCTGCCTACCCGGGCGTGCGGCGGGCGATGGGAGCGCGCCAGCGGGAGATCGGCCGGCGCGGGCAGGTGGTCATGGTCGGCCGGGACATCGGCACCGTGATCCTGCCGGACGCCGAGCTGAAGATCTATCTTGAAGCCACGCCCGAGGAGCGAGCCCGGCGCAGGACGCTCGAAGCGGCCTCGCGCGGCGAGCCGGTCGACTACCCGACGATCCTGTCAGCCATGCGCGAACGCGATCGGATCGACTCTACTCGTGACGTCGCCCCACTCAGGCCGGCCAGCGACGCCGCGATCATCGACACCACCGGCCTGTCCATCGATGAAGTCGTCGAGCGCGCCATGCAATTGGTGAACGGTCAGGAGGCCGGCTCCGACCGAGCGCCCATGCCCGTCGTGCTCCCATTGCGGGTGCGCCTCTTTCGCGCCTTCGCCCGGCCTGCATTCCGGCTGATCTTCCACCTCCTGTGCCGGGTGCGGATTGAGGGCCAGGAGAACATACCCAAAGCCGGCGGGTACATCGTCTCGAGCAACCACTTGTCGATCATCGATCCGCCGTTCGTGGTTGCCTTCTGGCCCAGGGCTCTGGAGGCGGCCGGGGCAGTCGACATCCTGGCGCGGCCATTCCAGGGCGACTTGATGCGGTGGTACGGCGGCATGGCCGTCCACCGCGGGGAGGCGGACCGCACGCTGTTGGAGGAAACGATCCGACGGCTGAAGTCGGGCATGCCCGTGTTCATGGACCCGGAAGGGCGCCGGTCGCACGTTGCCGGCATGCAGTCGGCTCATCCTGGGGTCGCTTACCTGGCGGCGCGTGCCGGCGTGCCGGTCGTGCCGGTGGGCATCACCGGAGCCGAAGAGGCGATCGGGCGCTGGCGCAGGCTTCGCCGCGGCGACCTGCGCATGATCATTGGCAAGCCGCTCGCGCTGGCGCCGGTCAACCTGCGTACGGCCGAACGGCGAGCGGGCCTGCGAGCCAACACTGAGGCGATCATGCGGGCGATCGCGGCGCTGTTGCCGGAGAAGTATCGAGGCATCTATGCTTGAGGGTGGGTAGGGATGGCGGAATCTGTCGAACCCGCAGAGGCGGTGACCCAGCGAGGCCGGACTCGCGCCTACGACCATGCGAGTCTTGAGGGGCGGCGCTGGTTCCTGCGCATGCTGATTCGCGAGATCGGCTTCCGCTTCCTGGTCCGTCTCGACCGCGTCGAGGGGCTGGAGAACCTGCCCGCCCAGGGTCCGGCGGTGCTGATGATCAATCACATCGCCTTCGTCGATCCGATCGTCGTCCTGGGCTGCCTGCCGCGCAACGTCGTGCCGATGGCTAAGGCCGAGGTGTACCGCTACCCGATCTGGGGCATCTTCCCCTGGCTGTGGCAAGTGATCCCGGTCCATCGCAACGAGGTCGACCGGGCGGCCTTGCGGGCGGCGTTGCGCGTGCTGCGGGCGGGAGAGATCGTCCTCCTGGCGCCGGAGGGGACGCGCAGTCCGGCACTGCAGCAGGGCAAGGAAGGGGTGGCCTACCTGGCCTGGCGCACCGGTGCGCCGGTCATCCCGGTGGCAGTTGAGGGGACCGAGGGATTCCCCTCCATCAGCCGGCGGCGCTGGCGGCGGCCGGGGGCGGTCGTGCGGCTTGGCCGCCCATTCCATTTCCGGTTGCCGCATGAAGGGGCAGAGCGGCCCGATCTGCGCCGCATGACCGATGAAGCGATGTACATCCTGGCAGGGATGCTCACGGAGTCCCGCCGTGGGGTCTATGCCGACACGACGTTGGCGTCATCGGAGACGATCTCTTTCGCATAGCCATCCACGCACATCGAAGGGGAGGCGGACAAGACGCGGTATAATCCGAATCCGGTCGGCTGACGGGAGGTTTGGGAGAGCAAACGAGCTGAGGCAAGCGCAAGGCCCCGGGCCTGGCCCGGGGTGACGAGGAGAGGGTTCGCCGCTTCGAGGCGGCGCTAACCGGGCAAAGCGGGCGGCTCCCCACCGTCCGGCCGGGAAAATCGAAGGATCAGCGGATGCCCTCCGGGCGGACCACGCCCGATATCCCCGGCGGACAAGGCCGTCCCGGCAACGGGGCGGACAATCCCCGCCGGGATTGGCAAGCCCACAAGTCAAGAACCAGGGAGATGCCGCATGTGTGGCATTGTTGGCTACGTCGGCCAGCGTGATGCTGCGCCGCTGATCCTCGATGGTCTTCGCCGCCTGGAGTACCGCGGCTACGACTCGGCCGGCCTGGCCGTCATCCAGGACACGAAGATCGAAGTCCGCCGTGAGGCCGGCAAGCTGGATGGGTTGGCCAATCTCCTGGCCAGCTCGCCCGTGCGCGGCACGATCGGCATCGGCCATACGCGCTGGGCGACACACGGCGAGCCGAGCGCCCGCAACGCACACCCTCACGTCGGAGCCTCGGGCGACGTGGTCGTGGTCCATAACGGGATCGTCGAGAACTATCTGCCTCTCCGCGAGGAACTGCTGGCGGAAGGCGTTGCCTTCAACTCGGACACCGATACCGAGGTGATCGTCCACCTGGTCGAGCGCTACATGTCGCTCGGCCATGATCTGTGCGAGGCGACTCGGCGGGCACTCGCCCTGCTCAAGGGCGCGCATGGGGTCGTTCTGATGTCGGCCCGCGAACCGGACCGCATCGTTGCGGCGCGCATCGGCAACGCCGGCGGCGTGGTCTTGGGCGTCGGGTCCGGGGAGATGTACGTGGCCTCGGACATCCCGGCCATCCTGGAACACACGCGGCGCATGGCCTTCCTCGAGTCGGGACAGATCGCGGTGATCACGCGCGACGGTTTCCGGGTGCAGGCCTTCGACGGTTCGGCCGTCGAGTTGGATGTCCAGAGCGTGCCGTGGGACCCGGTCTCGGCGGCCAAGGGCGCCTACAAGCACTTCATGCTCAAGGAGATCTTCGAACAGGTGCGTTCGTTGACCGACACGATCGGTGGGCGCGTCGACTTCGAGCACGGGCAAGTGCACTTGCCGCAGCTGAAGCTGACCGAGGCTGATGCCCGCTCGATTCGCAAAATCACCATCATTGGCTGCGGGACCGCGGCGCACGCGGCCATGGTGGGGAAGGTCATGATCGAGCGCATCGCCCGCGTGCCGGTCGAGGTGGACATCGCCTCCGAGTTCCGCTACCGGGATCCGCTTCTGGAAGACGGCTCCGTCGTCCTGGCCATCAGCCAGTCGGGCGAGACGGCGGATACGCTGGCTGCAATCGACGAGGCGCGCCGGCGCGGCGCACGGATATGGAGCATCGTCAACGCCCTTGGATCACAGGCCATGCGCGCCGCGGATGGCTGCATCACGATGCAGGTCGGCCCGGAGATCGGCGTCGCCTCGACCAAGGCTTTCACCGCTCCCCTGGTCGATCTCTACATGCTGGCGGTCGTGCTGGGAGACTTGCGCGGCAGCCTTGCGCCGGCCCGCCGGCGCGAGCTGGTCCACGAGCTTGGGTTGGTGCCGGATCTGGTCGGGCGCTGCCTGGACCGCGCCGAGCAGGTCGAAGCCGTGGCGCGCTCCCTGAAGGACTGCTCCCACTGTCTGTACCTGGGGCGCGGCATCAACATGCCGATCGCCTATGAGGGGGCGCTCAAGCTGAAAGAGATATCCTACATTCACGCCGAGGCCTACCCGGCCGGGGAGATGAAGCACGGCCCGATCGCGCTGGTCGACAAGACCATGCCGGTCGTCGCCATCGCCCCGCGCGATCCCTGGTACGAGAAGATGGTCAGCCAGATTGAGCAGGCCAAGGCGCGCGGCGGGACGGTCATCGCCGTGGCGACCGACGGCGACACGATTCTCCCGCCGGTGGTCGATCATGTGCTGTGGGTCCCGCCGACGCCCTGGCTCCTCAGCCCGGTGACGACCACGATCCCGCTGCAACTGCTTGCCTACTACGTGGCGGTCCTGCGCGGTGCGGACGTCGACCAACCGCGCAACCTGGCCAAGAGCGTGACCGTCGAGTGACGGCCGGCGGCTCAGGTCACGACCGGGACGACCAGCAGCGGCCGGTTTGTGGCCTCGGCCACGCGGAAGACCACCTCGTTTCGCCGCCCGCGGCGGCGGTCATGAGGGCGCGGCGCGCCGATGACGATCAGGTCGTAGTCGCCTGACTCGGCCTCTTCCAGGATGCAGGCGGCTGCGTTGTCGCGGGATTCCAGTCGTTTCTGGCAACGGACCCCTTGCGCCTCCAGGGTCGCCTGGGCCTCCTCCACGTGCCGAGTGGCCCGGGCGACTTGCCCGGTGGCGGGGCGCAGCGGGTAGACGCTGAGAACGGTCGCTTCGGCCTGAGTGCGGCGGGCCAGTCGGCCTCCCAGGAGGATATTGGCTTTCCCAGGCTCGCCGCCGGCAGTGCAGATCAGCACCCGGCGGATCGGCCAGCGCGGCGAGGTGACGAACAGAAGCGGAACGTCGCTCTGTTCGAGCAGGCGGGTGGCGGTAGCCCCCAGGGCCGGCTCGCTGTCGTCGGAGCGTCGCCCCAGGATGGCGACCTCGAAGCTGCCCTCCTGGGCCTCCAGCAGGATCTCGGCCGAGGTCTGCCCCTGCCGCACGCGCGTGTGGATCATCGGGTGCTGGCCGCACGTGCGCCGGCGCAGCTCCTCCATGCGATCGCGCGCCTGTGCAACGCCCTCCGCCGCGCCGACGACGGTCAACAGGCTGGCCGGCCCGCCGGCCGCGTGCGCCAGTCGGCAGCCGAACTCACTGGCGGCCGCGCCGCCCGGCGTGTCGTCGCAACAGATCAGCAGCTTCAGCCCGGTCGGCTCGAGGATGTGGTAGGCCTCGACCCCGATCCACAGCGACTGCCCCGGGGTGAACAGCGCGCCGGGCGCGTCGCTCGGCTGGATGGAATCGATCTGGGTGGTGCGCTGCCCGTAGGCCGGCGGCGGGGTGATCGGACGCACGCCCTGCAGACCGTCGACATCCAGGCGCACTCGCTGGATCGGTCCGGCGAACAACCGATCGCGCACCTGGCCGCGAGCGAGTGTCTGGACGGGACCTCCGGGGTCGAACCGGTCTTGCTGCAAGCGGACGGTCTCCGGGCGGAAGAGCACGCGCACGGGGGCGCCTTCCTCGTGAGCCGGGGAATCGGGCGTGAAGGGCAAGGTGGCGCCGCCCAGGCGGATGTGACCGGCCTCGGCGCGGCCGACCAGGACGTTCCCTCCCCCGATGAACGTGGCGGCAAACTCGCTGCGCGGACGGTGGTAGAGCGCCTCGGCCGTGCCGACCTCGACCAGCGTTCCGCGTTCGACGATCCCGATGCGATCGGCCAGCTCGAAAGCCTCCTCCTGATCGTGGGTTACCTGAATGGTGGTGACGCCCAGCCGGTGTTGGATTTCCTTCAAGCTCTGGCGGAGTTGAACCCGGATCTTCACATCCAGGGCGCCGAAAGGTTCGTCCAGCAAGAACACCGCCGGACCCTGGGCGAGCGCGCGAGCGATGGCGACACGCTGTTGCTGGCCGCCGGACAGCTGGTGGGGGAAGCGGTTTCCCAAGCCGGCCAGCCCGACCAGTTCGAGCAGCTCGGCACTGCGTCGCCGGCGCTCAGAGGCTGCCACATGGCGAATGCGGAGCCCGAATTCGACGTTCTCGGCAGCGGTCATGTGACGGAAGATGGAGTAGTTCTGGAAGACGAAGCCCGTATTGCGTTCCTGCGGAGGCAGGAAGGTTACGTCGCGCCCATTCAGCTCGATCTTGCCCGAGTCCGGCTCTGTGAGCCCGGCGATCATGCGCAGCACCGTGCTCTTGCCCGCGCCGCTGCCGCCCAGAAGAACGAAGAACTCGCCGTCATGGACCTCCAGGGAGACGTGATTGACGACGACGTGATCCCCGAAGTTCTTGGTCAACTCGGTCAGCACGATGGACATCAGACTCCCTCCGGTCTCTCGCGCTGGGTGACGCGCAGCAGCGTGAAGAAGAGCAGGAAGGACAGCGTCGCCAGGACGGCAGCGACGGCGTTGGCGTTCTCGATGTTCCCCGCCTCGAACTGAGCGAAGATGAACAAGGGGGCGGTCTGCGTGCGCAGACGCAGGTTGCCGCTGACCAATACTGTCGCCCCGAACTCACCCAGGGAGTGAGCAAAGGTCAACAGCGCGCCGGAAAAGAGACCCCCGCGCAGGGCGGGCAGGATCACGTAGCGGAACGTTTGCCAGCGACTTGCCCCGATGGTGTACGCCGCTTCCTCGTAGGTGCTCTCCAACTCGTCCAGCACCGGCTTGACCGCGCCGAGCATGTAAGGGAAGGTCACAAACAAGTGGGCGAGCAGCACGCCCAGCGGGGCGAACATCGGCTGGATTCCCAGCGGGTCCAGGAACTTGCCCAGCAATCCAATCGGCCCCCACAGCAGGAGCAGGGAGGTGCCGACCACGACCGTGGGGATTGCCACCGGCAAATTGACGATGACCGTCAGCGCCTCCCGGCCGCGAAAACGGTATTTCGAGAGGACGTAGGCCGCCAGCGTGCCCAGCACGCCGTTGACAACCGCCGTGCTCAAGGCGATCAGCAGGGAGAAGCGGATGGCGAATTGAGCGTCTGGGTCGGCGATCGCCTGCTGGAAGGCGGGCAGTCCCCCGCGCCCGGCGAAGATGTAGACCGCCGCCAACGGCATCAAGAGCAGCGGCAGAAGGACGGCGAGCAGAAGGAAGATCGGCAGACGGCTAGGGCGGGATCGCCGGGGACGGGCGGCTATCATGGCCCCACCTCCGGCAGGACGCGCTCCCGCCAGATTGCGTCGATGATATCCACCTTGACCGCCTCCCAGCCCCCCAGGTCGCTGACCAGGAAGGGATCGTCAATCGTCCCAAAGAGCGGATTGTCGCTGTTGTAGGCCGGATCGATGCTGCGAAAACCATGCTCGACGAAGAT
>DAIRVC010000115.1:0-8476 GCA_036803025.1 Anaerolineales bacterium
CGCAGCCCGGCCTGCAGATCCGGCAGCTGCTGCCCGAAGGCCGCCTCGGCTTTGGAGCAGTCCAGGCACAGCCGCTGCCCTCGGCGCGCGCCCAGCCCGGCCTCCGCCATTGATGCCTGGCGGATCAGCCGCTCGTCCAGGCCGAAGACTCGCGCGACCTGAACGCCGAAGTCGTACTTGCTGACGCATTCGCCGCCGGCCACGTGGTAGACGCCCTGCAGACTCATGCGCAGCATTCCCACCAGCCAGACGCCGAGGTCGTTCACAAGAATCGGCGAGAACCAGGCGTCGGCGAATCCCGGGCACGATTGGCCGGCTTCCAGTCTGGCCAGAAACCACTCGGCCAGGCTGTGCTTCGGCTGCGCGTTCCAGCCGTAGATGTTGGTGCGCACGATCAGCGCCTGGGGATGCTCGCCGAGCACCACACGTTCGCCTTCGAGCTTGCTCTCGGCGTAGACGTTGATCGGATGGGGCTGGTCCGCCTCTGTGTAGCCGCCGCGTTCCCCGTCGAAGACGGCATCGGTCGAGATGTGGACCAGCCTGGCCCCGGCGGCGCTGGCCGCCATGGCCACCTGCCCGGCCATGTCCCGGTTCAGCCGGAATGCCAGCGCTGGGTCGGCCTCACAGCCGTCGACACTCGTGGCCGCGGCGCAGTGAATCACCCAATCGGGGCGATGCTCGGCCAAGACCCCCGAGGCCTCTCCCGGGCGGCTGAGGTCGGCTGTCACCGATTCCACGCCCTCACAGCGCACCGGGTGCTGGTAGTCGACGGCGATGACCTGGTGACCGTCCTGGCGCGCGTCCAGCACCAGATTGGCGCCCAGCATCCCCCCGGCTCCGGTGATGAGCAGCCTGGCCACGTCTCCGCCTATGCCTGGATCTCGCCTTCGAACGGCAGCGCCAGCGTCTGGATCTCTTCCAGCGTCAACCAGCGCTCGTTCGTATCGCTGGCGTAGCGGAAGCCTTCCGCCAGCGGGCGGCCGCGGTCGCTCCAGTCCCGCCCAAACCACAGTCCCTCCGGCGGCTGCACCACGAACATGTCCTCCAACTCCAGTGTGTGGCGGGCCTCGTCCTCGGAGACCAACACCTCGTGCAGCTTCTCGCCGGCGCGAATGCCGATGTGCTCGATTTGCGTGTCGGGGGCGATCGCCCGGGCCAGGTCGACGACGCGCATGCTAGGGATCTTGGGCACGAACACCTCGCCGCCGCGCATCTCCTCGATGCAGCGGATGGTGAAGCGCACACCCTGCTCCAGCGAGAGCCAGAAGCGCGTCATCCGTTCATCGGTGAGGGTGATCGTCCCGGTCTGGCGCTGGCGCAGGAAGACCGGCACGACGCTGCCGCGGCTTCCGACGACATTCCCGTAACGAACGCAGGAGAAGCGCGTCCCGGTCGAGCCGGCATAGGCGTTCGACTGCACCAGCAGCTTCTCAGCCGCCAGTTTGGTGGCGCCGTACAGGTTGATCGGATTGACCGCCTTGTCCGTGCTCAGGGCCATGACCCGCTCGACGGCCGTATCCAGCGCCGCTTCGATGACGTTGCGCCCCCCCATGATGTTGGTCATGATGGCTTCGATGGGGTTGTACTCGCACGCCGGCACCTGCTTCAGCGCTGCGGCATGGACGACGATGTGCACCCCATGCATGGCCCGCCGCAGGCGATCGCAGTCGCGTACGTCGCCGATGAAGTAGCGCAGGCTGGGGTGATCGAGTCCGGCCGAGCGCATCTCGTGCTGCTTGAGCTCGTCCCGGCTGAAGACGATCAGCTTGGCCGGATGGTATTCGTGCAGCATGATCTCGACGAACTTGCGTCCGAACGAGCCGGTCCCGCCCGTGATGAGTACGACCTTCTCTCGCCAGTTCATTCAGGTTGACCTTTCTTCGCCGGCCAAGGTCAGGCCGGGTCCGGTGAAAAGGATCATCGCGTATTGCCCCACCCTTCCGAGCACATGCGGGAAGGCCTCCTCCAGGGCATACAGCAGCCGCAGCCAGAATGCTCCGGCCAGGCGGCGGTGGATGAATGCCCGCAAGAAAGAGGTGCTCACCGTGCGCCAGACGCGCACCTCCAGGTCGGGCACCTCGCCCAGCGCGGCTCGCAAGCTGGCGTAGTTGGCCGGACGCGTGTACGTGCCCGTCGGCGTGCCCGCCGGATCGGTCTCGGATGCGGCCGGCCCCTGCCCCCCCACGCGCAGCCGGCGGAAGGCGCGCAGCACCAGGAAGGCCGCCGCGATCGGGAGCCGCAGCCACCGCATCAGGGCCGAAGCCTCGCCCCAGCTGTGCACCACCACCCCGCGCCCGCCGGCGCTCAGCACGCGCCGTAACTCCCGGATCGCCGCCGGCTGCTCCCCCTCAGGCAGGTGGTGGACCGTATGCAAGGACACCACCCCGTCGAAGGTCCCGGCGCGGAACGGCAGCGCCACGATATCGCCGACGACGAAGCGGCCGTGCCCTCCGATGCGCCGGCGGGCCTCGATCAGCGCCAGGCGCGAGATGTCCAGGCAGACGCGGCAGCCGAAGCCGCGCGAATAGGCCAGGTACTCCGGATACTGGATCGGCCCCGAGCCGGCATCGAGAAGCCGCGTGCCGTGCTCCGGCAGGTGCCGTCCCACGCGCAGGTGACAGCGGTGGATGTACTCGCGCGACACCGGACGCAGGTCTTCGTAGCGGGCGTTCTGGTACAACCCCTCACCGACCTGCTTCCAGCCGACGGAATCGTAGAACTCGCGGACCTGCTGCTTGACCTCCGCCTCAGCGCCCATGCGCCTCCGCTCGCGCTTCCACGCCGCGCCGGCTCCAGTCGATCGGTTCGCCCAGCAGTGCCGCCAGGGTCGAGTCATAGCGCTCGCGGTTCTCGGGACGCAGCACCCAGCCCGGGGGCCTCTCGGCCACGTCGTCCCAGAAGGTCACCAGGTGCCAGGGGAAATCGAAGGGAAACTCGAAGAAGAAGCGGTACGCGTAGCGCTGGGCCAGCTCTACCTGGTCCGGCGACGGACGGCGGCCGGCGCCCGCCTCCAGCAGCCGGGTGAGGGCGGCCTGGTACTCGTCGAGTGTCTCGGGATCGATGGTGAAGCCTTTGCCGCGGTAGTGGGCACGCCCGGCCACGATGACCGGGATGCCGGCCATGGCCATCTCCATGCCCACCGTGGTGGTGTAGGCCAGGCCGATATCAGCCACCTCGACCAGATCGTAGGTGTTGATGTCCGACTCGGGCGGCACGACGATGACGTGTTCGGGCAGCACCGGCACCGCCTCGCGGACGATGTCGACCGACGGATCGCCCACCAGGATCTTCTCGGCCGGATGCACGCGCACGACCAGCTGGGCTTGCGGCCGGCCGGCGAACAGGCGCACGGTCTTCATCAGCCAATCGGCCATGCCGTCGGTGAAGATCTGCCGGCCGAGCGCCAGGCTGTCGCCGACCACGTTGGTGCACAGCAGCGTCACCGGCTTGCCCGGATCGATGCCCAACTTGCGGCGCACGGCCTCCGCCCCGTCGCTCTGGCCGGCCTGCCAGGTCCGCCCGAAGTTGGCCCACATCCGGCCGCCCCGGCGGGCTTGATACAGCAAGCGCAGCGACTCCATCTCCGTCTCGGTCAGCGGCAGGCCGCCGCGCGCCTGCCACAACGCACTGGTGTCGAGCCGCATGACCTCGGCGTTCTGCGCCAGCCACATCCGCTGGCGCTGCTCGCCGAACTCATACGTGATGGCCGTCACCCCGGCGCTGCGCACCGCCTGATAGACCGCGGCGAACTCGAGCACGCTCCCATTGGGGATCAAGGCCACATCGTAGCGGGCGCGGCCGAGCCGTCCGAGAATCGCGCCGGCCGCGGCCCGATTGCGCGCCAGCCGCAGTCCGAGCAGCGCCCGGTCCGGCGTGCTCTCCTCCAGGTGAATCCGCTCTCGCAACCCGGTGTACTGAACGTCGACACGGCTGAGGCGCTCGACCGCCTGGTCGACCCCCGCTGGGAGCGGCGCCGGCCAGCCGGCCGCCAGATCGACAACCCCAACAAGCCTCCGCAACGGCGCCAGCGCCGAGCGCAGATAGGCACGCTGACGACGAACGTCGAACGCTGAGACGTCGTGATTCCAGCGCCTGTAGGGCAGGAAGGCGAGATCGACCTGGTGGCCGAGGCCCGCCAGAAGCACCCCAAGTGCGGCGGCGTAGTCCAACCACCAGTGAAGGTATCCGAGCACGAGCATACGCCGAGGCGGTTGCGGCGAGGCCCGCCGGCGGGCGGTTTCCGCGGCAGCGATCCAACCCGGCAAGACTGCGGCGAGCGCCTCAATTCGGTAGTGCCAGTCCGGCACACCGCGCACCGGGCGGAGGCGCTGCGCCAGTTCGGCCGTCAGCGGCACGCGCCCGAGCCATCGCTTCACCTCTTCGCGCACGCCCGCCTCGTTCATCGCCGGTCTTCGATGCGCCATTCCAGGCGCGGGCGCAGGGGGCCGGAGCGGTGCTCGGGCCACTGGCTGCCCGGGGCGCCGGTCCCGTCGACTGTGAAGGTCAACGCGTGCTCGTCGGTGAAGTAGGAGCGCACGCGGTACGAGCTGGCGTTGACGCCCAACACAAAGCGGCCCTCGTTGAGCAGGTCAGCCGGGATGCGGCAGCGGCTGACGTGCCGGCCGGCCGGGCGCTGGCGCAGGCGCTCGAAGTCGTGCGGGTCGTCGGTGTCGAATGTGGTGAACACCGGCTCGCCGCGGCTGGTCAGCAGGTACAGGCCCACGCGCAGGCCGGCGATCTCCTGGTCCAGCTGGTACTCGAACTCGACCTCGAAAGGCTGTGTGGAAACGACCTGCCCCGAGGCGCGCCCGCGCCCGTCCAGCACGCGCAGGGCCAGCGGATGGAACGGCCCCGACGAGGTCAGCCGCTCGTCGCCCTGCCACACGCGCTCGCCCTCCTGCCCCAGCCCGGAGGTCATGTAGAAGTCGACCGCCTCGGCGCTCGGCGCCCGCAGGACGATGCGGCCGCGATCGAGCACGATCGCCTCCTCGGTCAGACGCGTGACGGCCGACATGTTGTGGCTCACGAACAGCACCGTGCGGCCTTCTTGCGCCACTGCGCTCATCTTGCCCAGGCACTTGCGCTGAAACTCGGCGTCGCCGACGGCCAGGACCTCGTCCACGAGCAGGATCTCCGGCTCGAGGTGGGCCGCCACGGCGAAGGCCAGACGCAGGTACATTCCGCTCGAGTAGCGCTTGACCGGCGTATCGATGAACTTCTCCACCTCCGAGAAGGCGACGATCTCGTCGAACTTGCGCTCGATCTCGACGCGGCGCATGCCCAGGATCGCCCCGTTCAAGTAGATGTTCTCCCGCCCGGTCAGCTCCGGGTGGAATCCGGTGCCGACCTCCAGAAGCGAACCGACCCGGCCGTGGATCTCGGCTTGCCCTTCGGTCGGCTCGGTGATGCGCGAGAGGAGCTTGAGAAGCGTGCTCTTTCCGGCGCCGTTGCGCCCGATCACACCCAGGACCTGGCCGCGCTGAACGTCGAATGTCGCCTGGCGCAGAGCCCAGATCGCATCTTGCTGGTCGCCGCCGCGGCCGCGCAGCCGCTGCAGCGCGCCGCGGGCGGTCTCGGTCATGGCGTCGCGCAGCGTGCGGAATCGGCGGGCCGTCTGCCCGATGTGATACAGCTTGCCGAGATCCTGGACCCGAATAGCGAGGCTGCTCATCGAATGTCCCTGGCGCTCAGACGACGTCGGCAAAGGTGCGCTCGGCGCGCCGGAAGTAGACCGCCCCGCTGATCACCAGCAGCAGGGCCACGACCAACGAGGCCGCCATCAAAGCCGACGGCGGTGAACCGACTCCCAGGAGCGCCCAGCGGAATCCCTGAACCACGCCCGCCATGGGATTCAACCCGTAGATCAAACGCCACGGTCCTTCGGGAATAAGAGTCGCCGAGTAGGCGACCGGCGAGGCATACATCCAGACCTGCACCAGGAACGGGGTGATGTACCCGACGTCGCGATAGGTGACATTCATCGCCGAGAGCCACAGGCCGACCCCCAGAGCCGTCACCAGTGCCAACAACAGGAACAGCGGCAGGGTCAACAGCGCCGCCGTCGGGCGCACCCCGTAGATCGCCATCATGCCCAGCAGTACCAGGAAGGAGAGTCCGGTGTCCACCACGCCGGCGACGACAGACGCCAGGGGGATGGCCATGCGCGGGAAGTAGACCTTGGTCACCAGATGGCCGCTCGCGACCAGGCTGTTCCCGGCCTTGCTGACCCCGTCCTGGAACAGCAGCCATGGGATCAGGCCGGCAAAGTAGAACAGCGGAGGGGCGACCTCATCGGTGGGGATACGCGCCAGCCGGCCGAAGATGACGGCGAAGATAACCATCGTCATCAGCGGCTTGAGGATCGCCCAGGCGGCGCCCAACACGGTCTGCTTGTAGCGCACCTTGATGTCGCGCCAGATCAGGAAGTAGACCAGCTCACGGTAGCGCCACAACTCGCGCAGATTGAATCCGCCCCAGCCGTGCGTGGGCCGGACGAGAACGACGTCCGGTTCGGCCAGAGCGCCTGCGGTAGTTGCGGCCGTCATGCCGCCCTGCTCCCGGCGGGTTGGTTGGCCCGGTACCATTCCACGGTCTTGCGCAGCCCTTCCTCGAAATCGGTCTGCGCCCGGAAACCGAAAAGCGCCTCGGCCCTGGAGGTTTCCAACGCCCGGCGCGGCTGACCGTTCGGCTTGGTCGTGTCCCAGACCAGGCGCCCCTGAAAGCCCGTCAACCGTGCGATCAATTCGGCCAGATCCTTGATGCGGATCTCCCGCCCCGAGCCCAGGTTGACCGGCTGGCTGTCATTGTAGCGTTCAGCTGCCAGCAGGATGCCCTCGGCCGCGTCGTCCGCGTACAGGAACTCGCGCGTCGGCGAGCCGTCCCCCCAGACCACGACCTCCGCCTCGCCCCGCCCCTGGGCCTCGATGCACTTGCGGATCAGGGCCGGGATGACGTGTGAGGTCTCCAGGTTGAAGTTGTCGCGCGGCCCGTAGAGATTGACCGGGATCAGAAAGACCGAGTTGAAACCGTATTGCTGCCGGTAGGCCTGAGACTGGACCAGCAGCATCTTCTTGGCCAATCCGTAGGGTGCGTTGGTCTCTTCGGGGTAACCGTCCCACAGGTTGTCCTCGCGGAAGGGGACGGGCGTGAACTTCGGGTAAGCACAGACGGTGCCCAGGGCGACAAACTTCTCCACGCCGGTCTCCCAGGCCTGGTGCAGCAGCTGGACGCCCATCATCAGGTTGTCGTAGAAGAACTCGGCCGGGTGGGCGCGATTGGCGCCGATACCGCCGACGTGCGCAGCCAGGTGCAGGATCACGTCGGGGCGGGATTCGCGCAGCATGCGGCGAATGACTTCGGGCTGCACCAGGTCGTAGTCCTCGATCTTGGGCACGAACACCTCGGACGCCCCGCGCGCGGCCAGCTTCTCCAGCACATACGATCCGAGGAACCCGGCCCCGCCTGTCACACACACGCGCCGGCCGTTCCAGAAGGCGCCCTGCCCGCCTGTGTCAGCCATACCCGACGCTCCTCTCCGGCGGCTCACACCGCCGCCTCCGGCTCGCGCAGCCGGATGGCCTGGCCGCGCACCTCCACAATAGCGACGCCCGGCTCCCGCCCATCGGCGGCGACCGGCATCCCCAGCTCCAGACAAGTCAGCCGGCAGACGTCGGCGATATCGCCCTTGCCGTCGATGCGCACCGATCGGTAGCCTTTGTGACGGGCCTGGAGCAGCGCCTGCCGGGCCTCCTGGCGAGCCTGACGATAGAGCGTCATCGAGCGCTCGACGTATTGGACGGTCAGGCGCGCCCGCAGGGCGATGCCCTCGGGCGTGAGGATGTAGCGCAGCTTGCGGCGTTCGGCCCGCTTGACCTTGACGTAGCCCTTGGCCACCAGCCGTTTCAGGTGCCAGTTGACCGTACCGACCGCCACCCCGAGCTGCGTGGCCAGCGTGGCCTGGGTCGTGTCGGGGTCGCGCTCGATCTCATTGAGCAGGCCCAGATCGCGGGCCTGGATCCCCGGGTCGTCCATCCTGTCCTCTAATATTCAACGACTGAATTATAACCCGGGATCGGGAGCGGTCAAGTCCGGGGCTCTGGCGCCGCGGTCAGGGGGCCGGCCGCTACGATCAGCACGACGCCGGCGCTATCCTGGGTCTGGTCCCCGCTCAGGAACTCCGGCCGGATGCGGCGCCGTGCCCGCTGGAAGGCCTCGCCCTCCGATTGGATCACCTGGAGGGTGACCTGTGAGAACCAGCGCCGGAAGACGGCCTCGTACGCCCAGGGGCGCAAGCGATTCAGGTTGCTGCCGGGATTCAGCCAGCGGCGCCAGGTCGCCTCCGGGTAGGCCAGCATCTCAAACGGCAGGCGGAAGAAATGGTCGCGTACGTCCACGTAGTGAAGGTGGACACCTTGCGGGCGCGTCAGCCTGGCCAGTGCGGCCGTCACGCCCTCCACATCCTCCAGGTGCTCGAAGA
>DAIRVC010000116.1:0-8349 GCA_036803025.1 Anaerolineales bacterium
GCGCAGAACGCGGTTGCGGATGGCGACCGCCTCGTTAAGGTCCTTCAGACTGAAACCATCCTGGGCGACGCCGGGAAGGCCCAGGAAGTTGGTGACGCTCCCGCTGGCCAAGATCAGGAAGTCGTACGAGAGCGGACCGGAGGAAGTCTTGACGATCCGGCCGAGGCGGTCGATCCCATCTACCTCGGTCATGCGGAACGTCAGGTTCGCCTGGCCGCGCAGGATTGCCCGGACCGGCTGCGCGATCTGGCTTGGCTCCAGGCCGGCCGTAGCCACCTGATAGAGGAGCGGCTGAAAGAGGTGATAGTTGTGCCGGTCCAGGAGCACCACCTCCGCCGGCGCGTCCCGCAGTGCGCGCGCCGCCCGCAATCCGCCGAACCCCGCGCCGACGATCACCACGCGCGGCCGCATCTCCACCTCCTCTGATTTCGGATAGATTGTATCCGCTTTCACAAGGCCGCACAAGGGGTTTCATTGACGGCGCCCTCGCCCGCAGAGTACAATCCGCGCGAGCCGGAGAGATCGATGACCGCCCGCATGACGCTGCGCGATCGCGAATACGAGGTGCGCTCGGGCATGACCGTCCGCGACGCACTGCGCCAGGTCGGCCTGCAACCGGAAGCAGTCCTGGCCACGCGGCAGGGCGAGCTCCTCACCGACGACGAGATCCTGCGCGAGGGCGATGAGATTCGGCTGGTGGCGGTGATCTCCGGCGGCGCGAATGGAGTGTTCGATGAAGTGCCGTAAATGCGGCGGCAAGGCGGCCATCAATATGCGTCAGCACAAGCTGTCGCTCTGCCGCGAGCACTATCTCGAGTGGCTCCCGGAACAGACCCAGCGCTTCATCGAGAAGTACCGCATGTTCTCTCCGCAAGCGCGGCTCCTGGTGGCGGTCTCGGGCGGCAAGGACTCGCTCGGCCTGTGGGACGTATTGAGTCGGTTGGGCTACCAGGCGGATGGGCTGTATATCGGGCTGGGAATCGACGGGGGCCTGGCCTACTCGAGCGAGTCGCAGCGCCTGGCCGAACGCTTCGCTGCCGGGCGCGGCCTGCGTCTCACCGTGGTCGACGTCGCCGCGCTGGAAGGCGCCACGATCCCCGAGGCCGCCGCGCGCACACAGCGCGGAAAGGACAAGCCGTGTTCGGTCTGCGGCCTTACCAAGCGTCATGTCATGAACCGCGCCGCGCTGGACGGCGGCTATGATGTCCTGGTCACCGGGCACAACCTCGACGATGAGGCGGCCGTTCTGCTGGGCAACACACTGACCTGGGCGACCGGCTACCTCGCCCGCCAGGGACCGGTCCTGGAAGCCACCCACCCCGGTCTGGTCCGCAAGGCCAAGCCCTTCTGCCGATTCTACGAGCGCGAGACCGCCGCCTACGCCCTGCTGCGCGGGATCGAGTACATCTACGACGAGTGCCCGCACGCCGTCGGCGCCAAGTCGATCTACTACAAGGAAGTCCTTAACCAGATGGAAGCCGAGCGTCCGGGCCTCAAGCTCTCCTTCTACCTGTCCTTCTTGGAGGCCAAGGAGCGCGGGCTGATCGCCGCGCAATCCGACCCGGCGGCCGCCGGGCTGCATCCGTGCACGACCTGCGGCCAGCCGACCTCGGCTCCCGGCCAGTGCGCCTACTGCCGCACCTGGGAGCGGGTCCGCTCGCAGGCCGTCCGCACGCTGGAAGGCGGCCAACCGGTATGACCGACCCCTCGGACCTGTCCGGGCTGACCATCCTGGGCGGGAAGGCCGGACCCTCTCGTCGCCTGGAGACGTTCCCCAATCACGACCCGCAGCGGGACTACGTGGTGCGCTTGGAGACCGACGAATTCACCTGCCTGTGCCCGGCGACCGGCCAGCCGGACTTCGCCACGATCATCGTCGAGTACATCCCCGGGCCCAAGATCGTCGAGTCGAAGTCCTTCAAGCTGTACCTGTGGTCGTTCCGCAATGAGGGCGTCTTCCACGAGCATCTCACCAACCGAATCCTGAGCGATCTGGTCGAGGCGCTCGAGCCGCGTTGGTGTCGAGTACAGGCCGCCTTCAAGGTGCGCGGCGGGATCAGCCTGACCGTCGAGGCCGAGCACGGCCGGCGGTCCTGAGCGATGCGGCGGCCCTCGGCGCCCCTCTACCCTGCCCTCGTCGCCCTCTTCAGCGTCACGCTGGTCGTCTCCAACATCATCGCCGTCAAGCTGGTCGACGTATTCGGGCTGACCCTCCCGGCGGCAGTGATTCTGTTCCCGCTGACCTACATCTTCGGTGACGTCCTGACCGAGGTATACGGCTACGCCCGGGCGCGCCAGGCGATCTGGATCGGCTTCGCCGCCAACGCGCTGGCGGTCTTGGCGATCTGGGTCGGCGGCCTGCTCCCGCCGGCGGCGGCCTGGACCGCCGGTGCCTTCGACGCGCCGGCGCAGGCGCAGCAGGCTTACCAGGCCATTCTCGGGTTCAGCCCACGCCTTCTGGCGGCCTCCTTTATCGCCTACCTGTTCGGCGAGTTTCTCAACTCGTTCGTCCTGGCGCGCCTGAAGATCGCCACCGCCGGCCGCTACTTGTGGCTGCGCACGATTGCCTCAACCCTGATCGGCCAGGGTGTCGATTCGGCCATCTTCCTGAGCCTGGCCTTCGCCGGCCTCTTGCCGATTCCCGCGCTGCTGTCTGCCATCGTCGCCCGATGGCTGGTCAAGTGCGGCTACGAGGCCCTGGCCACGCCGATGACCTACGTTGTTGTGAACGCGTTGAAACGGATCGAGGGCGAGGACGTTTTCGATCGCGGCACCGATTTCAGCCCGGTGCGTTTCTAGCAGCGGCCTGAGCCGGCGCGCCGGCAAGGATCAGGCATGGAAATCCTGCCTCCCCTGGACGCGCACGCCCACATCGATCCTTCCCGGCAAGCGGAAGAGCTGACTGGCTGCGGGCTGGTCCTGGCCGCCACGTTGTCGCTCGACGAGGCCGATCGGGTCCTTGCGCGCGACGAGGCCCATGTTATATGGGGAGTCGGTTGCCATCCGCGCAAGCTCAAGGCCCAGCAGGCTTTTGACGCCGACCGCTTCGCCGCCCTGTCTGCCCGCAGCCTGCTCATCTCGGAGGTCGGGCTCGACACGGGCTCGCCTGTCGCTATGCGCCTGCAGCAGCGCGTGTTCCGGCAGGTCCTCCAGCATGCGGCGGCTTCACCGCACTTCCTGAGCGTCCACAGCTATCGGGCCAATCCGCTGGTCCTCGAGGAGCTGCGCCGGGCGCGGGCCGTGGCGCCCATCCTGCACTGGTGGACCGGGAGCGCGGCTGAGACGCGAGAGGCCGTCAGGCTGGGATGCTACTTCTCGATCCATTCAGCCGTCGCGCGTCACTCCAAGTTCCGGACCGCGGTACCTCCGGAGCGCCTGCTGGTCGAGACCGACCTCGGCTGGGCCGACCCACCGGCGGCTATCCCGTGCCGCGTGGAATGGGTTGAGCACCTGATGGGCGTGCAGCTGCAGCTGGATCAGTCTGGCGTCCGCCGGCTCGTCTGGCGCAACTTCGACCGACTCGCGCAAGAGACCGGCACTTCCGGTCTCTTGCCTCCTTTGTTTCGCTCGGCCCTGCTCGAAGCCGGCTAGACGGCCTGCAAGCCGCGGCCAGCCAGGACTGCCCCCTCCGGCTCAGGCGATCTCGAGGTAGGTCTCGACCTCCCAATCCGTCACCCGCGTGCGGAAGGCATCCCACTCGGCGCGCTTGGCGCGGACGAACGCCTCGGTCACTTCCGGCCCCAGGGTAGCGATGAGCACCGGATCCTTCTCCAGCTCGGCCAGAGCCTCGGCCAATGAACCCGGGAGCTGCGTGATCCCCAACCCGGCCAGTTCCTCGGCGCTCATTTCGTAGATGTTCATGTTGTTGACCGGCTCCGGGCAGCTCAGCCCGCTCTCGATGCCATCCAATCCGGCGGAGAGCATGACCGCGAAGGCCAGATAGGGATTGCAGGATGGGTCGGGGAAGCGAAGCTCAGCCCGGGCGGAGTGCGGTGAGCCCTTGTTGACCGCCGGGATGCGGATCATCGCCGAACGATTGATCTGCGCCCAACACACGTAGACCGGTGCCTCGTAGCCCGGCACGATCCGCTTGTAGGAGTTGACCGTCGGAGCCACCACCGCGGCCATTGCCCTGGCGTGCGCCAGCTGACCGGCGATGTAGCCGTAGGCCAGCGCCGAGAGACCATGAGCGTCCTGCTCGTCGAAAAACAGGTTCTGCCCGCGGCGATCGACCAGTGATTGGTGAGTGTGCATGCCCGAGCCGTTGATGCCGAAGATCGGTTTGGGCATGAATGTAGCCACCAGCCCGTGCTGCGCCGCCAGCGCCTTGATGGTGTACTTCAGGGTCACCACGTGATCGGCGGTGCGCAGCGCGTCGTCGAAGTGGAAGTCGATCTCGTGTTGGCCGAGGGCCACCTCGTGATGGCCCATCTCGACCTCGAGGCCCATGCTGGAGAGCGCCAGCATCAGCTCGGTGCGCACGCGCTGTGCCTCGTCCCCGGCGGAGAAGTCAAAGTAGCCGCCGACATCGTGCGGGACGGGGTGGACGCCGGCAGGGCCGTTGTGCCTCAGCAGGAAGAACTCGGGCTCAGGGCCGACGTTGAAGCGCCAGCCGCGCTCCTCGATGCGCTTGAGGGCGCGGCGCAGCACGCCGCGCGGGTCGCCGGGGAACGGTGTGCCGTCGGGCCGGTAGATGTCGCAGAAGACACGTGCCCGCCGGCGATCGGGATTGCTCCAGGGAAGGACTGCATAAGTGCTCGGATCCAGCACCAGGCGCATGTCACTTTCCTGGATGCGGGCGAATCCTTCAACCGAGGAGCCATCGAACCAGACGCCCTCCTCCAACGCCCCGCCCAGTCGCTGGACCGGGATGTCGACGCTCTTGACGACCCCGGTCACATCGGTGAATTGCAGGCAGACGAACTTGACGTCATCGTCGCGGACGTTCTCGAGGATATCGGCGCACATCGCGGTCCCTCCCGGCTGAGTTGCCGGATTCTACCGACCTTCCGCCTGTAGCGGAAGGCACATTCCAGAATCCGAGAAAGGCGGCTGGGAGGCACGAATCGCCGGACAGGCCGCAGGCTGACGGGCCGTTGGTCAATGGACGTCGGCTAGGGCGAGATCAAGCGAAGGTGAATCGCGTGCCGCGTGTGCGGAGTCAGCCGTCCGAGCTCGGCCTGGCGCAGGCCGACCACCCAGACCGGTTCCTCGCCTGCCACCACGATCGGCCAGCGTCTGCGCGCCGGCCGCGGGATATGCCGGTCGACCAGCAGGTCGGCGACCTTGGTCGAGCCGTCCAGGCCCAGCGGCCGCAGCCGGTCGCCAGGCGCCGGCGGCCTGAGGGCCAGAGGCGCGCTCAAAGCCTCGGCATCGAGCACCACCTGCCGCGCCTGTGCTTCGGCCGGTAGGCTGCTGACGAACGTGAGGTCGGCTGACCCCGCCTCAGCCACCAGCATCCAGCCTCCTGCCAGCCCCACACGCCCAGGAATGGGGATCGCCTGTGGCTGCCCCTCCGCCAACTGCGGGAACTCCGGGAAGGCAAGCTCCGACGTCGAAAGTGAGATGGCTGCCTCGTCGCCCCAATGGCGCAACCGCAGCCCGGCGATCCAGTCCGCCTGTCGCGTCGCCGGCGGGTCGGCCAGGAAGCGGCGTGCCCGCTCGATCGCTTCCCAGCCGAGATCGCGCAGGCCGGGCCGAACGGCGCCGGCCGCGCGGCGGATGACCCCCCGCTGGACGGCAACCCGCAGCAGCGAGAACGCGGGTAGATGGATGCGCAGTCCCTCGGGATCGAGGCGGCGCACCACGCTCGGCCAGGCCTCGGCTACCAGCTCCGAGACCAAGTCACTGTGCGCGGCCATGACTTGCCCGGTCCGGAGGAGGGCTTCACGAATCCGAGGGTTATAGGTCTCCAGCGCCGGCAGCAACTCGTGGCGCAGCCGATTGCGTCGGAATGTCAGGTCGGCATTGCTGGCATCCTGGCAGGGCGACAGGCCCAGCTCGGCACAGCGTGCGGTCGTATCTGCCCGGCGCAGACCGAGAAGAGGCCTGACCAGCCGCAGACCTTCAGCCGCGGGGATGTCGACCCAGGCATTTAACTCGGTCAACGGCTGCATGCCGCGCAGCCCATCCGGTCCGGCCCCGCGCAGGAAGTGCATCAAGATCGTCTCAGCCTGGTCGTCGGCGGTGTGCCCGGTGGCAAGGATCCTGGTTTCGTGCGCATGGGCGGCGCGGGCCAGGCTGTCGTAGCGGGCCAGGCGGGCCGCCTCCTCCAGCGACCGACCGGGCCGCGCCCAAGCGCCGACGTCGGCTACTTCGATTTGGGCTTCAAGGCCGTAGGCAGCCGCAATCCGCCGCGTGAACTCAGCCTCGGCGCCGCTCTCCGGCCGCAGCTGGTGATCGACATGGACCACGCGGACAGCGTATCCGAGCTTGTGCAGGGTATCCAGCAGACACAGGCTGTCTGCGCCCCCGGAGACCCCGGCGACGACATGCTCACCGGGCTTCAAGAGGGCGTGCCCGGCAATGAAGTCGCGGACTTGCTCAAGCACGCTCACGGTCAAGGATTATAGCATCGCGAGGCCGACCGTCGGTTGACATAAGGGCGGGCGCGAGCCGCTTGCTGACCCGTGTGGTATACTCGCCCATTGGCTGCAGGACACTCCGGAGGACACGCACTTTGGCCCTCAATCCGCTCAACTGGGTGCTGGGGCTGTTTTCCCTGGACATCGGCATCGACCTCGGCACCGCCAACACCCTGGTCAATGTGCGCGGCAAAGGGATCGTGATCAACGAGCCCTCCTGGGTGGCGATGGACAAGAAGACCAAACGTATCCTGGCCATCGGTGCCGAAGCCAAGGAGATGGTCGGCCGCACGCCGGCCAATGTGGTCGCGTTGCGGCCGCTGCGAGATGGGGTGATCTCCGAGTTCGACATCACCGAGGCCATGCTGGAGTACTTCATCGGCAAGACGCATGAGCAGAGCATCGTGCCGGTGCCGCGCCCGCGCGTCGTCGTCGGCATCCCGACCGGCGCGACCGAGGTCGAAAAGCGGGCCGTGTACGACGCGACCATGGCCGCCGGGGCGCGCGAATCCTATTTGATCGAGGAACCGACCGCGGCTGCCCTCGGCGCCGGACTGCCCATCAGCGAGGTGCGCGGCTCGATGATCGTGGATATCGGCGGCGGCACGACGGAGATGGCCGTCTTCTCTATGGGCGGCGTGGTCGTCTCACGCTCGCTGCGCGTCGCCGGTGACGAGATGGATCAGGACATCGTCAACTACGTGCGCAACAAGTACAACATCCTCATCGGCGAGCGGATGGCCGAGCAGGTGAAGCTGACATTGGGATCGGCCTACCCGCTCAAAGAAGAGAAGACCATGACCGTGCGCGGCCGCAATCTGGTCAGCGGCCTGCCCGAGTCGATCGAGATCTCGTCGGTCGAGATCCGCGAGGCGATAGCCGCTTCATTGAAGGCGATCATCGACACGATCCGCGACGCCATCGACGAAGTGCCCCCGGAGCTGATTTCCGATCTCATGGAGGCGGGGGTGTGCCTGGCAGGCGGCGGCTCGCAACTGCAGGGTCTCACCGAGCGATTGACCAACGACCTGCACATGCGCGTCTGGCTGGCCGAAGACCCGATGACCTGCGTGGCGCGCGGCGCCGGAATCATGCTCGAGGACCTCGACGGCAACGCCCGCTTCCTGGTCGGGCTGCACCGGGCGCCCGCAGGCCGCGGCTAAGCGTATCGCCGCCGGCGGCGACCCCGACGCATGGGCTGTGCAACCCTCCTCGAAATCCCTCACCGCACTCATCTTGACGCTGCTGGCCGCCGGCCTGCTGGTGCTCAGCCTGGCGGGCTACACGCAGCCGGCGGAGAGCCTGGTCCTGCGGCCCCTGGCCGGCGTGCAGTCCTGGGTCGCCCTGCGCTTCGCTGCGCTGCGTGATCTGCTCACCTCCCCGCGCGACGTAGCCACGCTTAGGGCACGCAACGCCGAGCTTGAAGCGCAACTGGCCAGCCTGCAGCAGCAGGTGATCGCCTTGCAGGAACAGGTCGCCGAGGCGGAAGTGCTGTCGGCGCTCCTCGATTATGCCCGCTCACGCCCCGCCAGCCGCTACCTGGCCGCCGACGTGATCGGCGAAGACGCCAGCCCGTTCTTGCGTTCAGTGTGGATTGGCACCGGCTCAGACGCCGGCATCGCCCGCGGCATGCCGGTAGTCACCGAACGCGGTCTGGTGGGGCGTGTGGTCGAGGTGCACGCCACGGTCTCGCGCGTGCAGCTGATCAGTGACCCCCAATCGGCGGTGAACGTCCTGCTGCAGGATTCGCGCGCCGACGGCGTCC
>DAIRVC010000117.1:0-3892 GCA_036803025.1 Anaerolineales bacterium
GAGGAAGCCGAGACGGCCCTCGCCGTCCGCGACGAGATCGTGCAGCTGGTGCGGCACAAGCAGGCCAAGGCGGTCGAGCCGCCGGCGGAAGCCGCCGCCGCGCCGGCCATGGTCGAGTCGCTGCCTTCCGGCGTGGGGCCGCCGCGCACGGGCGTCGAGGTCGTGGCCGCGGAGGAGCGCGACGGGGTGCGCTACCACACCATGCGCGACCTGCGCAACGGCAATGTGGTCAAAAACGTCACCACCACGTCGGCCCGCCGGCTGTGGCACTATGCCGTTACGCAGCATGCCAGGCTCCCGGCTGATCTCTCCAAGGCTTCGATCGCCTGGCAAGGCGACCTGGGCGTCGTCGGCAAGCGCAGTCACGGGCGGCGCGAACGCTTCGACCTGGCGCAGAAGACGCCCGAAGGGATCCGCATCTACTACGGCGTCACTGAGGACGGAATCCACGGCGAGTGGAAGCGGCTCATCGGCGGCGAGGCCGACTGAGCGGCCGTCCGCCGGGCTCAGGCCGAGCGCGCATGCACATCCGGACGGCCGACTTCGAGCGCGACCTGCCCAAGGTGCTCGACCTGTGGCGCACGGCCGGCCCGGGGATCCATCTGGGCCGCTCGGATACCCCGCCGGAGCTGCGCAAGAAGATGGAGCGCGACCCCGACCTGTTTCTGGTGGCCGAGGAAGACGGGGCACTGCTCGGGGCGATACTGGGCGGATTCGACGGACGCCGCGGTCTGGTCTATCATCTGGCCGTGACACCGGGCCTACGCCGGGCCGGGTTGGGGCGGCGACTGATGGACGAGCTCGAGCGCCGCTTGCGGGAACGAGGCTGCCTGAAGGTCTACTTGCTGGTCACGCGCGACAATCCTCAGGCGCTCGACTTCTACAGCAAGCTGGGCTGGGAGCCGATGGATCTGCACCTCCTGGGGAAGGAAATCGCATGAGGGTCGGCCTGCTGACGGTCTCCGACCGGTCTGCCCGGGGCGAGCGCCCGGACCGTTCCGGGCCGCTCCTGCGGCAGGCGATCGAGGCCGAGAAGTGGTCGGTCGTGCGCGCCGAGATCGTCGCCGATGAACCGCGGGCCATCCAGGAGATCCTCAGCGCCTGGGCCGACTCGCAGGAGGTCGATCTGATCCTGACCACCGGAGGGACCGGCTTCGCGCCGCGCGACCGTACACCCGAGGCGACTCGGGCCGTGATCGAGCGCGAGGCGCCCGGACTGGCGGAAGCGATGCGCCTCTCGGGGCTGCGCAGCACCGCGCACGCCATGCTCTCACGTGCGGTGGCCGGCATCCGCGGGCGCACCTTGATCATCAATCTCCCCGGCAGCCCCAAAGCCGCCCTCGAGGGCCTGGATGTCCTTCGCAAAGTCTTACCGCATGCCATCGACCTGCTGACCGAGCAGGCCGATGCCGAGCAGGGGCACAACCCGCCGTCGATCGTCAAGACCTGACCGCCACCGGCCGCTGAGGCGAAATCATGGCCCGCACCGTCATCATCTTCGCCGCACACCCGGATGACGCCGAGTTCTATGCAGGCGGGACCCTGGCCCGCTTCGCGGGGGAGGGCGCCAGCCTGCACCCGGTGATCGCCACCGACGGCGGACGCGGATCGTTCGCTCTCGACAGCCACACCTTGGTCGGCCTGCGCCAGGAGGAGGCTCGCCGCGGTGCAGCCGCCCTCGGCGCTCAGCCGCCGATCCTGCTCGGTCATCCCGACTTCTGTCTGGAGCAGCTGCCGCCCGGCTTCCTGCGCGAGCAGTTCATCCGTCTCATCCGAGAATTGCGCCCGGATTGCCTGTTCGCCCACGACCCGGCCGCCTCGCAGGAGGTCCATCCGGACCACCGTGCCGTGGCCTGGGCGGCCGCCGAGGCGGCGCATTTCGCGGCGCTCCCCCTGATGCACCCGGAGCACAGCCAGGCCGGGCTCCCGCCGCATTTTGTCGCCGAGAAGTACTTCTTCGGCGAGATCCTGCCCGATGGCGCCCGTATCGTCGACATCAGTCACACGATAGAGGTCAAGCTGCGTGCCCTGGCCGAGCACAGGAGTCAGATGGAATTCCTGGTCGAGGGCGTCCGGCGCCAGGCGGCCGTGGCCGGTCTCGACATCGAGAGCGCGATCGGTGCGGCGCTGAGCGACCCGCTGGAGGCGGTTGCCTGGGCGATGCGGGCGCAGGCCGCCGAGGTCGGGGCGCGCATCGGGGCCGAGTACGGCGAAGCCTTCCGTTACACACGCTTCGACCCGATCATTGAGAACTTGCTGCCCGCGCAGGGCGGCGGCTGATCCGCCGCGCCGTGCGCCCACACGGAGGGAGAGTGCCGTGAAGACCAGACCGGGCTACCGCTGGTTCGTCGTCTTCATCTTCTTCGTGTTCATGCTTCTGCATCAGACCGACCGTTTGATGATCGGTTCGATGCAGGTACCGATCATGGACGAGTTCGCTATCAGCGACTCGCAGTGGGGCCTGATCAACACCGGGGCGCTGGTCGTCTCGACGATCCTGTATCCGGTGTGGGGGTACCTTTACGACCGGTATGCCCGGGCGAAACTGCTGGCGCTGGCATCGCTGCTGTGGGGCGCCACCACCTGGGTGAGTTCCCTCATGCGCTCCTATGTCCCGTTTCTGGCGACGCGCGCCTCGACCGGCATCGACGACTCCGCCTACCCGGGCCTGTACTCGCTGGTGGCAGATTACTTCGCGCCCGGTTTGCGCGGCCGCGTATACGGGCTGCTCCAGGTGGCGCAGCCGATCGGCTACCTCCTGGGCATGATCCTGGCGTTGATGGTCGCACCCATGATAGGCGGGTGGCGCTCGGTCTTCTTCCTGACCGGAGGCCTCGGGCTGGCGATCGCGGTGCTGATCTTCTTCGGCGTGAAGGAGATGCCGCGCGGCAGGGCTGAGCCTGAGCTGAAGGGCGTGGAGGATCTGCATCAGTTCCACTTCTCGTGGGCGGAAGCGCGCCAGGCCGTGCAGAAACGCTCGATGTGGTTCATCTTCGCCCAGGGCTTTGCCGGCGTGTTTCCCTGGAACGTCATCACCTTCTTCTTCTTCGGCTACCTCATTCGGGAACGCGGCTACGACAACGAATCGGTTCTGTTCACCATGGCCCCGGTGATCTTGATACTGGCCGGGGGCTACTTCCTGGGCGGCATGTTCGGAGACGCACTGTTCAAGCGCACACTCAACGGGCGCATCCTCGTTTCGTCCTCCGGCGTCGTGCTCGGGGCGATCTTCCTGTTCTTTGCCATCCGCACGCCGGTCGACCAGCGGTCGCAATTCTTCATCCTGATGTGCCTGACGGCGGTCTTCATGCCGATGTCTTCTCCGAACGTCCTGGCGAGCATCTACGATGTCACGCTGCCGGAGGTGCGCAGTACCACCATGGCCATCGAGTATTTCGTCGAGAATAGCGGCGCTGCCCTGGCCCCGCTGCTTGCCGGGCTGCTGGCCGACGCGACGAATCTCGAGACCGCCATCCTGGTTATCTGCATATCGACCTGGCTGCTGTGCTTCGTGATCTACCTGGGGGCGCTGTTCTTCGTCCCCGGCGACATCCGTTCCCTCAGGGAGCAGCTGCGCCAGCGGGCCGAGAGCGTGCGGGCTGCCCATGCCGCGCCGCTCGCCTGAGGCCCGGGCGCGCCAGCGCGGTACGCCGCCGCCGGCCGGCGGGGCGGGCGTCGACGTCTTTGTCGTCGGCGACTACTGCCTCGACCTGGTGTTCGCTGGTCTGCCGGGCCCGTTGGAGCTCGGCAGAGAAATCGTCGCCGCCGACTTCGCCATGACCCCCGGCGGGGCGTACAACAGCGCCGTGGCGCTGCAGCGCCTCGGCCTGCGTGTCGCCTGGGCGGCGGACTTCGGAGACGACGACTTCAGCCGATTTGCCCTTGAGCACGC
>DAIRVC010000117.1:3902-8313 GCA_036803025.1 Anaerolineales bacterium
TTTGCGAGCCGGTTGTACCCTGGCTCGCTCGACGCCCTTGAGCACGCTCGCGCCGAAGGCCTGGACGAGAGTCTCTTCGTCCACCATCGCCGCCCCCTACGCTATGTGACGGTCGCCGCCTCCTACCCCGACGATCGGGCATTCCTGGCGTACTACGACGCCGCTCCGGCGGTCCCGGCCGGCGCGCGGACGGTGAGGCACGTGCACCCGCGGGTCGCTCTGATCCCCGGCTTTGTCACCGGTCTGCTGCTGGAGGCCGGCGCCAGGCTGGCGCACGCTCGCGGGGCGCAGGTGTTCATGGATGCCAACAGCAATCGGCCTCTCCAACTGGCAGAGCCGGCGGTCAAGCAGGCGCTGGCTTGCGTGGACCTCTTCTCGGCCAATGCCAAGGAGGCCCGCCAACTGACGGGCGCCGACGATCCGGCCGAGGCGGCTGGACTCCTTGGTCGACACTGCAGCGTGGTCATCGTCAAGGCCGGTCGGAACGGCGCGTACGCCTACCGGGGCGGAGAGAAAGCGTATGCCCCGCCCATTCCCGTTACGGCGGTCGACACAACCGGCGCGGGGGACTGCTTCAACGCCGGCTTCATACGTGCCTGGCTGGACGGGCGGACGCTGGTCGAGTGCCTCCGCTGGGGCAACATCGTCGGCGGGCTATCTACCTTGGGGATGGGTGGAACCGGGAAGGTGGTCCGCCTCGCCGACGTCTCTGCCTACCTGGACGCCTAGTCGAGGCCTGAGGCCGCCTGGCGGGCGACCTCTGCAGAAGGACCGCGATCAGCGAACCTGGCCGCGCGTCGGATCGAAGCACGGATCGTAAGACGACCCCACCACCAATCGGAACGGGAAGGGGGAAATCGGATCGCTCCGCAGCTCCAGTGCAGCAGCGGGCAGGCCGAGCGCTGAGAGCAGTTCGTCGCGGACCTCGGCTGTGGCCTGCCCATAGTCGATCAACCGTGTCGAACCATCAGCCTCGTCGCTCGTCGGGCCGATATGGGTCCGGAATTCGTGGTACTCCAGGCGTTCGGCTGCCAACAAGGCCAGGTCCGGATTGGAGGCCGGGCCGACAACCTCGACGGTGGTGTAGCTCTGCGGAACGAGCGGGTCCGTTTGTTCGAAGCGGAACGCGTCCTCCAGGAGCGCTCGGATGGCCGGGGCGTTCGGCAGCAACACCTGCGCGCCGTTGACCGGCACGCGCCAGCCGGTGACCTGGTCTCTTCCCAGGAAACGGCTGTGGATTTCCGCCGGGCTGATGCGAGGCGCCAGTGCGGCGAGCTCGACCAGCGCGGCGAGCGGGATATCGCTGGAGACGGAGGAAGACAATTCGGTATACAGCTCGGGAATATGCGGGATCAGGTCGAGGCGCAGCACCTGCCGGTACGCGGCTCGCAGTACCTCCTGCTGCCGCCGCGCCCGGTCGAAGTCCGAGGAATGACCCCGGGCGCGCGCGTACCAGAGGGCATAATCGCCGTCCATATGCACGACGGCGGCCGGGGCGGTGAACATCACCCAGTTGGCTTCGTCCTCCGGCGGCAGGTCCGGGGACCTCAGGCGCCAGTCCGTGTAGGCGCAGGCCACGCGCACATCGAGGCCCCCGACGGTATCGATCACGCGGCGGAATCCATCCATCTCGACGCGTGCCTGATAGTGCACCGGGATTCCCAGGTTGTAGAGGACCGTGTCGGCCAGCAGCCCTGGGCCTCCGCCCGGGTAACCGTACTGCTCTCCGCTGGTGTAGGCACTGTTGATGCGCTGCATGGAGAAGCCCGGCACATAGACGAACAGATCGCGCGGGATGGAGAGAAGCGCCGCGCCGCGTCCCCCGGCGTGGATCGAGACCAGGACCAGGGTGTCGGTCCGAAAGGAAGTGGCCCCCGGGCGGCGATCGGATCCGATCAACAGGATATTGGTCACGCCGGCCTCGAAGGGGAAGACCTCGACCGGCGTGGGAATCTCGGTCGGGATGGGCGTGACCGTTCCGTACGTCAGCGGCCCCGGCCAGACGCGGCTCGGAGCGGGGGTGGCGGGCGGCAGAATGGGTATGGTCGTGGCAGCCGATTGCGGCGGTGTGGCGCTGCGCGGGGTAGGAGTGCCTTTGGGCGGGGGTAGGACCGCTGCGCCGCTCTGCTGGAACAGGCCGCAGCCTGCCGCCGCAGATGCGAACAGGATCAGCGCAGCGCGGCGCGCGATCATGGCCCGAAGGCGGTTTGCACCAAGGCCTGGATTGCCGCCCGGTCGGGCAGGACGACGGCCGCGCCGCTGGACGGCACGCGCCAGGCGGTCACCATGGTCGACTCCACGGCGAACGACCTCATTGTGCCGGATCCGCTGACCACGGCCGCAGCGACAGGCACGTAAGGAAGGACCGCGTCAAGCGTGATGTCCGTCTCGATGATCTGGCTGAACTCCCCATAGAGCTCGGGGACACGGCTCAGCCCATCCAGAGAGACGACCCTAGTGAAGATGGCCTGGATAACTTCCTGCTGACGGCGCATTCGGTCGTAGTCTCCGGAGTTCTTCCGCATGCGCACGTAACAGTGGGCAGTCCAGCCGTCCATGTGGCGGGTGGTTCCCGCCCGGTACTCGTACCATCTCCCGCCACACTCGTCGTACAAATAGCCGGTGACTTCGACGTCGATTCCGCCGAGAGCGTCGATACCATTGATGAACCCTCTGAAGTTGACGCGTGCCCAATGGTCGACCTGGATGCCGAAGTTGTACAGGATAGTCTGCCTCAGCATCTCGAAGCCCCCACGCGGCTCGGCGGTATTGACGCGGTCCATGCGCCATCCCGGGATGTAGACGTACAGGTCGCGGGGTAACGATAGCATGGTGATGGTGTTGTTCTGCGGGTTGAGGGAAACGATCACTAGTGCGTCCGTCCGGTAGCCGCTTGAATACGAACGCTCGTCCGACCCGAGTAGGACGATATTCATCACCCCGTCCTGCATCTCGAGCTCAGCGTGGGGTCGGGGGATCTCAGTCGCCGAGTCCTCAACCGGAGCAGCAAATCCTTCCCACGGATCAACTGGTGTCGGGCTCGAGGTCGGGGTGTAATATGCTGACGGCGGCAGAGTAGCAGTCGGGGGACTCGGGATGAAAGGCGTCTGCGTCGCGGTCGAGTGCGGGTCGGCGGTCGGAAGAGGGACGCCGGGACTCCCTTCAGCCAGGGTCAACGGCAGGCGGCAGCCTGTCACGCCCACAGCCAGGAGAAGGCCGATCAAGATCCGGGCATACTTGTTCATGCAATACCCATCCCTGGACTGGAGAGGTCCCTCTCAAGCCAGACGCCCAACCTGGGTTGCTTGTTCCCGGGGGCGAGGCCGATTCTAGAACGTTAATGCGATTCCGAACAGGGCGGGTTTGGGGCAAGCTTGAGCCAGTCCCGAAGTCGCGGTCCTCAGTCCGAAGGGACCGGGCGAGCAAAGGGCTGTTCGGCGTCGGCCAATGGGAGCAGGACCGTGAAGGTGCTGCCGGAGCCGCGGACCGTATCGACCCACACCCGACCGCCCAGCCCCTCACTCAGTGCCTTCACGACTGACAGGCCCGGACCGGTCTCGCCGATGCCTTCGACCTGTTCATCAGGTCCGAAGTGCTGGAAGACCAGCCCGATGTCCTCGGGGGGCACGCCGATGCCCGAGTCGGTCACCGAGACGAGAGCGAAGCTCCCTTCCTGCGGCTCATCCTGCGGCTGGATGCGCGCCCGCAGGACCACCTCGCCTCCGCTGGGTGAGGCGCGGATGGCGTTGTCGATCAGCCGGTGCAGGATCTGGATCACCGAATCCGCCTCGGCCAGGACCGGCGGAAGTTCGTCGGCGAAATCCATCCGCAGCGTCAGACTCCTGGCGCGCAATGCCGAGCCGGCGCGCATCACCGCTTCCTCGATGCAGTGCACCAGGTCGACGCGCGTGCGCGCCACGCCCAGCGCCCCGGCCTTCTCGGCCGAGACCTGGACCAGGTCATTGACCAACGTCCCCATCCGCTCGATGCTGGTGCGGAGCCGCTCGATGACCTTGCGCTGCGCCGGCCCGAGCTCCCCGGCCGAATCGCTCAGCAGTACGGCCGTGTAGTCGATCGCCGAAGACATCGGCCCGTGGAGCTCACGGGCGATGGCCGCGATCGGTTCGAACTCGGGTGACGGCTGGGACGTCGACAGCCTTCCGAGAGGGCCCGCACGCGCTTGTGCAACGGCCAGGTCCGAGCGGGCCTGCTCAAGGGCCGCCATCAACACGCGCATCTCCTGGGACATCCGGTCGATCTCATCGGCTTCTGCCGCGGGCACCGGGATCTGCCGTGAGGCTCCCAACTCCGCTTGCAGGCGGTCGACTTCGGTCTCGAGCTCACGGATCCTTTGTTGGGCCCCTTCGTTGATCGTCAGGAGGGCCGCCAGATTGCCGGTCTGGCCGGGTTC
>DAIRVC010000118.1:0-8226 GCA_036803025.1 Anaerolineales bacterium
GCCGACGGCCGGGCCGACGCGCACGCCCACGCCGACAACGCCGGCACCCACGGATACACCGCCCGGATGCTGGGACTGCTGATAACCAGACGTGGCTCCCGGAGCCTTCAAGGCTCCGGGAGCTTCTTTTTGCCTGGCCCCGGATTACCGGCAACTTGTCGCCTCCCAGTCCGGGCTTAGAATCCCCGGCATGCAGGCCCTGGCGTCAGCGATCACGCTTCGCTCCGAACGTCCCTGGCTGGGGACCAGCGCCATCCTGGTGGCAGCCTACCTGGCTTGGGCAGCCGCCGTCCCGGACGGTGCCGCCCGGCCCCTGGTCTCCCTGATCCTCGTCGTCGCCGCCAAGGGGATCGCCGCCCTGGCGGCCTTGCTCGCCCGGCGCAAGATCCACGGCGCGCCGGCGGAGCGGGCCTGGGATTACTGGTGCATCGGCCTGGCGCTCTGGTCGCTGTCCGACGCGTTGCGGCTGGCAGATTGGATTTCATTCGCCGAGCTGGCGCCCGTCCCTACGCTGGCAGATCTGCTGCGCCTGGCCGGATACCTGTCGGGGGCCGCCGGGCTGGCCTTCTACCCCACCTCGCCCCAGGAACGATTCGGGCGGCTCCGCAACTCCCTGGATATCACCATCCTATGGCTGGCAGTCCTGGCCATGGCCTGGCTGTCCTTCATCCGCCCCGTCATCGATAGCCGCATCGCCTCGGCGCCGTCCGTGTTCTGGACGGCTTACAGTCCGGTCTTCGATCTCATCCTGGCGGCCTCCTCCCTGCGGCTGCTGCTCCTGCAATCCAGGAGCGACCAGGCGGCGCTTTTTCGGCGAATCCTCCTGGCGGCCGTCATCCTGACGGCCACCGACGCAGCCTCGGGCCTGGTAGGGATCCAGGGGGACTTCCGGCCCGGGGGGTGGACCGATGCCGGGTGGATGGCCGCCGCTGCCTTGCTGGCGGCGGCTGGGCTGTGGCAGACGGGTGACACGCTCCAACCGGGCGGGCGCCTGCCCGACGTGCTTCGATCACGCGCCGTGCGCTTCGAGCCCTTGCTGTCCGTGGCTTTCACCTACGCCGTCGTCGGATTCACCCTGCTCGATTGGAGGTTCACGGGGCGGGTGGACTGGGTGGGCCTGACGGTCGCGGTGATCCTGAGCCTGCTCCTGGTGACTCGCCAGGGGGCGATTGCCGGCCAGATCGAGATGCGGCAGTTTGCGGCGGCCGTGAACGTCTCGCGCGATGTGGTCTTCATCTGTGATGCGGGCGGCCGCCTGCGGCTCGCCAACGCAGCCCTCCACCGGCTCCTCGGCCGGCAGGGCGACCCGGTCTGGGCTGTCGACCGCCGCCCGGCTGCAGAAGCCCCGGTGCTGGCCGACTTCTTAGGCCCGGGCCACGAGCCTGCAACCATCCTGCAGGAAGGGCTGCAGTCGGGATGGTCGGGGGAGGTCGGCTTCCGCCGCCAGGACGGGGCAATCGTCCCAGTATCGCTATCGCTTACCCCGCTCCACGATGAGCGCCGCGCGCAGCCTCTGGTTCTGGGGACGGCCCACGATCTGACCGCAATCCGGCAGCGCGAGGCCGACCTGCGCTCGGCGCTGCAAGACGTGGCCGCCGCACGGCAGGAGCTGGAGACCCTGAACCGCGAGCTCGAGCGCAAGGTCGCCGCGCGCACCGAGGAGTTGGCCGCCACGGTCGCCGACCTGGCACGCCTGAACGAGGAGCTGAAAGCCCTCGATCGCCTGAAGAACGAATTCGTCGCGCTGGTCTCTCATGAATTGCGCGCGCCGCTGACGAACATCCGCAGCGGTGTCGAGTTGATCCTGACCGCCCCCGGCAACCTCGGCCCCTCCGCTACCCGCACACTGGATCTGGTGCAGGCCGAGACCGGCCGCCTGAGCCGATTCGTCGAGACGATCCTTGATCTCTCGGCCTTGGAGGCCGGGCGCTTTCGCTTCGCCATGCAGCCGCAGGACATCGCCCAGACCGCGGAGCAGGTGCGTCGGCGCTTCCCCGAAGCCGTCGCCGATCGGCTGGTCCTGGACCTGCCGGCCGATCTGCCGCCGGTCCTGGCCGACGACCGCGCATTGACCAGCGTCTTCTTTCACCTGGTCGACAATGCCCGCAAGTACGCCAGCGAGGGGGAGATCCGCATGACGGCCGGCGCGCAGGCCGGACAGGTGCGCGTGAGCTTGTCCGACCGGGGCCCGGGGATTCCGGAGGCCGAGAGGGAGCGCGTCTTCGAAATGTTTCACCGGCTGGATAGCAGTGACGCCCGGGAAGTGTATGGGTATGGGTTGGGGCTGCATCTGGTGCGGCGGCTGTTGGAGGCGATGGGCGGCGGAATACGCGCCGAGGCCGGCGAGGCGGGGGGCACTCGCATGCTGTTCTGGCTGCCCGCCGCGCCGCAAGGGACCTAGCCCCGAGGCAGCCGGCCCGGGGATCATGCAGCGCATACGTCAGCCGCTCGTGGGGTTGCGCGCCGTCCGACCCGGCGGGTGACAGGAGAGTGGGCGTGGCTCAGAAGATCCTGGTCGTGGATGACGACGAGACACTCCTGCGCTTCGTCAGTGAGTATATGACGCGCGAAGGTTTCCTGGTCCTCACAGCCGATCGGGGGACACAGGCCCTGCGCGCCCTCTACGAGCAGCGCCCGGACATCGTCGTGCTGGACGTGATGATGCCGGGAATGGATGGTTGGGAGGTATGCGCGCGGGTCCGCGAGATGACCGACACACCGGTGGTCATGCTGACGGCCAAGACCAGCGAGGCCGACAAGCTGCGCGGCTTCCGACTCGGTGTGGATGATTACATCACCAAGCCCTTCAGCCTGGCCGAGCTTGCCGCTCGTATCCGGGCGGTGCTCTCACGTTCGGCCGCGCAGCCGGAGGGCGAGGCCGCCGTCTATCAGGTCGGACCGTTGAAGATCGATCTCCGCCGGCGCGAGGTGCTGCGGGGAGCCGAGCCGGTGGCTGTGACACCGACCGAGTTCCGCCTCTTGAGCGCCCTGGCAGGCCGGGCAGGCGAGGCCGTCTCGCAGGAGGATCTGGTTACCGAGGTCTGGGGTTCCTTGCGCCAGGAGAGCAGCAGCGCGCTCAGGCGCTACATCTACTTCCTGCGCCAGAAGATCGAAGACGACCCCGATGACCCCAAGCATCTGATGACGGTCCGCGGGTTTGGCTATCGATTGGAGGCCTGAGCGCGGGTCGCGCGGGAGCGCTGGCGCCCGGCTGCAAGGTCGATTGCCCGTTCCACCGGGCGGCTTCAGCCGGCCTGAACGTCAGCCCTGCAAGTCACTTGTAGGGTCAGCAGGAAAGGATCCGGGAACGACCCCGGGGCGGCCGCGTTACCGCCTGGGGGGGACCCGCAAGGCGACTGCAAGATCCCTTGCAGCCGCTGGAAGCCGAATGCAAGGTGAGAAGGGGAGAATGGTTCGGTAAGATGGAAGCAGCCAGATTGCGGGCTGAGCCGCGAGGCAAACCATGGAAGGGTTGGCCTTCGAGGAAACCCGTTCAGGAGTTGAGTTCGTGACCCAAGTCGAGGCCGATATGGCGGCGAATGTGGGCCGGATCCTCATTGCCGATGACGACGAGGATTTCCGGCTGGTGCTCGTCCGCCGCGCGACCCGCATGGGATTGCAGGTAGTCGAGGCGCGCACCGGCAGGGAGGCCGTGCGCAAGCTGAAAGAGGGTGGCTTCGACGTCCTGGTGGCCGACCTGTATATGCCGGAGATGTCGGGGCTCGAAGTCGCGCAGCAGGCCCGCGCCATCGACCCCAAGATGCAGACCATCATCCTGACGGGCAGTGCTTCGTTTGAAACCGCGGTCGAGGCGCTGCGGGCCGGGGTGTACGACTACCTGACCAAACCGCTCGAATCACTGGCCTCATTCGAACTGTCCCTGACCCGCGCGCTTGAGCACCACTACCTGATGGTCGAGAACGCTCGCTTGTTCAGCGAGGTGCAGCGCCTGGCGGTCACCGACCCGCTGACCGGCCTGTTCAATCGCCGCAAACTCGATGAGACGCTCGAGCTGGAGGTCGAACGCTCCAAGCGCTACAACCGCCCGCTTTCGGCCATCATGATCGACCTGGATCAGATGAAGCAGGTCAATGATCGACTTGGGCATCCCACGGGTGACCTGGTGCTGAAGGCGGTCGGCCAGGCGGTCCGGTCGCAGGTGCGCAAGGTGGACGTGGTCACCCGCTACGGCGGAGATGAATTCTTCGTGTTGCTGCCCGAGTCGGATTTACAGGAGGCGCTGGCGATCGCCCGGCGGATCCGGGAGGACATCCGCCAGGTCAGCGCCGGAGACATGTCCATGGGAGCCAGCACCGGCGTGGCGAAATGGAAACCAGACTACAATACGCCTGAGGCCTTCCTGCGGGCGGTCGATTCCGCCCTGTACCAGGCCAAGGGGCAGGGGGGCGGCCGGATCGTGGCCGTGGACCCTGCCTCGGGCGAGCTGGTGCTGGCGGACTAGCCGGTCCGGGAAGGGTGGGCGGCGATGATCCGCATCGGTTGGATCCGCAGGCACGGGGCCTCGGCGGACGAAAGGGCAGACTGGACTGAAGCATCCGTGGCGGAGCCCGGTCCTCGCCAGGACCCGGCCTCGACCCCGGTAAGGACGATGGGTGTGGCCGAGAAACAATCCAGATCGGCGGACATCGGGAAAGCCCTGCGCCGCCTGGCCCCCGCTCTGGCCGGACTGCAGGGGCGACTGATCCTGCCGTATGTTCTCCTGACCATGATTATCGCCATGGTCGGGACCTACGTCATCACCCGCCTGGTGACCTCGTCGGTCCGCGAGCGGTTCACCAACCAGCTCTACGAGGCCAGCCGCGTGGCCGCCGACGAACTCGTCCGCCGCGAGCGCAGTCATCTGTCGAACCTGCGGTTGATGTCCTTCTCCCAAGGCGTGGCACAAGCCCTGGCCGCCAGGGACCGGGTCACCCTGACCGCGGTGCTGACACCCCTGGCCCTCAATAACGAGGTCGCCGCCGTCACGGCCGTCGACCTGAACGGGCAGGAGGTTCTGACCCTGCTCAGGGACCCTGACTCCGACCAGATGCAGTCGACGCAGGGCGACGACTTCTCGTCGTTCGGCCCGGTCGCCAATGTCCTGGCCGAGCGCGTCGATGACCAGGGCGACAAGTTCTCCGGAATCGTCACGACCGTCTTCGGCCCGTATGTCTTCACTAGCGCGCCGGTGCGCGGCGACGACGACCAGCTGGTCGGTGCGCTGATGGTCGGCAGCCGTCTCGAGGACATGCTGCTCGAGATGAAGGCCCAGGCGCTGGGCGATATGATCGTCCTGGACGATACCGGCGCGCTCTTGGCCTCCACCCTGGTCGAACCCGAAGAAGGCTTCTCCACCCTGGAGTTGTCGGCTGAGGAGGCCTCCTCTCTGGCCGTACCGCTGACGCGCGAGGTGACGCTCTACGGCCGGCGTTTCCAGGTGGTCTACACACCCATGCTCTTGCGCCGCGAGCAGATCGGGGTGCTGGGGGTGGCGCTGCCCAGCAGCTACGTGGTCTCGGCCGAGGCCACCAGCCGCAACACGTTCTCGTGGCTGTTCTCGATCGGGACGGGCGTGGTGATCGCCCTGGGATACTGGCTGGCGCAGAGCATCGCCCGGCCGATCTTGAAGCTGCGCGACATGTCGCAGGCGGTCGCCGCCGGAGACCTGGCGCAGGCCAGCGGCATGGCCCGCCGAGACGAGATCGGTGAGCTGGCCTCGGCCTTCGACACGATGACACTGCGGCTGCGTGAACGCACAGCCGAGGCCGCAAGGCTGTATGCCGAGACGGTCAAACGCAATCGCGAACTGGCCGAGATCAACCAGCGGCTGCAGGAAGCTCAGCAGCAGCTCATCCAGTCGGAGAAGCTGGCCGCCGTCGGGCAGCTGACGGCCGGCATCGTGCACGACGTCAAGAACCCGCTGGCGGTTATCAAGGGGCTGGCAGAGGAGCTCAAGGAAGAGCCTGCCATCCCGGTCGAGGCGCGCGTCCATCTGGACGCCATTCGAGCCAATGCCGGGCGGGCCAGCGCGATCGTCACCGATCTGCTCACGTTTGCCCGCCAATCCACGCCGGCCATGGTCCAGCGCGATATCTGCGAGGCCGTGCGCGCCTCGCTGCGGCTGACGGAGTACCTCACCCGCAAGGGCAAGGTGACGGTCGTCACCGACATCCCCGACACAACCGTCCTGGTCACGTACGACCCGCAGCAGATCGAGCAGGTCCTGATCAACCTGATCACCAACGCCGTGCAGGCGATGCCCGATGGCGGCACCCTGCGGGCGTCGCTGCAGCAGTCGGGCGACGCGGTGGCCATCGCCGTCCAGGACACCGGCGTCGGCATCCGTCCCGAGGACTTGAGCCGGGTGTTCGATCCCTTCTTCACCACCAAGAAGGAGGGCGAGGGTACCGGCCTGGGCCTCTCGGTCAGCTACGGGATCGTGACACGGCACCACGGCCGGTTGGATGTCGAGAGCGAGGTCGGCCGGGGAAGTACATTCACTGTCCTGCTCCCGGTCGAGCAAGAAGCGGGCACATGACAGGCGGGGCGAGATGAACGGAGCGAAAGTCCTGGTCGTGGATGACGACGAGTCCTTCCGCGACCTGATGGCCTCCCACCTGAAGCGGCACGGCTACGCGGTCGAAGTGGCCAGCGGGGGTGCCGAGGCGCTCGGCCTGTTCCGGGAGCGCGGGCCCTTCTCGGTCCTGGTCACCGACCTGTCGATGCCGGTTATGGACGGCCTGGAGCTGATGGCACACGCCCGCCAGCTCGATCCGTGGCTGGAGGTGGTGATCATCACGGCCGCCGGGTCGATGGAAGCGGCCATTTCGGCGCTGCACCAGGACGGGGCCTACGACTTCCTGATCAAGCCGCTGGAGAGCATCAACCAGCTTTCCCTGTCCGTCTGGCGCGCCGCTGCTCATCGCCAGCTGCGGGTGGAGAAGGAACGACTGCAAGCCCGGCTGGCGGCTGAGGCCGAGCGCCTGCGGGCATTGATCGGCAACGTCTCCGACTCGATCGTTGCCTCCGACGCGCAGGGCATCATCAGCGTCGCCAACGCTGCCGCGCAGCGACTCCTCGGCCATGAGGATCTGGTCGGGCAAGAGGCGGCTCAGGCGCTGCCCCAGCCTCTGGCCGCCCCGCTACAAGAATGGCTTGCGGTCGGCGGCGCTCGGCCGTCGGCCGTGGAGGTGAGCTGGCCGGCCGGGGCGGTCCAGCGCGTCAGCCTTTCGCGATTGCCGCCGAGCGACCAGGACAGTGACGGTTGGGTGATGGTCGTCAGCGATATCACCCATCTGCGCCAGGCCGAGGAACTCAAACGGCGGTTGTTCGCCGAAGCCGCCGATCAAATCCGCCAGCAGGTCGTGCAGGCCGAGACCGAGATGCAGGCGCTGCGCGAGCTTGCGCAGGCACCGGCGGCGCAGCGGCAGGACGTCGAAGGACGCCTGGCCGGAAAGATCGCCGAAGTGCGCGCCTGGGTCGACGGGCTTCCCGGCTTTGTGGACGTCGACCGGGGTCGGGCCTTGAAGCCGGTCGGGTTGGACCTGGTCCGCTTCATCCGCGCACACCTGCAGGAGTGGAGCGCGCCGGCAGCGGGCGCCCAGCCCGTGCCGCTCGATCTGAAGGCGCCCGAGAGCGGCTCCAAAGTCTGGGTCGATCGGGACCTGATGGGTGACGTCCTGCGCCGTCTGGTGGCGTTGGCCGCCCGGCAGGCGGAGGCGGGCGCGGCGCTCTCGATCGTCATCCAGCACTATCTGCAGCACCTGTGGATTGAAGTGGTCGAAGAGGCGCCTAGTGGAGGCGCGCCTTCGGCCGCGCCGGCTGCGGCGGTCGATTCGTGGATCGCCGCCGAAGAGGCCGGCATCGACGCAGCACTGGTGAGGGAGATGGTGGCGCGCATGGGCGGTCAGGTCTGGTTCCGCCCGAGTGGGCGAGGCAGCGGTCTGGCCGTATCACTTCCGCGGGCCGAGGCATAGGGCGGCGTTGGCGCCGAGAAGGGCGCCGGCCATGGACGAGAAGGCACGGACTTCGAAGGGCAAACCAGACTCGGGCGCTCACGCCCGGGGTCTGGTGCGTTGGCTGCTGCTTGCCCCGCTGCTGCTGGTTATCACCTCGATGTGCGCCACGGTGGCCACGGCGCGCGCGGCCCGGCCCCCCAGCGTCGAGACGACCTCGCAGCTGGTCGCCGACTATCTCGGCGACGCCGACTATCGAGAGCTCCAGCGC
>DAIRVC010000119.1:0-8201 GCA_036803025.1 Anaerolineales bacterium
GAGCGAGCGCTGGACATCTTGCTGTCCTTCACTGCCGACGAGCCGGACCTATCCCTGACGCAGATCGCCGAACGGGTCGGCATTCACAAGAGCACCGCCCATCGGCTGCTGGCCACGCTGGAGAGCCGGCGCTTCGTCAGCCGCCATCCCTCGAACGGGATGTACCACCTTGGGCTGCGCTTCGTCGAGATGGCCTCTCTGGTCCTGCACGATGTCGACCTGCAGCGCTGGGCGCGGCCGTATCTCCTGCAGCTGATGAGGGAATGCGGGGAGGCCGTAGACCTGGCAGTGCTCGACGGGAACCACGTCGTCTACCTGGATGTGGTCGATAGCCCGCAGCCGGTGAAGATCGCCGCCCGCGTCGGGCAGCGCCTGCCGGTCGCCTGCACCGCCTCCGGCAAGGCCTTCCTGGCCTATCTCCCCGAAGACCATGTTCAGGCGATCTTGCAGGCGGGGCTGCGCAAGTACACCGAGCGGAGCCTGCAGACGCGCGAAGCGCTGTACGCCGACCTGCAGCAGATCCGTGAGCGCGGCTTTGCCACCTCCGTGGAGGAATTCGAGAAAGACATCAACGCGGTCGCCGCGCCGATCCTGGATGTCAATCGTGCCCCCGTTGCCGCGGTCGCCGTCGTCGGACCGTCGTACCGCATGCCCATTGAACGCATGCTCGAGATCGGTCAGCTCGCCTGCCGCGCCTCGGAGACGATGGCGCGCGAGGTCGGCCTGAGTGCGCTGACCGAAATCGTCTCGCGCACGCTGACTTCCGCCGAGCTGCGCGGGCGCTGAGGGAGGGTTGAGCATGGGAACCGTGCCGTTTGTCAAAGCCGCCGATGTCGAAGGCGAACGCCGCGATCCGCCGCGCGTGTCCAAGCTCCTCCTGGCGCCCAAGTTCGGCGGGGTGCACAACCTATCCATGGGGATGAACATCACCGAAGTGGGCAGCATGATCCCCGACCACGTTCACGATGCGTCTGAGGAGGTGCTGTTCCTCATCAGCGGCCGCGCCAAGATCGTGATCGAGGGCGAGGGCGAGTGGGAGATCGGCCCGGAGACGGCCTTCTACTCCCCCCTGGGCAAGAAGCATCGCGTCGAGAACATCGGCACTGAGCCGCTGAAGCTGGTCTGGGTCTACTGCCCGCCGCTGCCGGCGCATTGCCGCTGATTCATCCTAGCCGCAAGAGGAGCATTCCGATGTTTGAAGAGACACGAGCGTATCTCAAGAAGCTGGGGCTGCCGCCGGGCGATCTGAACGACATGCCGACCTCGACGGCGCGCTTCCCCGACGGGGGCGCCTACCGGATCGAGGTCCCGACCGTCAATACCGCCGAGGCCGTCGGCGCGCTGCTGGACACGGCCACCAAGAACGGCATCACTATCAACCGGGTGACGGAGACCTACGGTATGTTCCGACACACCCGGGAGGAGATCCGGGAGTACTGCCGCCTGTGCGGCCAGTACGGCGCCGAGCTGCTGCTGTCCGTCGGCCCGCGGGCGACCTACGACACCGGCGCCACGGTGCTCTCCTCGCAAGGCGTGCGCATCAGCTACCGCCTGCGCGGCATGGAGCAGGTGCTGCGCGCCGTGGAAGACATCAAGCGCGGCTACGAGCTGGGCTGCCGCGGCTTCCTGATCTACGACGAGGGCATGCTCTGGCTGATCAACCAGATGCGCAAGGACGGGGCGCTGCCGAAGGACATCGCCTTCAAGGCCTCGGCGCACCTGGGGCACTGCAACCCCTGCTCCTTCCGGCTGCTGGAGAGCCTGGGCGCGGACAGCATCAACCCGGTCCGCGATCTGCAGCTGCCGATGCTCGCCGGCCTGCGCGCGGCCGTGAAGGTCCCGCTCGACATCCACACCGACAACCCGCCCGCCTCGGGCGGCTTCATCCGCGTCTACGAGGCGCCCGAGATCGTGCGCGTCGCCGCCCCGGTTCATCTGAAGACCGGCAACTCCGTCGTCGGCGGGCACGGCCAGCTGACCTCGGCCGCCGATGCCAAGAAGATGGCCGACCAGGCCTCGATCGTGGTGGAGATGGTCGGCAAGTACTACCCGGAGGCCAAACAGTCGCCCAAGGGTTCGGCCGACCTGCACCTGCCGAAGTTCTAGGGCGGGCTCGCGCCGGTACGAGGGGTTGGGGAGAGGAGGCAGGCTGCATGGCTGAGTGGAAGCTGCCGCCTGAAAGCGGCCACATGGAGCGCCCGAGCGGTGTGTACTACCAAACCATGAATATGACCGAGATCGCGGCTCGCCTGAAGCAAAGCGATCTGATCATCATCCCGGTGGGCAGCACGGAGTGCCACGGGGCCGCCCAGCCGCTGGGCGAAGACACTTTCCTGGTGACCCGCATGGCCGAGCAGGTGGCGCTGCGGACGGGCTGCACGGTCGCCGAGCCGATCTGGTACGGCTCCCATCCCTACAACCACCTGGGCATGCCCGGGACGGTGGTCATCCCCGAAGACACCTTCCTGGCCAACTTGCGCGGCGTGATCGCCGGTTTCTGGAACGCCGGCTTTCGCAAGCAGATCCTGCTCAACGGTCACGGCCAGGAAGAGGTCATCCCGCTGGCGCTGCACCAGTTCGCCAAGAAGTATCAGGTGCCGTGCATCCTGATCTCGCTGCACTGGCCCACGGCCATCCACGACTTCCTGAAAGACAAGGCGCACGGCGGCCCGTTCGACACGCCCTTCCAACATGCCTGCGAGGTCGAAGCCTCCTACTCCCTGGCCCTGTTCCCCGAGTTCATGAAGATGGAACTGGCCGTGGACACGAAGCCGGAAGGCTTCCTCCCGCCCGGGCATGTGGACAAGGGCGGCGAGGTCTACCACGCGCCCATCAAAGGACACGAGCACGTCGGCCTGGGAGGCATCGAGGTCCTGGTCTACCCCGAGGGGGTCATCGGCCGGCCCACGCTGGCCGATCCCGAGAAGGCCAAGCCGGGGTTGAACGCGCTGCTGGACTACATGTGCAAGCTGATCGGCGACATCATGACGCGCTTCCCGGCCGGCGTGCTTCCGCCGGTGGACAAGACCACCATGCGCGACCCGCAGGAGATCGAAGCGCTGCTCAAGGGCCCGCTGCAGGGTGGTAAGCATCTCTACACCGTCGCCTATCCTCCCTGAGAAGGAAGGTTGGCCGGCGGAATCCGCACGGCAGAGCGGAGTGTGGGCCCATGCAGATGCTGCGAGTGGACATGGGGAGCCTGGGCGTCAGGCAAGAGGCGACCCCGGCCGCCTATGAGCACCTGGGTGGCCGGGGCCTGATCGCCCGGCTCCTGCTCGAGGAGGTGCCGCCGGATTGCGACCCGCTCGGGCCGCACAACAAGCTGATCGTCGCGCCCGGCCTGCTGGGTGGGACGGGCGTGTCGACGGCCGGGCGGCTGTCGATCGGCGGCAAGAGCCCGCTGACGGGCGGGACCAAAGAATCCAATGCCGGGGGCACTGCCGGGGACGCGCTGGGCAGGCTCGACCTCAAAGCCATCGTGGTCGAGGGCCAGCCATCGGCGCCGGGCTGGCACGTGCTGCTGGTCGGACCCGGATCGGCCGAGCTGGTCGCGGCGGAGCATGTCATCGGGCTGGGGACCACTGCCGCCTGCGAGGCGCTCTGGCAGCGCTACGGCCAGGAGAGCACGGTCATCGCCATCGGACCGGCCGGCGAGCTGCGGCTGATCGGTGCGGCGATCGTTTGCACCGGCGAGGGGGAGCAGCGCAGTAACATCGCCGCCCGGGGCGGACTGGGCGCGGTCATGGGGAGCAAGGGCCTGAAGGCCATCGTCATCCGGCCGACCAATGCGGCTGTCCCGCTGGCGGAGGCTGAGCTGTTCCGGACGTCGGCCCGGCGGTTCGCCCAGGAACTGCTCAATGATCCCAAGGTGGGCCCCAAGGGCGGGACGCACACGTATGGGACTTCCGCGATCACGGCCGCGGTCAACGAGATGGGGTCGCTGCCGACACGCAGTTTCTCGAGCGGCAGCTTCGAGAGCGCCGGCGAGCTGCGCGGCGAGAAGCTGCGCGAAACGATCCTGGCCCGCAGCGGCCGGATCGGGACACGCTGCATGCCCGGGTGCGTGATCGCCTGCCGGAACGTGTACGTGGACGAGAACGGGAACACGATCGTCGGGACTCTGCAGTTTGAGACGATCGCGCTGTTGGGCTCCAACCTTGGCCTGAGCGACCTCGACCAGGTGGCGCAGCTTAACCAGCTGTGCAACGACCTGGGGCTGGACACGATCGAGACCGGCGCGGCGCTGGGCGTGGCCATCGAGGCCGGCCTGGCGAAATTCGGCGATTTCGAGAGCCTGGCCGCCTTGCTGCGGCAAGTGGCCGACGGCACCGAGCACGGCCGACTGATCGGCTCGGGTGCGGCCACCACCGGCCGGGCCCTGGGCGTCGAGCGTGTGCCGTCGGCGCTCGGCCAGGCCATGCCGGGCTACGACCCTCGCAGCCTGAAGGGCAACGGCCTGACCTACATCACCTCGCCGCAAGGCGCCGACCACACGGCCGGCAACGCTTTCGGGGCGCGCAAGGAAGTCAATCCGCTGGGAATCGAGGGCCAGGCCCGGCTGTCCCTCAAGCTCCAGATCATGGCCGCCATGCTGGACAGCACCGGGCTGTGCCTCTTCGCTCGCCCGCCGGTCGTCGCCGACCCCCAACTGATGGTCGATATGCTCAACGGCCGATTCGGCTGGGGATGGACGACGGAAGACCTCGATCGCGCCAACCGGGATGTGCTGCGTGCCGAGCTGGAGTTCAACCGCAGGGCCGGGCTCCCGCCGGCGCGGGAGCGAATGCCGGCCTATATGCGCACCGAGCCCCTGCCGCCGCACGGGGCGACTTTCGACCTGCCCGACAGCGAGATCGAGGCGGTCTTCGAGGCGCTGTAGCGCATGCTTGAGATCGAGATTGCGGGTCAGCTGCTGCCAGGCACCGAGCGGAAGCTGCAACTCCGGCTGGATCGGGCGGAGTCCGTGCGCCAGGTGGCCGATCGCCTGGGCCTGGATCCGGAAGAGATCGGCCTGATCGTCGTCAATGGAATCCAAAGCGAGCTGGACGATCTGGTCCCGCCGGATGGCCGGGTGTGCTTCTACCCGCCGATGACCGGTGGCTAGTCGCGCCGGAGTTCGGTCCGGCCGGGGGCCGTTCGTCTGCGGAGGGCGCGGATGAGTCTCCTGGAGGTCGAGGGCCTGAGCAAATCCTTTGGCGGGCTGCAGGCGGTCCACGATGTTGACCTCGCCGTCGATGAAGGCGAGATCGTCGGCATCATCGGCCCGAACGGTTCAGGGAAGACGACGGTCCTGAACCTGATCACAGGGTTTCTGAAGCCGGATTCGGGGCGGGTCACCTTCCGCGGGGAGGAGATCACCGGTTTCCCGCGGCACCGGGTAAGCCAGCGGGGGATCGCCCGGACGTTTCAACTGGTCAAACCCTTCCTCGAATCGACGGCCCTGGAGAACGTGATGGTCGGCCGGGCCTACGGCCACGCGCCGGCTAAGGACCTGGAGTTGGCCGAAAGGGAGTCCCTGGAGATCCTGGAGAGCGTAGGACTGGCGGAGAAGGCGCGGTCCATCGCCAAGGATCTGACCATCATGCAGCGCAAGCGCCTGGAGCTGGCGCGGGCGCTGGCCTGCAAGCCGTACTTGCTTCTGCTGGACGAACTGATGGCCGGCCTGAATCCGGGTGAGGCGGATGAAGCCTGCGGGTTGATCCACAGGATCCGCGCCGCCAACATGACGATGATCGTCGTCGAACACATCGTCAAGGCGATCTGCGGCGTGTCCGACCGCGTGGTGGTGCTGAACATGGGGGAGAAGATCGCCGAGGGTCCGCCGAACGACATCATCCATGATCCGCAGGTCGTCGACATCTATCTGGGGAAGCCCAATGCTTAGCCTGGAGTCCATCGACGTCTTCTACGATGACCTGCAGGCGCTGTGGGGCGTGTCGCTGCAGGTGGAAGAAGGGGAGCTGGTCGCCCTGGTCGGCCCGAATGGGGCGGGAAAGACGACGGTCCTGCGGGCGATCAGCGGGCTGCTTGCGCCGGCCGGCGGGCGGATCACCTTCGGCGGCCTGGACCTGGCCCGGGTGGCGGCGCACAAGATCGTCGACCAGGGGATCTCGCAAGTCCCCGAAAGCGGCCGGATCTTCGCCGGGATGACCGTCCTGGAGAACCTGGAGCTGGGGGCATTCTCAGCCGAGGCGCGCAAGAGCAAGGACCGATCGCTGGAATGGGTCTTCGAGATCTTCCCGCGCATGCAGGAGCGGATGTCCCAGCGGGCGGGGACGCTCAGCGGCGGTGAGCGCCAGATGCTGGCCATCGGCCGGGCGCTGATGTCCAAACCGAAGCTGCTCATGCTCGACGAGCCGTCCTTCGGCCTGGCGCCGATCCTGGTGGCGCACACGTTCGAGATGGTGAAGAAGATCAACCAGGAGGGCGTCTCCATCCTCCTGGTGGAGCAGAATGTGCGAGCCGCACTGGAGCTGGCCGATCGTGCCTACCTGCTGGAGAACGGCCGGATCGTGGGGCAGGGCGCCGGAGACGACCTTCTGAACTACGAATCCGTGCGCAGCGCCTATCTGGCCTAGACATCGAGGCGGCGATGCTCGAATCCGTTTCCCAGACTCTGGTCTTCGGAATCCTGGTGGGCGCGCTCTACGGTCTGGTGGCGCTCGGCCTGTCCCTGGTCTTCGGTGTGACCAAGTTCCTCAACGTGGCCCACGGCGAGCTGCTGATGTTCGGCGGATATGCAAGCTTCTGGGCCGTTTCGCTCCTGGGCCTGGATCCGTTCCTGACCATCCCGACGACAATTCTGGCGCTTCTGGCCGTCGGGGTGATCCTGTACAAGCTGCTCTTCGCCCGCATGGTCAAACTGCCCGAAGAGACGAAGATCAAGAACACGCTGCTGGTCGGCTTCGGACTGTCGGTCATCCTGCAGAATCTGGCGCTGCGCTTCTGGACGGCCGACGACCGGGGGATCACCGCCGCTTACTCCAGCCAGGCACTCACCATCCTGGGAGTGCGTTTCCCGCTTGTGCGGCTGATCAGCCTGGGCACGGCGCTGGTCTTCCTGCTCGCCCTGCACCTGTTCCTGCGCAAGACCTACACCGGCAAGGCCATTCGCGCCACCGTCCAGGATTGGGAGGCGGCCACCCTGATGGGGATCGATATCCACAAGGTCTACCTGCTGGCGTTCGCCCTGGGTGCGGCACTGGCGGGCGTAGCGGGGACGCTGGTGGCGGTCAACTACTCGATCGAGCCCTCGATGGGGTTGAACTGGACGCTCAAGGCGCTGATCGTGATGGTCATGGGAGGGCTGGGAAGCATCACCGGCACGCTCGTCGGCGGCCTGGCCCTGGGCCTGACCGAGTCGGCCACCTCCCTGTTGTTGAGCAACAACTACCGCGAGGTCGTCGGCCTGGTGCTGTTTCTCCTGATCCTGGTCTTCCGGCCCCAGGGCCTGTTCGGCGCAAAGGAGAACTAGGCCATGAAGCGTCGACGAATGCTCAGCCTGGCGCTGCTTGCTCTGGCCGCGGTCGTCCTGGGTTGTGCGCCGCTGGTGATCACCAAGGACAGCAACATCAGCCTGCTCATCCTCGTCCTGCTCTACGTGACGATGGCCTCGAGCTGGAACGTGCTGGGCGGATACACGGGTCAATCGAACCTGGGCCACGCCGCGTTCTTCGGCATCGGCTCCCTGGTCACCCGGCTGCTGTGGATCGGGGGATGGCCGTTCGCGGCGGCGTTGGCGGCGGGAGGCTGCGCCGCCATCGTGCTGGCCGCGCTGATCGGCATCCCGGCCTTCAAGCTGCGGGGCGTGTATTTCGCCATTGGGACGCTGGCTCTGGCGCAGATCCTGAACGTGACGGTGGGCAACCTGCTGCCGGAGATGTCCTATAACCCCGCCATCGCCGGTTACGAATTGCTGCCCCGCTACTACCTGTTCCTGGCACTGGCGCTCGTCACGGTCGGCGCGGCCCACTTCCTGGTGAACTCCCGCTTCGGGCTGGGGATGAAGGCGGTCCGGGAGCAGGAAGACGCGGCCGAGTCGCTGGGCGTGAGCGGGCTGAAGCACAAGCTGCTGGCGCTGCTCGTCAGCGCGCTCTTCGCCGGGCTGGCCGGCGGCGCCTTCGCCTACTACCACGTCAGCTACTACCTGAACATGACCTTCAGCCCGTTGTGGACCTTCGATCCGATGATGATGGCCTACG